>JAZSCO010000234.1:0-9845 GCA_045602965.1 Acutalibacteraceae bacterium | reverse complement strand
TCTGGGTACCCGAACAACTCGTTGAAGCATTCAACTGCGGCGCACATGCAGCGGTTGTTGGCACTGCAATCACAAGGCCCATGGATATCACAAAAAGATTTGTCAAAGCCCTGGAGGAAAGCAGATGAAAACCCTTGCCTTTGACATCGGCGGAACTGAAATAAAATATGCTGTTTGCGATAATAATTTTAATCTGACCGAAAAAAAATCAATTCCAACCAATGCTCATGAAGGCGGCAAAAAGATAATTGACCGCGTTGTTGAAATCATAAAAACATTTGACGGAATTGACAGAATCGGTATCTCTACCGCAGGGCAGGTTGACAGCAAAAAAGGCATGATTATTTTTGCTACCGACAGCATCCCCGGCTACACCGGAACAAAAATAAAAGAGATTATTGAAACTGAAACCGGCATCCCGACAGCGGTCGAAAACGATGTTAATTCCGCTGCGCTCGGTGAAGCGGTTTTCGGTGCAGCAAAAGATTGCCCTGACTTTATCTGCCTCACTTACGGCACCGGTATAGGCGGCGCAATTTTTCTTGACGGTAAACTTTTCACAGGTAACTCATTTTCCGCAGGCGAATTCGGCCATATGGTAACGCACGCCAACGGAAAAGATTGCACTTGCGGCGGAAAAGGTTGCTACGAAGTCTATGCTTCGTCAAGAGCACTTGTTAAATCAGTCGAAGAAAAACTAAACAAGAAAATGAACGGCAGAGAAATATTCGAAAACTTTGAAATGCCTGAAATCCGAGTGCTGATTGATGAGTGGATTGACGAAATCGTTCTTGGGCTGAAAGGTCTTGTTTATATTTTCAATCCCCCGCTTGTTGTTCTCGGCGGCGGAATCATGAACGAACCTTATATTATTGATGAAGTTAACAAACGCCTTCAATCAGAACTCATGCAAAGTTTCCGCAATGTAAAAACAGTCAAGGCAAAAATGGGCAATGATGCCAACCTTCTCGGTGCGGCTTACAACGCATCTTTAATATGAATTTAACGGAACAGACACGCACTGTTCCGTTTTTTATTTTTGGGTCTCGTTATGAAATTTTCTTTGTGTTGACTTGCATATTTCTTCAATTAGTTATGTTTTTTACCACTTTAACAATAAAAAAGGATGTCTGAACACTGCATTTTGCAACGCAAGAAATATTTCCTGCATTTTACAGCAAAAAAATCCTGCCGTTTTAATGCAAAAAGCACAAAAATTTTTTCATATATCGGCTAATAATATAATATATCGCTCTTGATTTCTGCATTATATAGTGATAAAATACACAATGTAAAATTTTGCAAATTTTCGCAACAGACTTAGGGGGTCTTCTAATGGAAAGAAAAACAGGAACAATTTCAAGAGGTATCCGTTGCCCTATCATCCGTGAGGGCGACGATCTTGCGCAGATTGTTTGCGACAGTGTTATTGAAGCAGCAAAATGTGACGGCTTTGAACTGCGCGATAAAGATGTTGTTGCCATAACGGAATCAATCGTTGCAAGAAGCCAGGGTAACTATGCAACTGTCGATGCTATTGCAAAGGACGTCAAAGCAAAACTCGGCGGAGAAACTGTAGGCGTTATCTTCCCTATTCTTTCGAGAAACCGCTTTGCAATCTGCCTTAAAGGTATTGCAATGGGTGCAAAGAAAGTTGTTCTTATGCTCAGCTATCCCAGCGATGAAGTAGGCAATCATCTCCTCACCTACGATCAGCTTGATGATGCAGGTGTAAATCCCTACAGTGATGTTCTTACTCTTGAAAAATACCGTGAGCTTTTCGGAGAAAACAAGCATGAATTCACAGGCGTTGACTATGTTGACTATTATTCACAGATCATAAGAGATGCCGGTGCTGAATGCGAAATAATTTTTGCAAATCAGGCAAAGAGCATTCTTGATTATACCGACTGCGTTCTTACATGTGATATTCATACAAGAGCAAGAACAAAACGTCTTCTTAAAGCAGCAGGTGCAAAAGCAGTTTGCGGACTTGACGATATTCTCACTTCTTCAATTGACGGCAATGGTTATAATGAATCATACGGTCTTCTCGGTTCAAACAAATCAACCGAGGACACGATAAAGCTTTTTCCCAGAGAATGCAAAGAATTTGTCAATAAGACTCAAGACCTTCTTATTAAGGCGTGCGGTAAACACATAGAAGTCATGGTTTACGGTGACGGTGCATTTAAAGATCCGCAGGGTAAAATCTGGGAACTTGCAGACCCCGTTGTTTCCCCCGGATATACCGATGGTCTTATCGGTACACCCAATGAGCTTAAACTTAAGTACCTTGCAGATAATGATTTTAAAGATCTTAAAGGCGAAGCTCTCAAAGAAGCAATTTCAAAGAAAATCGAATCCAAAGACGGTAGCAGCCTTGTTGGTGACATGGCTTCTCAAGGAACTACTCCGCGTCAGTTTACCGATCTTATTGGTTCACTCTGTGACCTCACAAGCGGTTCAGGTGATAAAGGAACTCCCATCGTACTTGTCCAGGGATATTTCGATAACTATACAAACTGATTTTTAATAACGGAGGTAAAAACAAATGAGCAACAATATCAGACCCGAATCAATGGCACGTATCACCACTCCCGAACTTGCAAATGCTTTTATTGAAGAGCAGGTTGCAGAAATCAGAGCTCAGGTTGGAGATAAAAAAGTTCTCCTCGCTCTTTCAGGCGGTGTTGATTCCTCCGTTGTAGCAGCTCTTCTCATCAAAGCAATCGGAAAGCAGCTTGTCTGTGTTCATGTAAACCATGGTCTTATGCGTAAGGGCGAAAGTGAACAGGTTATCGAGATATTCGGTGAAGCTCTTGATGCAAACCTTATATATATTGATGCAACAGACAGATTCCTTGATCTTCTCCGTGATGTTGCGGATCCCGAAACAAAAAGAAAGATTATTGGCAATGAATTCATTAAAGTTTTTGATGAAGAATCGGCAAAACTTGAAGGTATTTCATTCCTTGCTCAGGGAACGATTTATCCTGATATTATTGAATCCAAGGGCGTTAAGGCTCATCACAATGTTGGCGGTCTTCCCGAAGATATGGAAATGGAACTTGTTGAACCTGTAAAGCTTCTCTATAAAGATGAAGTCAGAGTAGTCGGTGAAGCTCTCGGTCTTCCCCATGCTATGGTTTACCGTCAGCCGTTTCCCGGTCCCGGACTCGGAGTAAGATGCCTCGGCGCAATTACTCGAGACAGACTTCACGCTTTGCGTGAAGCAGATGCAATTCTTCGTGAAGAATTTGATAACTGCGGTCTTGCTGAAAAAGTATGGCAGTATTTTATTGCCGTACCTGATTTTAAGAGTGTTGGTGTCAGAGACAACAAGCGTTACGAAGGCTGGCCTGCAATCATCAGAGCTGTTAACACAACAGATGCTATGACAGCAACGATTGAAGAAATCCCCTATTCTGTACTTCACAAAATCACAGACAGAATCACACATGAAGTTGAAGGCATCAACCGTGTTCTTCTCGACCTCACTCCGAAGCCGATCGGAACAATTGAGTGGGAATAATACAACCGAACAGCGGAAGCGTTGATATTTCTCGCTTTTGAGGTTTCAGTAATGCTCCGTGGCAACGTTTTTGCAACATTTGAATTATCTAAAAGTTAAGAGCTAACTGATTTTATAGTCAGTTAGCTCTTTTGATTTTTGCTCATTATATTGCAGAAACAATATCACACTAAATATAAACTACAAGTATTTTTTAATAATGTTATACCAATCCATTAATTCAGAATAATTTATCCAATTCCTATCAATACCGAAATGCTCGTGCTTATTTCTTTGATCAACTTCAAATAAACGATAAAAATCTGTCATAGCTCCAATATATATTGGAACGTCATTTGTTAACGGCATCTTATGATATTTAAATTGATCGCCAGTTATATCAATAATTTTATTTTCTACAACAAGCCAAGTATGAGAATATACATCTTCCCAACTACCACCATAATAAGTTCCGTTTACATATGTTACTGTAATATTGCTATATATGTTTTATCGTGTTATACTTACTATATATAATACAACAGGAGTTTATCAGATTGAAAACCTGACAAAAGGCGACCTTTATAACTACACTTGTAACATGAATTATTGAATATGTTACCATATCATCCGATTCAATGGCAATAGTTCCTTTTGAAAATGAGTATCACACGCTGTTTGAAGGCAAATAATCTATTGAAGGTTAGATGCTATTTGGCTTTAGTGTAAACATCTCCATCAAAGATGCGCATATATACTTCGGTAAATGAAAAAACAACGATTATTATGCAAAACGAATAACAATATATTCTGAGGTGATCTAATGAATTTTATAAATGTTTTAAATAATAAAAAAGTATATGCGGACGGTATACATGATGATACAAAAGCTTTGCAAGCTTGCATTGATGAACTGAAGAATGGCGGAACAGTATATTTTCCCGACGGTACATATCTTATTTCAGCTGCACTTATTTTCTATTCATATCAACAGCTGAAACTTTCTGACAATGCAGTTATTCTCAGAAGTAACAAAAGTGACCCTATAACAAAATATCTGCTTGCTTCATATTCTGAACCGGAATGGGGAGCTTATGAAGGTATACACGACGTTGTTATTTCAGGCGGTATTTTTGACGGTAACAAAGATCTAACCGAACTGATTACTCTTGTAAATACGGTTCATTGCAGCAATATTACAATTGAAAACTGCAAATTCCGACATTGTGCTCAGTGGCATTTCATCGAAATCAACGGAACGGAAAACGCAACTGTTCAAAACTGCATTTTTGACGGTCCGTCATACACGGTAAAAAGCGATATCCTTTTCAATGAACAAATTCAGCTCGATATGTCAAGACACGGCTCTTACGGACCCGTTTATAACTGCGACGGTACGCTGATAGATTTCAAATCCGATGACACAGCCTGCCGTAATATTACCATAAGAAACAACATCTTCAAATGTGACGGTTTTCCCGGTGTAGGTCATCACGGAGATATCGACCATCACGATATCATTATTGAAAACAATATCTTTGACGGTCCTTCCGGCAGAATCGGCAAAAGCAGAGGCTACATTTTCTTCAGACCCATGGTTTATAACCTTACTGTCAGAAACAATGCATTTCTGGCTCCTGAAGAAACAGATTCACCAAGCTACGGTATTATTCTCGAAAACCCCGATAAAAGTGCATTAACAGCACAAGATAATATCTTTACCGGTAAAATTGACAAGGAAGTTATTACGGGAAATTAATAATAAATCAACTTTTATCAATATTCAATTTGCCACTGAACTTACCGAAAAGGTCGTTCAGTGGCTTTTATATTGAATTTTAATCTCCCTGACAGTATCACCTGTTTTCTTCAGATTTTTATCACGCTATCGCATTATAATCAATTTGTAATAATTAACCATATCACTTGAAAATAGCAGAAATAAGTGTTAAAATTAAACAAATATAATATTCTTCAAAAAGAATTAATGAACAGGAGAAAGTATTATGAGAAACCAAAAAAAGATTATTCTTTCGGTTGTTTCCGTAGTGGTTATTCTCGGAATTATCGCAGGTGGTCTGGCAATTTATTTCACAAGATATCATAAAGATGAAAATGATACCGAAGAATTATACAGGCAGAATGTCGCTTCCGTCGGATTTGAAAATACCGTTGAAACTGCATACCCCTTTACCGATGTTTACGGTATCATAAATGAACATTTTAAAACTGAATTGCCCGAAGGCAAAACAGAGAAAAAGGTTGCTGTTATCGGTTATGACGGCTGCCGTGCAGATATCCTTGCCGAAAAACAGGACAACGGCGCTATAAACTATCTTCTTTCTAACGGTGCATCAATTAATCTTACATATTGCGGAGGTGTGAATTATCCCGCAGAAAACACTCAGAAGACATCAACTGCTCCCGGCTGGTGTTCAATGCTTACGGGTGTATGGTCTGATGTTCACGGCATTACAGGTAACGGCATAACAAAAACAGTTGAGCCAAAAATGCTTATGACATCTCTTATTGAAGAGAACGTTATTGATGACGCCGCCTTCATCACAAAGTGGAAGGGCCATTTTACAAACAATAATTCAACATATAAAGATGAAAAAGCATATTGTGAAGAAAACAATATTGATATTGATTTCAACCTTCGCAAAAATAAATCAGATATTCACACAGGCGCAATGGATGAAATAACAAATGCAGAATGTGCAGACTTTGTGCTTATTATTTATGAAGACACTGATTCCGCCGGACATGATTACGGATTTTCATTCAACAACCCCTATTATAAAGACGGATTCAAAACCGAAGACGCTTACGGCTACGAAGTTATCAAAGCTATTGAAGCAAGAGAAACATATGAAACCGAAGACTGGCTTATTATCGTCACTTCAGATCACGGCGGAATTGGCTCAGATCATGGCGGTCCGAGCATTCAGGAAAGAATGAATTTTGTTGTTATGAATAAAGATTGGGAATAAAAATATTTCTGAAAGCGGGTTATGTGTAAACTATGCTTGATATAAAGAAAAACACTGTTGTAATCGGTCTCGAAGAACCTCTTAAAATTTTGCATATAACCGATTCTCATTTGACTTTTTATTGCGAAGACGATTCTGAAGAAATTATTAATCAAGCCAAAAACGTCAACAGGAATCAAGTGTTCCCAATCTTGAAAAACTGATGAAATACGGCAAAGAAAACTGCGATATAATTGTTCACACCGGAGATCTTATTGATTTCATCTCTAAGCCTTGTGTGAAATTTGCAAGAGATTATCTTAAGAATGATAAAATAGTTTTCATAGCAGGAAACCATGATTACTGGCGTTGTGACCGCGAAAAAGAGGATATGGCTTACCGATGAAAAACCTTGAGAAAATGGGCGGTGAACTTTTTGAAGGTATGTTTTATAATTCACATATTATAGGCGGAATAAACTTTGTATGCATTGACGAGTCCTATCATCAAGCAGAATACGAACAGCTTGATTTTCTAGAAAAAGAAGTCAAAAAGGTATCCTGTTATCCTTTTCATGCATGCTCCTTTGTATTAAGAAGAGCTTTATAAAAAAATCTATGAATTATGGAACGGAGAAATATTTCTTCTCGGATGCGATACAGTCCGTCATCCGGAAGTAATCGGAGATCCTACAGAGCCGTCAGATTCAACGAAAGCATTTTACGAATATGTTATCAGTGAAAAACAAATCAAAGCAGTACTCACAGGACGCCTTCATTTCTCCTTTGAAAGCAGAATCCCCGGCGGAGCGATGCAGTATGTAACAGACCGCGGTGACCGTGGAAACGCAAGAGAAATTACAATTATATAGCCTCAAATTTTAACACCGCCATCATCTCGGGCGGTGTTTTCACTAAAGCTTCATTATCACAAACAAACGTTAAAAATCAAATTCGCATAAAAGCATTGCATTTTTCTCATAAAATGTTATACTGAATTTTAAAATAATAAGAAATTGGAGTGAGTATCAATGTACGGATTTTTTGTTAAAATTCTATCTTTTATTTCAGCATTTCTTATGTTATTTTTAAGCCCCGGCGGTGCAATCAGACAACCGATTGCTGCAAAAAAATGTCCAGAATTTTACGGTTCACCTGCAGTTTCAAATCCACTCGAAGATAAGGGTAATCTTCCTATTCCCCAGCATCCCTATCTTGCTCCGGAAGGCACAAACGGTATGCACGGCAACTCTTACAACACAGACACTTATGATTTCATGGGACCTCTCGGTATCAATCCCGTTGTCAAATCACGTTCAATGAATGTTTTCGGCGGTCTTGTTGCAACACTTATGTTTGACTCTCAAGGCAGAATCATGTGCATCAGCGGTAATGTTGTCGGTTTCCGTCTTCTTCTGATTGATGCAGACACTCTTGAAATTCTTGCCGAAACACGTCTTCCTCAGCGCGCATCAACAATTGAAGCAATCAAATCTCTTGATTTTGACAAGATTTCAAGTGATACATCAGGCGGTGCATACTGTCATCTTCTCAACGGCGACAGACCTATAATCGGCAACTCTGACAATGTTATTCAGATTTTCTACATTGATGAATCATCAGGGAAGCCCGAATGGAAGATTGAAAAAGAGTGGGATATTTCAGCATCTCTTCCCGAAGGCTCTTATATTACCGACGCAATTCCCGATTATGACGGCAACGTCTGGTTCGTAACCCGTCCCGGTGAAGTCGGTTATATTGATGCCGAAACCGAAGAAGTAAAAATGATGACTCTCAAAAACGAAGAAATTCAGAATACACTTGCAATATGTGATGACGGTATTTATATCGTTTCTGATTCAGCAATGTATCGCTTTGATATTGCTGAAAACGGTATCCCCTATTATACTTGGAGAACACCTTATGACAGAGGAACAACTCTCAAGCCCGGCGCTATAAATCAGGGGTCAGGCACAACTCCCACACTCCTTGATGTTCCGATTCTAAACAAAGACGGTGAAGAAATCGGAGTACGTAAACTCTGTGCCATCACAGATAATGCTGACAGCCGAGTAAACATTGTTATATATGACCGCCTTACAGGTGAAGTTGTCGATCAGGTACCGCTTTTCACAGAAGGAAAATCAGTCAGCGAAAATTCAATTGTAGCTTACGGTCGTTCATTCATTATCGAAAACAACTATTCTGAATCCGGTGCAGGTTTCCTTGAAAATAATCCAACAAGTGAACCCGGCGTTACAAGAGTTGATATGAACGCTGACTGCACTGCTGCAGAAATAGTTTGGGAAAGCGAAGAAGCTTCCGCAACCGTAGTTCCCAAAATGTCAACGAAAAACGGTATCCTCTATCTCTATACGAGAGTTATTAACGAAGATATTCCCAACAATGCTGTTGCCTGGTATTTCACAGCCGTCGATTTCAGAACAGGTAAAACTCTTTATAAAGTATTCACAGGATGCGGAAGAAACTGGAACAACTCCTATGGACCTATCACTATCGGTCCCAACGGCAAAGCTTATGTAGGAGTTTTTAACGGACTTATCTCAATTGAAGACAACGCAGAACAATAATCATATAATTTATAAATTCAACAGTCAATAAAAAACAATCAAATAAAAGTTTTTGGAGGTAAAAAACATGGGTCGACTTGAAGGAAAGGTAGCAATTATTACAGGAGGTAATTCAGGCGTTGGTGCAGCAACTGCTTTGAAGTTTGCAGCAGAAGGAGCAAAAGTTGTAATTACCGCTCGCCGCGAAGAACCCCTCCTCGAAGTTGCTGCTCAGATTAAAGAAGCAGGCGGAGAAGTTCTTCCTGTTGTAAGTGACATTTCAAAGGATGAAGATGCAAAGAGAATCGTTTGCGAAACACTCAATGCATTCGGTAAAATCGACGTTCTTATCAATAATGCCGGCGTTCTTGATAACGGTCTTAAAGCTATCGACAGCTTCAGCGATGAAGATATGAACAAGGTTATTGATATCAATACAAAAGGCACAATGTGCATGATGCGTGCCGTTTCTGCTGAAATGGCAAAAACAGGATACGGTTCAATCGTTAACGTTGCATCTGTTGCCGGCGTTATGGGATGCGGCGGTGCAGCTTATGTTGCATCAAAAGCTGCTGTTATCGGTCTCACACGTCATACTGCGCTTCGCTTTGCAGGCACAAACGTACGCTGCAACGCAATCTGCCCCGGCACGATTGTTACTCCCATGGTTGCGGGAATGAATCCTGCAAATATGGATATGAATATTTTTGGACAGATGATGAAACACAATGACCTTAAAGTTCAGCCCTGTATGCCCGAGGACGTTGCAAATATGCTTCTCTTCTTTGCA
>JAZSCO010000233.1:0-18347 GCA_045602965.1 Acutalibacteraceae bacterium | reverse complement strand
GCAAATATTGAAATTAATAAACAGTCTGCTAATAATCGGCGGTGATATTCGTCAGCTTTACATGGCAGAATATTTGGAAGAGAAAGGCTTTTCGGTTTCAATTTTCGGACTGCCTGATAATAAAAGAAAACCTGTCAGTGATATTAAATCATCAGTTAAAAATGCAGATGTTATTATTCTTCCGTTACCGATTTCCAAAGACGGAAAATCAGTAAATTCAACAGTAAAAATAAACGATAATTTAGATAATATTATTTCATATATAAATGAAGAAACAATTCTTTTTGCAGGCATGATAGACAAAGGAACTGAAAGTAAACTAAAGAATAAAAAATTAAAATTTTATGATTATTTTAAAAATGAAGAATTGACTGTTAAAAATACTGTTCCTACTGTGCAAGGAATTATAAAATCAATCATAGATAATATAGATTACACTATTCATTCAAGCCAATGCGCTGTTTTCGGATACGGAAGAGTCGGAAAAATTACCGCAGAAACGCTTTCTTCACTCGGTGCTGATGTAACGGTTTGTGCCAGAAAAAAATCTGACCTTGCAAATGCAAAAAACAAGAAATTTAACGGTTGTTTAATTAATGAGTTTCATAAAATATCAAATAAATTTGATATAATTATAAATACTGTACCTTTTCCTGTTATTGACAGAAAAATTATAGAAAAACTAAATAATAATTGTCTTATTATTGATGTTTCTTCCGCACCGTACGGAACGGATTTTGCAGTTGCAAATGAATTTGATATCAAAGCAATACAGTGTCCGTCTTTACCCGGTAAAGTGGCGCCTAAAACATCAGGAATAATCATCGGTGAAGCGATTATTGAAATTCTGAAGGAGGAAAATCTATGGATAAAATAACTGTCGGTTTTGCTCTTTGCGGTTCTTTTTGTACATTTGAAAAAGCTGTTGCGGAAATAAAAGAATTAAAAAAATCGGGAGCAAATATAATCCCATTGATGTCTTTTAATGCGTATAATACAGATACCAGATTCGGAAAAGCAATTGATTTTATAAAGAGGATAGAAGAAGTTTGTGAAAATAAAATAATAGCAACAATATATGATGCAGAGCCGATTGGACCAAAGAAAATTTTAGATATTCTTGTAATTGAACCTTGCACCGGAAACACTCTTGCAAAATTAGCAAACGGAATTGCCGATACCCCTGTTACTCTTGCGGCAAAGTCTCATCTTCGCAATGAAAGACCGTTGGTTATTGCCGTTTCAACAAACGATGCATTATCAAATGCTGCTAAAAACATAGGTCATCTTTTAAATTATAAAAATATATATTTTGTGCCGATGAAGCAGGACGATGCTGTCAATAAACCACGGTCTGTTGTAGCAGATTTTTCAAAAACAAACGAAACCGTTAAACTTGCATTGGACGGAAAACAAATTCAATCAATATATATCTAAACAAAAAACCAACCTCGGTTTCGGGGTTGGTTTTTAAAGAAAATTATAATTCAATTTCCTGTGTTAGTTTAATATCTCTTGAAGATGCTGCAGCATGAATTTTGAATGTTCCCGGCTCAATTACCCAATCATAATCCTGATTAAGAAGTTTGAAAGCATCAAAACCGAGATGAAATTCAATTGTTTTTGATTCTTGCGGTTCAAGAGAGATTCTCTTGAAATCTTTGAGAAGCATTGTTGGCGTAACAACAGTACTTTCGCAGTCCTCAACATAAATCTGGACAACTTCATCACCGGCGACTTTACCGGTATTTTTAACAGTAACACAGACATTTACATTGTTTTTATCAAGCTTTCTGAGTGTTAGATTAGAATATTCAAAAGTCGTGTAGCTTAATCCGAATCCGAAGGGATAGAGAGCAGTGCCTGTACCTTCATAATATTCATTACTTGCGCCGGGAAGCATTGAATAATAGCAGGGAATCATTGTTGATCTGCGGGGGAGTGAGAAGGGTAGTTTACCGCCCGGATTTACCTTTCCGAGAATTACATCGCAAACCGCTTGTGAACCGCATTCTCCGGCAAACCAGGACGAAATAACAGCGTCGCAAATTTCACTTTCTTCATTAATTGCCAGAGGTTTACCGTGTAGCATAGCAAAAACAATGGGCTTACCTGTTTCGGATAGCTTTTTTATAAGTTCTGATTGTTTTCCGCAAAGAGTCAATTCGCATCGGTCTCTTCCTTCACCGCTTGATATAGTATCATCGCCTCCGCAGAAAATAATGATGTCACATTTATTGGCGATTCTTATTGCTTTTTCGATGTCTTCATTCTGCTTTTCGGCAACAATTCCCTGAAGATGATGCTGGTCAGAAAGTGCAAAATTAAAATCACCGTCACTTATTCCGCACCCGTCACATTGTATAATTTGGGCATTGGGAAGTTCAATCTTAAGTACATCGTAAATTGTTTTAAGATTTCTTCTGAATGTTTTTGCGGAATAACCGCCAAGTCTTATTATATCGGATGAAGGACCGATTAATGCAATTTTATTGAATTTATTAACATCCAGAGGTAGTATTCCGTTGTTTTTCAGAAGAATTATTGATTTTTGAGCAATCTCAAGTGCTTTATCAATATGTGAATTACAGTTGATAATGTTTCTGTATTCATTTTCGTCGGTATAAGGATTTTCAAACAAACCGAGTTTAAATTTTAATTTTAATACTCTTCGGCATGATTCATTTATATTTTCTGCATCAAGTCTGCCTTCGTTAACCAGCTCTTCAAGCATATCAACCCAAAGTTTATCGGGATATTCGTCTCCACCTTGACAGTCAAGTCCGTTTTTCTTTGAAAGATAAATTCCTTCTTTTTCGTTCTTAGCCATTTTGTGAAGATAGTGAACTCTGCGAAGACCGCCCCAGTCAGAACGGCAAATACCCTTGAGACCGAATCTGCCCTTAAGTATATCAGTAAGGTAGTGTTTTGATGTCATCAAAAGATCACCGTCAATAGAGTTATAACTGACCATAACATCATATGCGCCGCCATCTTTGATTGCAGCTTCAAAAACAGGAAGGTAACAGCTTTCGATTTCTCTGACGCCCGCACGTGCAGTTCCGCAGTTTACGCCTGCTTCGGGAATTCCGTGAACGCAGTAATGTTTGGGTTCTGAAATAACAGTGTTTTTTGCGGAAATATCACCATTCTGATGACCTCTGCATATCTGAACCGCCATTTTTGAAGATAAGCAAGTATCTTCACCGAATGTTTCTTCAGTTCTGCCCCATCTGGGATCACGTGCAACATCAAGATTTGGTGAGAGAACTTCATATATTCCGAGAGATCGTGCTTCAGTTGCAATGATTCTGCCTGCTTCGTATGCATAGTTTGGTTCGAATGTTGCTGCCCATGCTGTCGGAATGGGCAGAACGGTTCCTCTTGTGCCGCATATACCGTGTAATGCTTCACCTGTAAAAATTACAGGAATACCTAAACGGGAATTTTCAATAAAAAACTTCTGAACTTTATTCATTATTGCCGGAACAGAATAATTATCATGAACATATCCGAGACCGTCGGGAAAATCTTTTTTCATCAAATCCCAGTTATAATCCGATGTTTCTTTTACAGAGCAGTTATCAACATCCTCTTTCTGTGTACAATAATTACTTCCGAATTTCATATCAAGCTGCGCTATTTTTTCACGCAAAGTCATTCTTGAGAGCAGGTCTTCCGTTCTTTCTTCCGGAGTAAGTGAAGAGTCCTTGTATTTTATATATTCTGACATATCATTACCTCTGATATTTTTTGGATATTATATCACAATTTTATAATATATGCAATGATTTAATCAGCTGAAGTAACATAAATCAGAGGCAATCATAATATATAATAAACTTATATTTTTATGGTGTGATTAGAATATGAAAATTGTATTGATATCAGCACTTGGTATCGGGGGAGCAACATTTATCGGATCCTTGTTTGGATTTATTTTTAACGATATATCAAAGAAAATCAGTAATTTGATTTTATCTTTTGCAGCCGGTGTGATGCTTTCTACATCTATTTTTAACCTTTTAATTCCATCAATGGAAAATGATAACAAGTTATCACTTTTTATAACTGTAATAGGATTTTTATTTGGTGCTTTAATAATTAATGTTCTGGATTTTATTGTAAACAGACTGATTAAAAAATCCAAAAAAATTAAAGTGAATGAGCTTTATGACGAAAATAATGTTCAAGCCGTTCTTTTGTTTGTTACTGCTGTGGCAATCCATAATCTTCCTGAAGGATTGGCTGCAGGAGTCGGTTTCGGAACAGGAAATATTTCTGATGCACTTGTAATTGCAGGAAGTATTGCATTACAGAATTTTCCTGAAGGAATGGTGATTATAGGTCCTATGCTTTCTGCAGGAATAAGCCGATTGAAAGTTCTTATCATCGGAATAATTACCGGTCTTATTGAAATAATCGGAACTGTTCTCGGTTATTATGCTGTCACTTTTTCAACAGGAATTTTACCGTTTGCGTTATCTTTTGCAGGTGGTACAATGATATTTGTTATATGCAGCGACATGATTCCTGATACGAAATGTGATAATAATTATTCCTCAACTTATTCTTTGATTTTCGGTTTCTGTTTAATGTTGGTTTTTAATGAACTTATTTAATCATTTTTATTTTTCTGCTATTTTTTTTCGGAGTTTTTCTATTACTTTTTTCTCTATTCTGCTGACATATGAACGTGAGATATTCAATTTGTCTGCAATCTGTTTCTGAGTATATTCCTGTGTTCCGTAAAGACCGTATCTCATGATTATTATTGTTTTTTCTCGTTCATCGTTAAGCTCGGAAATATAATTATAAACCCTGTTTATCAGTATTTTTTCATCAATTTTATCCGTTGTATCTTCATCCGAATATATTATATCCATCAAAGTCAATGGGTTTCCTTCGCTGTCTGAATCGATAGGTTCATTAATTGAAATATCCTGCGATATTTTCTTTTTATTTCTGAAGTACATCAAAATTTCATTTTCAATGCATTTCGATGCATAGGTCGCCAACCTTATTCCTTTTGAATCATCAAATGAATTTACTCCTTTTATTAACCCGATTGTTCCTATTGATATCAGATCATCTTGTTCTTCGGGGTTTGATGCGTATTTTTTAACGATATGCGCAACAAGTCTCAGATTGTGTTCAATTATTTTATCTTTAGCTTTTATATCACCGTTTTTGTATTTCCTAAGACATATTTTTTCTTCCTCTGAGGATAATGCAGGAGGAAATGAACCGGAGTTTTTAATGTGTAAAGCAAAAAAAATAAATCCTTTTGTTAATAATGTTGTTAATAAATTCAGCATTGAATCACCTCGTAAAAATAATTTTATGAATTATTGGAAAATTAATGCTGAAAATAATGTTAATAATTTTAAAATTAACGAGATAAATCTTGCATATCTATTTAAAAAGTTATATAATAAATTAAATATTATAAAGAGGTGTACACAATGGGTAAGATAAAACTCGGAGCTCAGTTATATACTCTTCGTGATTATATTCAGACTTATGAGGATTGCGAAGCAACATTCAAATATCTTAATGATATAGGAATTAATGTTATTCAGATTTCGGGCATCGGACCTATTCCTGCGGATAAGGTTGCTTATCTTACCGAAAAGTACAATATGGATGTTTGTGTAACTCATACTTCCTTTGACCGTATGCTTACCGATCTTGATACCGTTATGAAAGAGCATAAAATGCTTGGATGTGACACTCTCGGGATTGGTGGAATGCCTGATAAATACAAAAACGACAGCGAGGGCATTAAAGAATTTATAAAAGTCACATCTGAAATTGGTAAACGTATGCATGCGGAAGGTTTACAGTTTGCATATCATAATCATGCATTTGAATTTGCAAAACTTGATAATGGCAGACGAATCTTTGATATGCTTATTGAAGATACCAAGCCTGAAGAATTCAGCTTTATAGGAGATACTTATTGGTTCCAGTTTGGCGGTGTAAATCCTTGTGAGTACATCAATAAGATTTCCGGCAGAATGAAGGTTTGCCATTTTAAAGATTACGGTATAACTAACCATACTCCTAAATTTGTCGAAATCGGAACAGGAAACCTCAATCTTGACGCAATTTACAATACCTGTGTTGATGCCGGAGTTAAATATATTGTAATCGAACAGGATATTTGCGAAATTGACCCCAGAGAATCAATGTCAATAAGTTATAAAAATCTCGTTGATATTGCAAAAAGGAATGATAAATAAATGACTCGTCCTCCTCTCACGATAACTGTTTTAACGGATACACATTATTATTGTAAAGATAACGGTACAAGCGGTAAGGCTTATGATATTGCCAATTCCAAAAGCCAGAAGCTTCTTGCTGACAGTGCGGAAGTTTTGGAAACGGCGTTTAATCAGATTGCTGTTGATAATAATAGCGATATCGTATTGATAAGCGGCGATCTGACTAATAACGGTGAACTTAATGCGCATGTTGAGTTCATTGAAATGCTCAGAGGTTTGAAGAATAAGGGTAAAAGAGTTTATGTTATAACTGCGACTCATGATTTCAGAAAAAATGAAGTTGCTGATTTATACAAAGGTGACGAAAAGCTTGTCACAAAAGCTGCTTCTCGTGAAATGCTTTTTGATATGTACCGTGAATTTGGTCCTGATGAAGCTATTTCCGTTCATCGTGAGAGTATGTCATATATAGTTCAGTTATCTGACGGATACAGACTTTTTGCATTGAATGACGATACAAACCGCAACGGAAAAAGTGGTTTTTCTGATGAGTGCTTTGAATGGATAACTGAACAGGCATCGAGAGCAAGAGAAGACAATCAGTTTATTATTGCTATGACCCATCATCCTTTGATTGCTCCTTCTCCGATTTATGAAATAATCGGAAGAGGGGATATGCTTGGCGATTATAAAACTCGTATCGGACAACTTGCCGATATCGGTATTCAGTTTGTATTTACAGGTCATACTCACATTCCTGATACATCAGTATATCAGAGTGAAAAAGGAAATGTAATTTACGATATCTGTACCGCTTCTCCAATAGGTTATCCCGGTGCGATGAGAAAGGTTACTTTTGAACCTGAAAATAACAACGTTTCGGTTAAAACAGTTTTTATCAATACCCCTGAAGCATTTTTAAAAAAAGGACTTGATCTTCGAGATGTACTTGAAGATCAGCTGATTGGTGTTATTAAAGGGATGATCAAAACTGCAGGCGAGGATATAGATAAACTTGCCGATATGGTTACAGCTATAAGTATCAAGCCAAAGATTATTTATAAATTCGGTTGGATACTTAAACCTATATTCAAATTTCTCAATTCATTGAAAGTTGGTACTGTTGCAAGTTGGACTAAGAAAGAAACCGGACTTAATCGTGCTGATTATGCTGACATCAAAGATAAAAAAGTTGTTGATGTTATTGCAGAACTTGTGCGTAGTCTCTTTGGTGGCGAAAGTAATTATCCGCCCGATACAGCGCTTTATAAAATTGTTATTGGTTTTTTAAATATCATTGACAGCATTCTCAAAGTTATCGGAATTGATTTAAAAAAGATAACCAAGGTTTCTTCGAGTGCTGCAGATCTTGTCAGACCTTTGCTTTATAATGGAGCAATTGATTCGTATAATTCTGAACTTGAGATTTATCCTTTTTGTCAGGATTCTGATTCTGATTTTAAGAAAGTGGAGTTTAATCCTATTCCCTGTACTGTTAAAAAGAGCCGTAAAGGTTTGCCGATCTTGATTTTTGCCGCATTGTCGGTTGTAATTTTCCTACCGATATGGATTTTATTAATTCTCGGAGGATTTGCGGTTAATCAGATTAAATACGGTAAAAAAATGAAATAAGTTTTCAAAAAGGTGATTTTATGATGCCGCCCAAAATTGATGTTTGTATCGAAGGCTATAATATTGAACAAACTGATTTTTACATAGCTCATATTATTGATAAATATAACTCGCTTAATGAGCTTTATCAGAAGTCGTGTGAGCATATTGTTTTTCTTGAAAAAGATATAAAAAACGGATTTGATGCTTCTCTTGCAGAAATGGAAAAAAGAATTTTAAGTAAAATTGATTCTTTTGAACAAAGACTTTCCCGACTTGAAAACGGTGAAAATGTTAATTGCGAAGAAACCTCGGAAATGAATAATCAATCTGATTTTGATTCAACCGTTCAGGATGACATTAATGACCAACATTATAAAGCGGAACTTGATGATTTTCATTCCGAACTTGAAGATTTAAAATCAATTTTTAAAAAATAAGTTTTCATATTTATGAATTTAACGGGTTTAGGAGGTTTGAAAGCTTTGAAAAATAATTCTCCGAACGGCAAAAGAAAAAAGAAACAGATTAATAAAGTCTTGCTTGTGTTTTTGGGAATTCTTAGCACTGTTGCTTTAACTGCGGTTGTTGTTGTTTCCTATGTTCTTTTCAACGCACTTTCAGTTATTAACGGTGATTTGATTCTGAATCTTGACGAATATAAAGAAAACCAGAACCAGACGTCATTTATTTATGCGTATGATAAAGACGGAAATGTGGTTGAACTTGCAAGACTTCACGGTGAAGAAGACAGAGTTTGGGTTGATCTTGACGATATGTCGCCTTATATGGCTGAAGCTTTTATTGCTCTTGAAGACAACCGATTTAAAAGCCATCACGGTGTTGACTGGATAAGAACAATCGGTGTTATCGTTGTTCCCAAAAATCTCGGACAAGGCGGATCAACTTTAACTCAACAGCTTATTAAAAATCTCACGCATCAGGATTCTGTTACAATTGTCAGAAAATTCAATGAAATTCTCACAGCATTAAATCTCGAGAAGAATTATGACAAAGATGTTATAATGGAAGCTTATCTTAACACAGCTTATTTCGGAAGCGGTTGCTACGGCGTTAAGACCGCGAGCGAGAAATACTTCGGTAAGGATATCAGCGAACTCAACGCTGCAGAATGTGCGGTTATTGCTTCTATAACACAGAAACCTACTGCTTATAACCCTCTCCTCAATCCCGAAGACAATAAAGTCCGTCAGGCTTATTGTCTTGAAATGATGTGGAAAACAACAGGTGTGCTGACAGAAGAAGAATATAACGAAGCTGTTAATTATGAATTGGTTTTCACAAACAGCGAAAATTATGTTCCTGATGAAAATGATGTTCAGATTAATATTACAGAAGAGGAAACAAATCATAGTTTCTATGTTGACTATGTAAGACAGTGCGTTCAGCGCGATCTTATGGAAGAATACGGTTATTCAAAGCAGCAAGCATCTGATCAGATACTTTACGGTGGTCTGAAGATTTATGCTGCAGTTGATCTTGATGTTCAGGAAGCTCTTGAAGATGTGTATGTTAACAGAAAAAGTTTCCCGAATATTAAAAATAAAGATGGGGAAAAAGCTCAGTCCGCAATGACTATTATGGATTATGAAGGACGAGTTGTTGCCATTGTTGGTGCTGCAGATGAAAAGAAAGGTCCTCTCTGCCTTAACAGAGCAGCTAACTCATACAGACAGCCCGGTTCAACAATTAAACCCCTTGCGACATACGCTCCCGCAATTGAGCTTAATCTTATTCATTATTCAACAAAGGTTAAGGATTACGCAATTCCCGTAAACGGAAAGCTTTGGCCGCACAACGTTAACGGCACTCTCGGATCGGGTAACAATGTTTCAATGGAATATGCCATTCAGCAGTCTCATAATACTGTTCCGACCAGAATTATCAAGTATGATCTCGGTATTGATACTTCATTTGAGTTTATCAGAGACAGATTCCATCTTTCAAGATTGGATGAAACTAAAGACAGAGCTCTTTCACCTCTCGCAACAGGTGCTCTTACAAACGGAACAACAACCGTTGAAATGGCAGCAGCATATGCTACATTCGGTAACGGTGGACTTTATTATGAACCTTATTCATATTATAAAGTCACCAACAGCCAGGGTACGCAGATTATTCTCAGTAATGAAGAACCTATTGGTGAGCAGGTAATTTCATCAGAGACTTCTGACATTGTTTGTGAGCTTCTTCAGACTGTCAGTACCAGTAGTTTCGGTAGCGCTCCCAATGTAAGAAAGTTTCAAATTATGTCCAAAACCGGTACGACAAGTAAGCAGAATGACCGTTGGTTCTGCGCAGGAACACCTTATTATGTTGCTGCAGTCTGGTTTGGATTTGATAAACAGGAATCTCTTAATGTTTCAAGCAATCCCGGCGGAAAGATTTTTATGACTGTTTTTGATTTAATTCATAAAGGGTTGCCTGAAAAAGAATTTCCGAAGAGTGACGGAACAGTTGAAAAACGATACTGCACATATTCGGGTAAGCTTGCAGGTTCAAACTGCGGTTCAACCAAAAAAGGATGGTATAAAATAACTGCTCTTCCTTCGGTTTGTACTTCTTGCTCATCAGGCTCTTCATCGGACGATGAATCCAAGAAACCTGATTCTGCAGGTGAAGTTGTTGAAAATATTGCAAACGGTCTTAATGATACTTTAAACAACATTCTGAATGACAGATAAATATTAGCGGGGTTTGTTAATTCAAACTCCGCAATTTTAAATATTAAGGATTGATTTTTTGATTATAATGTCTATTGATTACGGAGATGTAAGAACGGGTGTTGCCGTATGTGATAAAATGGAAATGCTTGCATCTCCCGTTTGCATCATTGAACAAAGAAATGCCGATTTATTGATTGATAAAATCATTTCTCTCGCTAAAGATTATAAGGTTGAGCGCTTTGTGATCGGACTTCCCAAGAATATGGATTCATCAGAAGGGGAGAGAGCTCAGAAATGTAAGACGTTTGCCGATTCTCTTTCAGTCAAATCAGGAATTGAATGTGTTATGCGAGATGAAAGATTATCAACAGTTGTTGCACACAATGTTCTTAACGTCACAAATACCAGAGGTAAGAAAAGAAAAGCTGTTGTCGATCAGGTTGCTGCAGTTATGATACTTCAGGATTATATTGATTATCGTAAAAATAAAAGATAATATGAAAATCATCTGTGTACCTTGCATATTATTTAATAATATGATATGCGGAGGAATCACATATGAGAATAATTGCTCCATCAAACCTTAAGATCCGATTTGTATTACTTGTAACATTGATTGCTATATTCGGTGGAATTGCCAGCGGAACGATTTTATTTAATCTTTTTTCTGCGGTTGATGTTTCGGTCAATAATCCCGAATACAGAACAGTTATTATTGATGCCGGTCACGGAGGTCCCGATGGCGGCACAAGTGCTGATGACGGGACTCTTGAAAAAGATATCAATCTTCAAATTTCTTTGAAATTGGATGAAATATTAAAATCCTCCGGAATTAATACTGTGATGATCCGTACGGAAGATATTTCCGTACACGATGAATCGGCAAATACAATCAGAGAAAAAAAGGTTTCTGATATAAAAAACAGACTTGCAGTTACTGAAAATACACCTGACTCGATTTTTGTAAGCATTCATCAGAATCATTTCTCACAATCAAAATACAGCGGGACACAAGTGTTTTATTCAAAAAACAACCCTGATTCCAGATCTCTTGCAGATTATATCAGGCAATCTGTTATAACTTGTTTACAGCCTGAAAATTCACGTGAAATCAAACAAAGCGATTCAAATATTTATTTATTAAAAAATGCACAGATACCTGCTGTAATGGTTGAATGCGGTTTTTTATCAAATTATGATGAAACAGAAAAATTAAAAGATGAAAATTATCAGCGCAAGCTTGCGTTTTTGATTGCGCTGGGAATTCTGGATTTTATAAACAACACGGAGGCGGTATAAATGGCCGTTAAAAGTAAGTCGTTATACATTTGCAATGAATGCGGACACGAAAGTGCAAAGTGGTATGGATGTTGTCCCGGTTGCGGTGAATGGAATACCATGGAAGAAGAAGTACGAACTTCTCAGCAACAAAAATCCGCAAGATCAGTCTCAAAAAATCTGATCGCTCAGACTATTGATGAAATAGATGCAGATGATGAAATTCGTTTCAAAACCGGCATGACTGAACTTGACAGAGTTCTCGGCGGAGGCATTGTCAAAGGTTCTCTTGTACTTTTGAGTGGTGATCCGGGAATCGGTAAATCAACAATTTTGCTTCAGATTTGTGAATATCTCGGTAATAATCTTCGTATTTTGTATGTTTCCGGTGAAGAATCTGCAAGACAAATTAAACTCCGTGCCAACCGTCTCGGAGTAAAGACAGATAATTTGCTTATTATGTGTCATACAGATGTTGAGAGTATTGTTGAATATATTAAATCAGAAAAACCTGATCTTGTTATTGTCGACTCAATTCAGACGATGAACGTTGCAGAAATCAGTTCATCACCCGGAAGTGTTACCCAAGTCAGAGAATCAACAAATCTTTTTATGCACTGCGCCAAAGGACTCGGAATACCGACAATATTGGTTGGTCATGTTAACAAAGACGGTAATATTGCAGGACCGAAAGTTCTTGAACATATTGTTGACTGTGTTTTATATTTTGAGGGCGAAAGACATCTTTCATACAGAATTTTAAGAGCAGTCAAAAACAGATACGGTTCTACAAATGAAATCGGTGTTTTTGAGATGCTTGATAAAGGACTTGTAGAAGTTTTAAACCCATCTCTTATGCTTATTTCAGGTAAACCCAAGAATACTGCGGGAACATGTATTGCGTGTGTTATGGAAGGAAGCAGACCGATTCTCGCTGAAGTTCAGGGTCTTGTTTCTACATCTAATTACGGAAATGCAAGAAGAATGTCAACGGGATTTGATTATAACAGAATGTCGATGCTTCTTGCTGTTCTTGAAAAACGTTCAGGATACTTTTTCAATAATTGTGATGCATATATCAATGTTGTCGGCGGTCTCAGGCTTGACGAACCCGCAACCGATCTTTCTGTTGCTCTTGCGCTTATATCAAGCCTTAAAGATGTACCCGTAAGAGATGATACACTTGCAATCGGTGAAATAGGACTCGGCGGTGAGCTTCGTGCAGTATCTTTCTGTGAACAAAGAGTCAAAGAAGCTGAAAGACTTGGTTTTGCAAGATGTATTATTCCTAAACATAATCTTAAAACTCTTTCCGACGGATTCAAAGGCGATATTGAAATAGTCGGCGCAAGCAATGTTAATGAAGCGTTCAATGCGTCTGTTTAATATGATGAATTATATAAAAAAACCTAATTTACCTGAAAATAAAGTGTCTGCAGTTGCAATCAGTCATTCAGCAGGGGAGTCAATTAAAAAATTGAATTCTTTGGATATTTTAACTATTGAAATTAAAAGCAATCCGTTTTTGCCGTTGCCGGTTAATTCTCACGCTGATTTGCAATTATTGCATATGGGAAATAATACCATTTTTTGTCAGAACGAACATTTGTTTTCAGGGGGTTATAAAGAAAAATTTATTACTCATATAATTGATGAAAAAATAGGAAATAAATATCCTGATGATGTAAGATTGAATTGCGCAATTATTGGCAATAAAATTATATGTAATAATAAGACAATATCAAGAACTGTACTTGAATTTGCATATAACAATGATTATACAATTATAAATGTAAATCAAGGATATACCAGATGTTCTGTTTGTGTTTTAAATGAAAATGCAATAATTACTGACGATGAATCCATCTTTACAGCCGCTGGAAATTTTTTAAACGATGCATTGTTAATTTCAAAAGGATCTATCAGACTCGATGGTTATAATTATGGATTCATCGGAGGCTGTTGCGGTAAAATAGATAAAGATAAGATTGCATTCAACGGTAGAATCGAAAGCCACAAGGACAGTAATAAGATAATTGATATATTACAAAGAAATAATATTGAATGCATTGAACTATGTGATTCCGAGCTTATTGATATAGGTGGAATTATACCTTTAATTGAAGTTTAATCTGTATTGTTATATATCATCTCCCCTAAATTGCACAAAACATTTATTTTGTGCAATTGTATTGATTTTTTAATTAGGGTGTGTTATAATTTATTTATAGCACACCCTATTCTTTTTTGGAGGATTTTTATTTATGCGTCAGGAAGAATTGGTTACTTTGCCGAATCTGGTTCGTTTATATCTTAATTATCTATCTGCAATTAAAAGCAAATCTCAATTAACTGTTCTGGAATACGCATCTGATTTAAGATTATTTTTCAGATTTATATCAAGAATCAGAAATCTTTGTGATGCAACAGTTCCGTTTGATGAAATTAACATTTCACTTATGGATGATGAGACAATTTGCAGTGTTACTTTAGATGAAGCTTATCTTTTTCTCGCCTATTGCAGAAACGAAAGAAATAATGATAATAATTCAAGAGCGAGAAAAGTTGTTGCGATTAAACGTTTTTACAGATATCTTGAAGTAAACGGCAAAATCAGCGTAAACAGAATTGCTTTTCTTGAATCTCCGCAAACAAAAAAATCACTTCCTAAATATCTTACTCTTGAGCAAAGCATTCAGATTCTTAATAACGTTGACGGAAAAAATAAAGAAAGAGATTTCTGTATTTTAACTTTATTCCTTAACTGCGGACTTAGATTATCTGAACTCGTCAATATAAACATTTCACATATCAAAGATAATAATACTCTTGTTGTTCTCGGTAAAGGAAATAAAGAAAGAACAATTTACCTCAATCATGCTTGCGTTAACGCTATAAACAGCTATATGGCAGTCAGACCTAAAGATGGTCTTAAGGATAGAGATGCTCTTTTTATAAGTAACAGAAAATCAAGAGTCGGCAAAAGAATGGTTCAGGATATCGTTGAAAAGAATCTTGAAAAAAACGGTCTTTCCGGTATTGGATTATCAACTCATAAGCTACGTCATACCGCAGCTACTCTTATGTATCAGCACGGAGGGGTTGATCCTTTACAGCTCAAGGAGATTCTCGGACACGAAAACCTATCCACAACCGAAATTTACACACATATTCATGATGATCAACTTAAAGAAGCGATTGATTCAAATCCTCTTAATGATCCGTCAAAGTTCAAAAAATCTTAAGAAAAAGTTTGAAAATATTGCATCAATAAATGAAGAAAAAGCAACAATTAAAATGTAAATAAACTGTCTTAATAAATAGTATTTTGTCTCCCCTTTTTCAAATTGTCCTTTTCCTTTTATTGCTTTTAAATAAGCCTTTACGGAATATTCGCCGCTTTGATTACATGCAGATATCAGGGCAAACGTTGAAACGATTGCGCCGGGAAATATAGTTATAAATGAAAATCCGAAGCCGCTGAAACCATAGACAGAATATAAATATCCGCAGAATAAACCGATTCCGATACCTTTAAAAAAGGGAATCCAGATTACCAAGGGATAACCTATCAATGAAAATGCTAAGAAAATATTAATTGATAAAAATATAAAATTTGATAAGAAGGAACTAAAAAAAACCTGCAGTATCCCCTGCTCTGATCTTAATAATATAAATGAGTCGATTATATTATTTGCTCTTTCAGAAATATAATTATTGTTCAGGCTTATTGCGCCAATTATTATTCCTGCTGAAAACATAAGAGATAATATGATTAGCTTTGAATTTCCCAGAAGTTCTTTTATGCTTTTACCGTTATATACTTTATATTTTAACTTGCTCATTTTAACCTCCGATTGTTTTTATGTTAAATTTATATGAGCAAGTCCGATTTTTATGACAAAAAAAGACGGCTTTAAAAAAGCCGTCTTAATTTTATATCTTTTCTACTTTCGCAAAGTTTGCCATAATCTTTTTTGTTCCCGAATTAGAAAATGCAATTTCAAGCAGGGTGTCATTTCCCATCGGTTTTGCGCTGAGGACTACACCTTCACCGTATGCTTTGTGCAAAACAGTATCACCAATATTAAATACAGTTGTATTCTTGGTTGTTGCAGAATGAGTAGGGGCGGAAGTGAATCCTCTTGAGGGCGTTTGCTGTCTTGATGAGGGTATCTTATTGTCACTTGGAATTGTTTTAATTGTTTCGCCGGTAATATCAAGAAGTGAGTCAGGAATTTCACGAATGAAACGAGAAGGTTGATTAAACTTCGTTTGTCCGAAAAGCATTCTTTGTTTTGCGCGTGTAATATGTAGCATCTTTTTTGCTCTTGTTACCGCAACATAAGCAAGTCTGCGTTCTTCTTCAATTTCAGCATCTCCACCCATTGAAGACATATCCGACGGAAAAATTGACTCTTCCATTCCTATGAGGTATACAACAGGAAACTCAAGACCTTTTGCAGAGTGAATAGTCATCATTACAACAGTTTCGGCTTCTGCGTTATAATTATCAATGTCCGTCATCAATGCGACTTCCTGAAGAAAATCATTGAGTGTCGGTTCATCATTTTCTCTTGTAAAACGAAGAAGGTTGTTTGATAATTCTTCAAGGTTTGCAAGTCTGTCTTCTTTGGTTTCGGGATCGAGAGAAAGAGATGTGATATAACCGGATTCATTAATAACTTTTTTAAATAATTCAGATAATTCCAGAGAATCAACAGAATCTATGAATTCTTCCATCATTCGTCCGAATTCCATCATTTTCTTTGCACTTCTGCTGAGTTTAGGGAATTGATCTGCTGATTTTATAACTTCAAAAAGACTGATTCCGAGTCCTTCTGCAATTTCAAGTGCACTTGAAACTGATGACTCCCCTATTCCCCTCTTAGGAACATTGATTATTCTCTGGAGTCTCACAGTGTCGTTGGGATTCGCAATAACACTCAGATAAGCAAGCGCATCTTTGATTTCTTTTCGGTCATAGAATTTATGTCCGCCGATAAGACGGTAAGGAATACCCATTCTTACAAATGCTTGTTCAACAAGGTTTGACTGAGAATTCATTCGATAAAGAACAGCAAAATCACTGTATTTAGCACCTTTTCTGATTCCGTCAAGTACTTTTTCGGCAACAAATATTCCTTCATCCCTATCTGAATAAGCTGTGTGATAATTAATCAGGTCGCCTTTGCCGTTATCGGTCCAAAGATTCTTGCCTTTTCGGTTTTCATTGTGAGCAATAATTTTGTTTGCAGCATCAAGAATATTTTGAGTTGAACGGTAATTCTGTTCAAGTCGGATTACTTTTGCGTTTGAATACTGATGTTCAAAACTTAAGATGTTTTCAATTGTTGCTCCTCTGAATTTATAAATACTTTGATCATCATCACCAACAACACAGATATTATTATATCCGCCTGCGAGTAAAGATGTCAGAAGATACTGAGCATGGTTTGTATCCTGATATTCATCAACCATTATATATTTGAATTTGCGCTGATAATACTCAAGAACTTCAGGATTATTCTGAAGCAAACGCACTGTATTGACAATAATATCATCAAAATCCATTGCATCTGCATCTTTAAGACGCTTTTGGTACATTTCGTAAACAGTACCAATATTTCTCTTGCGGAAATCAACATAGTTTTCTTTTATGTATTCCGAGGGAGAAATAAGCATGTCTTTTGCCTGGCTGATCGCTGAAAGGACACCTTTGGGCGTTATAATATTTTCGCTTAATCCAAGCTGCTTGATGCAGTCTTTTATAACTCTTTTGCTGTCATCGGTGTCATAAATTGTGAAATTCGAAGAATAACCGATATAATCTGCATTTCTTCTTAAAATGCGAACACAGCAGGAGTGAAAGGTGCTTGCCCATATGTCAAGAGCTGCTTCGCCAAGCATCCTTTCAAGGCGTTCTTTGAGTTCTCCGGCAGCTTTGTTGGTAAAGGTAATAGCAAGAATTTCCCATGGTTTTGCGGCGTCAACCTGAAGTAAATGTTCAATATCAAAAACATCATCGATTACACCGTCTGCAACTGCGCGCATAAGCGCAAGCTCACTTTCGTTTGGCTCATATGAATATCTCTCGCTATAATATGCTTTACCGTATTTCATTATATTGGCTATTCGGTTAACAAGAACGGTTGTTTTTCCGCTTCCTGCTCCTGCAAGCACCAAAAGCGGTCCCTCTGTTGAGAGAACCGCTTTCTTTTGCATATCATTGAGATTATTAAAATCTTTTTCAATTATTTTTTTACGAAGTGTAAAAAACTCATTAGAAATCATTTGTTACCTCAGATTGAAATTTCATGAGCAATTTTATAAAGCTCGCTGTTAACAGTGCGTTCCATGTTGAGTGCTTCATAAATATCATAATCGATAATATGGTCGTCTTTTTGAACAACAACTCTGTTGGCGATTCCTTCGATAAGAAGATGAACTGGCTTATAACCCATCTGGCTTGCAGCAACTCTGTCACGAACTGTGGGTGAACCGCCTCTCTGAACATGACCGAGAATTACAGCTCTGGACTCAA
>JAZSCO010000232.1:0-24474 GCA_045602965.1 Acutalibacteraceae bacterium | reverse complement strand
ACACTTTCGATATAGTCATCAGGGATATGAGCATCAATCGGAAGGTCAATAACGCAGTCCTTTTCGGGCACAGCGGCTTTCTCGCCCTTCTCCTCGCTGATTGCCTGCTCAAGGAGTTTGACATACATTTCGTATCCTACGGTTTCCATATGACCGTGCTGATTTGCGCCGAGCACATTGCCCGCGCCGCGAAGTTCAAGGTCACGCATGGCAATATGGAAGCCCGAACCGAATTCGGTGAATTCTCTTATCGAATCAAGACGTCTTGTTGCAATTTCGCTGAGCTGTTTTCCCCTTGTGAAAGTAAAATACGCACTCGCACGGCGTGATGACCTGCCGACTCTGCCTCTTATCTGGTGAAGCTGGGCAAGACCCATTCTGTCAGCATTTTCAATGATGAGCGTGTTTGCATTCGGAACATCCACGCCTGTTTCAATAATCGTTGTGCAAACAAGAATATCGATTTCACCCTCAAGGAGTCTTCGCCAGACCTCGCTGAGCTCATCCTCGCTCATCTTGCCGTGACCGATTCCGACATTCGCATCGGGAACCATCGACTTGATTTCCGCCGCTTTTTTCTCGATATCCTCAACTCTGTTGTAGAGATAGTAAACCTGACCGCCTCGGCGTAGCTCCTGCTCCATCGCCTGAACAAGAACAGGCATATTATGCTCGATAACATAAGTCTGAACAGGCAATCTGTCCTGCGGCGCTTCTTCAAGCACGGACATATCACGAATTCCCGTCATTGCCATATTGAGTGTTCTCGGAATGGGAGTTGCGGTGAGGGTGAGAACATCAACGGTCGGAAAATTCTGCTTGAGTTTTTCTTTCTGCGCAACGCCGAAACGTTGCTCTTCGTCAACTATAATCAGTCCGAGATCCCGGAACTGAACATCCTTCGAAATGATTCTGTGAGTTCCGACAACAACGTCAACCGAGCCTCTGCGAAGTCCGTTGAGGGTTTTCTCGGTTTCTTTTCTTGTGCAGAACCGTGAAAGCATTCCCGCTTCAATCGGAAAACCTTCGAATCGGCGAAGAATTGTCTGATAATGCTGGAGAGCCAGAATCGTTGTGGGAACAAGGATTGCGCACTGCTTTCCGTCAGCTATGCACTTAAAAACAGCTCGGAGTGCAACCTCGGTTTTACCGAATCCGACATCGCCGCAAAGAAGTCTGTCCATAGGATATGGCTTTTCCATATCCTTCTTTATTTCATGAATACAGCGAAGCTGGTCATCCGTTTCAACAAATTCGAAACGGCGTTCAAAATCGCTCTGCATATCGATATCCTGCGAAAAGGCATGACCCTTCATCTTAAGGCGCTTTGAATAAAGTTCGATAAGCTCCTTCGCCATATCCTTGACCGCACTCTTGACCCTTGAACGGGTTTTCTGCCAGTCTTTTCCGCCGAGTTTGTTGAGCTTCAGAGGTTTATCGTCGCTCTTTGGTCCGATATATTTCGAAACCTGATCAAGCTGAGTTACGGGAACATACAGATTATCGCCCTTGTCATAGCGAATTTTAATATAATCTTTTGTTGTTCCCGAAGCTTCGAGAGTCTGTATCCCTTCAAAAATACCGATGCCGTGAGCCGAGTGAACAACATATTCTCCTCTGTGAAGCTCATCGAGATTGTTGAAGGCGTTTTTGCCTCTTTTGGTTGAAGTTACACGGTTTTTGGCAGCCGTTCTTGCTCTGTAGGTTATGAGAGTAAATTTTGCATTGGGATATTCAAAACCTGCGGAAAATCCTCCGGGCAGAACACATACGGTTTTTTCGGGGAATTCGGCAGGAGGTACGGGACAGAAAAGTGCGGGAATTCCTTCGTTTTCAAGGTCCTGAACAAGAGTTTTTGCCGCCTTATCCGTTCCCGCAAGAACAGTGCACGAATGACCGAGCCTTTGTCTTACGGCATTGAGGTCGTCAACAACCGCTGAAAGAGTTCCGTTCCAAGGGCTTATTTGCTTTGCGGTAAAAGTAACAAGCTCTTTTACGGGAGTATCAAAACTTCCTCGCGGAAGATTATCGAGATAAACCGCGCCCATATCCTCATAATATGTGAATAAATCGGGCAGTCTGATGCCGTAGCAGTCAAGACCCTTACAGAGAATTCCGTCCTGAAAAAGACCCTTGACAGTTTCAAGAAGAAGCTGTGAGGCACTGCCGAATTTATCTTTGACGGCAAAACTTTCACAAACAAAAAGCATTGATTTTTCCGCATAGTCAAAGACAGTGCAGCAGTCGGGATAAATCAGGGGAAGATACTTGTCGAGCGATGAAAGACGGATTCCGTCGTTCATTTTCGCTATATCATCGTTGAGATTCTTCAGCGCCTCTCCCTTAATTTTGTTTTCCGATATATGCTTTTCAATAAGTACCGTAAGCATTTCGGAAGAACAGAGAATTTCGCGTGCGGGAGTTATTCGGATTTCATTGACAGAATCCGTTCTTCTCTGCGTTTCGGGGTCAAAAAACGAAATGCTGTCAACAGTATCACCCCAGAATTCTATGCGGCAAGGCTGCTTTGAATCGGGAGGAAAGAAATCAAGAATTCCTCCGCGAAGCGCAAACTGACCCGCACCGTCAACCTGTTCACTTCGTGTATATCCGCTTCTCATAAGACTCAAGATAAGCTCTTCAGAATCGTAGTCCTCACCCGATTCGATTGAAAAACTGCCGTTCATGAGCATGGCGGGAGGAACGGTAAGCTGCATTGAAGCTTCCGCCGACAAAACAACCGCGTCGTAATCGCCCGAAAGCATCTTATCAAGCACTTTCAGGCGGGCGTGTTCATATTCTCTTGAAACCGTTTCCAGCGTACGGAACGAAAAATCCCTCGCAGGATAATGCAGAGCTGTCACTCCGAAGCCCTCTAAATCCTGACACATTCGGGTTGCCGTTGCCTCATCGGGAACAACAACCATCGCCTTTTGCATAAGACACATACACATCGAAGCAATAACGTGAGCCTTGTGTATGTGCGAAAGCCCCGTTACTCCGCAAGGGAGACGGGTTTTTCTGATTGCATTGGCAAGCGACATAAATTCGGGAACGGTTTTTGCGATTTGTGAATAACAATTCATGTTCTTATGCCTTTACATATTTATTTGTATATATAATATCACTTTAATTTTGATGTAGTCAATATAATATTGTATTTTATTTTCATTGATGTTATAATTAAAACGGTGATAATTATGTTTGCAAAAATTTTATCGGTATTTTTTATGCTTTATCTCGCAATTTCTTCTGTTTTCAATATTCCTCTCGACGGTTATGAATCCAAACAGCTTTTTACCGACACGGGATTCGAAAACGGATTTTCGGTTATTTCGCAACAGACCGAAAACGGTGTCGGAGTGAAGCTCGGCAATTTTATCTATAACGAAAACACAACTCCCGAATGGATGATATGTCAGTGGAATTCGGGCAGATGTCTGTGGGCAGACCGTGTTGAAAGCGATAAATACACCATAACCGACGGTCTCACAAAAACCGTTACATATAACCCTGCAAACAAATCCGTTCTTATGCGACTTAATGCGGCAAACATCTATAACGGCGAAGCAGCAGGCGACGGTGCATGGCCTCATCTTTTGCTTGAGCAGTCTCCGATTTGCGATTATGCGGCGCTTTCCGATAAAGATAAGTCTTTTTATAATTGCTCTGCCGACAGAATTGTTGCATCGCTTGACATTAAGCTTTCGGATTTTGTTGACACAACAAATAAGGACGGCATTAACGCCGCCCAGTTTCTTGCGTATTTTTATATGAAAGGCACTGAAAAACATGAGTTTATATGGTTCGGACTCAATCTGTTTGATGACAGAGGGTATCAGGACACATATTGGTCACTTGACGAAGCGAGCAACTGCATGATTTACAGTCTTTCTACCAAAGATACCTACTCATTTAAATGCCGTTCGCTTTTCAGGAACGGAAAGCCTTATTCTTCCGACGAATGGATTCATGTTGAAATTGACCTCACCGAGCATATAAACGATGCCGTGAAACGCGCAAACAAAGATAATATTTTCGGCAGAGAAATTTCGAAAGAAGAATTTTACTTCGGCGGAACAAACATCGGCTTTGAAATTCACGGCAACTATGACTGCACCGTCGAAATCAAAAATTTCAACCTGACCGCATATAATAAATTATAATATTCCCTTTTCGGTCATATCTTTTTTGAGAATTTCCAAGTCGCCGTGGAAATAACAATGGCCGTCCATTCCCGTTTTCTTTGCTCCGTCGATATTAGCCTGAACATCATCGATAAAGAAGCATTCATCAGGATTCAGCGAAAATTTTTCATAAAGTGCAAAGTAGATTTCCTTTTCGGGTTTGAGAAGCTTATAATCCGCAGAAATCAGTACACCGTCAAAAAGAGAAAGTGCGGGAATATTCTTTCGGTTTTCATGAAAATCCGATGAAGCGTTTGAAAGAAGATAAATTCCGAAGCCCTTTTCTTTCAGATTTTCAATGAACGGCACCATCTTTTCAAACGGCGGCATATACGGATAGAAATTCCCGACCATTTCGCTGACTTTTTCAAAAACTTCTTCGGGAATTGAATTTTTCTTTTGCGCCATGATTTCTTCGGGAGTTATGATTCCCCTGTCCTTATCCGCCCAAAGTCGGTTACGGAAAATTTCACGCAGAAGAATATCGGCAGTCTCCTTATCGAACAGCCCGTAAAGGGTTTTTTCGGGGTTATAATCGATAAGCACTCCGCCCATGTCAAAAATTATATTTTTTATCATAGTGACTCCATTTAAAAACCGCCCTGCGTTATGCAAGGCGGCTTTTGTTTTTATTGATTATTCGCAATCGTCGCAGTCACAGTCGCAATCATAATCGAACTCAAGGAGTTCGTTGCAGTTGGGACATGTGATGCTGCCTTCATCAAGAATCTCTCCGTCAACGCAGATAACCTCGCCGCAGCTGGGGCATTCAACGTCGTAATATTCTTCTTCGTCGTCATAGCAATCGTCGCAATCGCAATCGTCAAGCTCTTCATAAACGAAGCTTTCAAGCTCATCGAGATCCTCGTCAACAGCGTCAAGCTGTTCGGAGATAAGATCCATGCCGTCCTCAAGATCGCTTACAGTAAGAGCGAGTTCGTCGAGAACGTCCATCATTGCATTGATAATTTTTGTTTCGGGTTTGCTTTCGTCAAGTGCAAGACCCTCTGCAAGACCCTTAAGATATGCAACCTTTTCTGTTACGGTCATTTCTTTGTCCTCCAAAAAATAATATTTTATCCGCGGCTGAGATATTCGCCTGTACGGGTGTCAACAACAATCATTTCGCCCTCGTCAATAAAGAGGGGAACCTTAACCTCTGCGCCGGTTTCAAGAGTTGCGGGCTTTGTTGCGTTTGTAGCAGTGTTGCCTGCGAAGCCGGGATCGGTCTTTGTTACCTGAAGAGTAACTGTTGTGGGGGGTTCAACACCGAAAACGCTGCCCTTGTATGAAAGAACACGGCAAGTTTCGTTTTCCTTAACAAACTTGAAGTTTTCGGGAAGAGTGTCTGCACCGATGGGAACCATATCGTAAGTTTCGGGGTCCATGAAATAGTAAAGACCGCCGTCTTCATATGAATATTCCATTTCCTTGCGCTCAATGTAAGCGGTGGGGAACTTATCAGTGGGGTTGAATGTACGTTCAACAACAGCGCCGCCGATAACGTTTCTGATCTTTGTTCTTACGAAAGCAGCACCTTTACCGGGCTTAACATGCTGGAATTCGATAATCTGATAAACCTGGCCTTCCATTTCGAAAGTTACGCCGTTTCTGAAATCGCCTGCTGATACCATAAAATATTTCTCCTTATATTTGTTTATATGTTTTCGTTGTTATTTTATACTATTCACTTTAATTTTTCAAGTCTTTTTTTAAAGAAACCCTCAATATTAAAGAATAATGAGTGTTTTTGGTGATTTTGTAAGATTTTCACAGCCGTTTTCGGTAATGAATGCCATGTCTTCAATGCGGACTCCAAACTCATCGGGAAGATAAATTCCGGGCTCAACCGTCACAACATCGCCGATTTCAAGAGTATGCTTGCTTTTCGGTGAAAGACGGGGTGATTCGTGAATCTGCAGACCCACTCCGTGACCTGTACCGTGGCCGAAATATCCGCCGTACCCTGCGTTTGCAATAATATCCCTTGCCGCTTTATCGGCATCAAATCCCGACACACCTGCTTTGAGTGCTCCGAGACCCTTTTTCTGCGCCGACAGTACGGTTTCATAAACCTCAATCTGCTTTGACGAAAGCTGACCGACAGCAACCGTACGGGTCATGTCGCTGTGATATCCGTCAACAACGGCGCCGTAATCCATTGTAATAAAATCACCTGTTGCAATTTTCTTATCCGAAGGTACACCGTGGGGCAGAGAGGTGTTCTTTCCGCTGACGGCAATAGTATCAAACGATATGCATTCCGCACCGTTTCTCAGCATAAAAAAGTCAAGCTCAAGAGCAATCTCCCTCTCGGTTACACCCTCTTTTATGAATCCGAGAATGTGGTCAAATGCCTTCTGCGCAATTGCCTGCGCTTCAAGAATTTTCCTCTTTTCGTATTCGTTCTTCCTGCGGCGGAGAGAGGTTAAGATTTCATCTGTTTTTTCTGCTTTGAATTCACAGGAAACATTCCTGCACAGCGCCGAAAAATCAGCAACGCTGATTCCTTCCGCTTCGGTGAAAACCGTTTTGACCGAAAGCTTTCCGACATATTCTCCGAGCTGTTTATGAAACGACGTCATAAGCACAACTTCGCAGGAATCAACGCTCTTTGTCACCGCTTCGATATAACGGCTGTCAACGAAAAACATCGCCTCGTTTTCCGTCACGAGAACTCTGCCTTCGGAATGCGGAAAACCCGTGATATATCTCATGTTTTCCTCGGAAGTTACGAGAAAAGCCTCGCCCTTTCCGAGCTGATTTTTAAGACTGTCAATTGCCGCAATACTCATTTCTGAACCTCGCCCGTTATAGCGTTGATAACATTCTGGAATACCGCAACATGGGAGTTTGAAATATATTTATCAAGATGCATCGAACCGAAAAACCAGCGTCTGAAAACGCAGGCTTCGGAAAGCTCCTCAAGATAGGTGTTAAGACCCGTAACGCTTGCGGTTTCGCTGTCCTTGAGCTTTAAGAATCCCTTGATTTTAACGGGAGGCTCATGAGTGATGATATAGTCAACACGGCAGTTGAGCTTTTCAAGATTTGCCGCGCCCTCAAGAAGCTCCTCACGGCTCGGAAACTCATATTTTGACCACGCATTTTCTTCAAAACGGATATCAATATCAGGGCTTTCGCCGCCGCCCATCGTAAAGAATGTCATGTTGTCAATTTTGAAAACCTGACCTCTCATAAGATGATAGAGATTACCGCCCAGATGATGAACCTTTCCTCCGTTCCATTCTGAAACCGGAAGAGAATTGAGAATTTCAAAATTCTCATGAGTTCCGTCAATGAAGCAAATGTTGAATTTCTTGCCTGCAAGTTTTTTGAGAATTTTCTGCTCGATTTTGCTGTTGTCCCAGATAAATCCGAAATCACCGCAGACTATAAGTGTATCGCCCTTTTTGAGCTGTTTTATGGCAGGAGAGTCAAATCTGGAAATATCGCCGTGCATATCTCCGGTTACATATACCATTTCCTCACGCTCCTTATTTCATAGTCCATATTAATATACTCTATTTTCCGAAAAAAATCAAGGCACAGTATTATCCAAATAAAAAAATAAAAATAAGTATTTATTTTTAATTGTTTATGTGATATACTGTTGGGTATCGAAAATTTATTGAAACGGTGTTGTGAAATGAAAAAGATATTAAGTATATTATTAACTGCGATTATCCTTGCAAGCACATTTTGCATGACAAGCGCAAACGCCGCATACGACGACGTTATGAAAGAAATGGAGCTTTATTCGGACTGCGTACTGCTTGTCAGCACGGATAACAACGAAGTTATTTTCTCGAAAAACGCAAACAAACAGACTCCCCCTGCAAGTCTGACAAAAATCATAACGGCAATTGTTGTGCTCGAAAACTGCTCGGATTTATCTGCAACGGTGACAGTGCCCGAATCATGCATCAGAGAGCTTGACGGCACAGGCAGCTCGCTCGGCGGACTCATGGCAGGCGAGCAGATGAGCGTCTACGACCTTCTTTGCTGTCTCATGCTCGTGAGCGCAAACGAATCAGCAACAACTCTTGCAGACTATATTTCAGGTGGCGACAGAGCAAAATTCATCTCCATGATGAACGAAGTTGCCGAAAGACTCGGCTGCATAAACAGCCATTTTGAAAATCCTCACGGTCTTGACAATGACAATCAGTATGTTACCGCAGCGGACATGGCTAAATTCATCACCCACGCTATGACTTTCCCCGCATTCGAAGAAATTGTTGCGAAAAAGAGCTATGTCCTCCCCGAAACAAATATGCAGCAGTCAAGAACAATCAACTCTTCGAATTATATGCTCAACAGCGCATATAAAGATTATTACTGCAAATACGTCAAGGGCGGCAAAACAGGCTCAACCTCACAGGCAGGCAGATGCTTTGTTGCAGTTGCATCGAATGACGGTTATAACTATGTTGCCGTTGCGCTCAACTCAATTTTCAGCGATGTTGATAATGACGGCGTGAACGAAAACGGCTCATTCCTTGACTGCAAGGAAATGATTGAATGGACTTTCAAAAACATTGAACTTGTCGCAATCGCAGACACAACAAAGGTGGTCGGTGAAATTCCCGTAAAATACGCAAAATCAGTTGACTACATAACTCTTTCACCCGCCGAAACAGTTTACAGTCTTGTACCGAAGGGTACGGATGCAGGCAGTCTTCTCGTTGAGCTTATCGATGCCCCCGAATCCATCAAGGCTCCCGTTAAAAAGGGCGATGTTATCTGCAAAGGCAGAGTTTTATATGCAGGCGAAGTAATCAAGGAAATCGATCTTGTTTCCAACATTGATGCGAAAATGAGCATTTTCTCATTCTTTGGAAGCACGGCAAAATCCGTTCTTTCCTCATGGATTTTCCGCATTGCGGCAATCCTGATAATCGTAATCCTGATTATCCTTCTTCTCGGAAAACGAAAGAAAAACAAGTCCAGACCTACCAACACAAAAGAATACAGAATTCTCAACTACAACGACTTTATGAAATTGAAATAAGGTAACGGATATGAATATGATTTATAAAGGCAGATGCCCCGAAAAATATACAAATGAGCTTATCGAAACACTCGATACGGTTTTCTTCAGCAATGACCCCAACAACCAGAAATTCATGACACTCCTCCCCAAGCTTTATAAAGATAAATATTCCCCTGCGTATAACAATGTCGTCGTTATGGAGGGCGAAGAAATCAAGGGCGCAGTCGGTTGCTATCCGCTCAATGCGGTTGCAGCGGGCAGAAAGCTTAAAATTCTCGGAATAGGCAACGTTGCAGTAACTGAGGATTGCCGCGGCAAGGGCTATATGAAGGACACCATGAATATGGCTCTTGACATCATGAAAGAAGAGAAATTTGACTATTCTCTTCTCGGCGGACAAAGACAGCGTTACGGCTTTTTCGGTTACGAGCCCATCGGTCTCGAATACCGCTTTCTCATCGACAAGGGAAACATCAGAAGAATTCTCGGCAAGCTTGAAAAATCAGGATTCACCGCCCGTGAAATCACGGAAAAAGATACGGATATAATCAGCAAAATCAAGGCTCTTCATGAAAAACTCCCTTTCTTTGTTGAAAGAAAAGAAGAAGATTATATTGACATTCTTCATTCATGGAATAACACCCCCTATGCTGCGTTTGAGGGTGATGAATTCAAGGGATATTTCACTCTCGAAAAGCACGGCGGTAAATATCTTCATGAAATCAGAGCTGTTGATATAAACGATATGCTCGGTCTTATCATGTGCGCCATGGAAACAGGAAATCTTGAAGGCGTTGCAATTAATCTGCCCGCATTCGACACCGAATACTGCGACTTCATGGAAAAGAATTGCGGCGGCTATTCAATCGGCACTCCCGAAATGATTAATATTTTCAATTTCGGTAACTTCATTGAGGCTTTTCTTGCTCTTAAAGCACAGAGAATGAATCTCGCCTGCGGCACTCTGAAAATCCTCGTTCACGGTATGAACGGCGACGAATTCCTTGCCGTTACCGTTGACGGAAAAGATGTCAGCGTTACCGAAGCGCACGGAAATGCTCATATTGAACTTTCTCACAGAGATGCGATTGTTTTCATAAGCGGTCTTTATTCGAAGGAAAGACTGAATATCCCCGCATTTGCACAGGGTTGGTTCCCTCTCGACTTTTTCTCGTACTCACTCGACAATGTGTGACAAATTTTTTCTTGACTATTTTATAAATAAGTTATATATTATGTATATATGATTTATAAAGGAGGAAATATCCAATGAAAGTATTTATGATCGGCGGCACAGGTCTTCTCGGCTGTGAAGCAGCAAGAATCTTCATCGAAAGAGGCCATCAGGTAAAGAGCGTTGCTCTTCCCCCTCTCCCCGAAGGTGCACCCATTCCCAAGGAAATGGAAATCGAGCTTTGCAACATCTACGAAAAAACAGATGACGAAATCAAAGCTATTATGGCAGGCTGCGACTGCTTCGTATTTGCAGCAGGTATCGACGAAAGAGTTGAATTCCCCGCACCCGTTTATGATGCATACTATAAGTACAACATCGCTCCCCTTAAGAGAATTCTTCCTCTCTGTAAGGAAATCGGCATGAAGAATGCTGTTATTCTCGGCTCATACTTTGCATACCTTGCAAAGGAAAGACCCGACATGGAGCTCACCAAAAAGCATCCCTATATCAGAAGTCGTATCGATCAGGAAGAAGTTGCTTTCTCCTTTGCTGATGAAAACTTCGATGTAGCAGTTCTTGAACTTCCCTACATCTTCGGCACTCAGCCCGGCAGAAAGCCCGTTTGGGTTATCGTCATTGAACAGATCAAGATGATGGATAAGCTTCCCTGCACAATGTATCCCGGCGGCGGCACAGCTATGCTCACAGTTCGTCAGGTTGGCGAAGTTATCGTTGGCGCAGCTGAAAAGTCAAAGGGCGCAAAGGCATGGCCCATCTCCATGTATAACCAGACATGGAAAGAATTCCTTAAGATCGTTTACGCTGCAAGAGGCATGGGCGAAAACAGAAAGATCATCAGTGTTCCCCCCTGGATGATGAGAATGGGTCTGGGCAAGGTTAAGAAGGAATATGCTGAAAAGGGCATCGAAAGCGGTATTGACGTTGACGGTCTTGCAGATATTATGGCTATCAACCTTTTCATCGACAAAAAGTATTCTGTTGAACTCGGTGCAACAGAGGACGATATCAAGGCAGCCATCACAGATTCAATCAAGGTAAGCCAGGCATCCTATGACGGAACAGTTAAGCTCCTTGAAATGAAGGGCGAATAATAAATTCAAAAGGGACTGTAAAAACAGTCCCTTTTTTTGAGTAAAGACTGAATAAAGGTGATTTTTATGGCACAGCTTAAGATGTACTGGCTTAAAGGCACTCCCGTTGCGGATTTGACACTGCCCGAGGGCTATTCTATTTCAAATTATAAAGATGCTTCCGACAAAATGCCGTGGGTTGAGTGCTGCAAAAACGGTCTTGAGGCAGATGACGCTGACGAAAGCCGTTTTGATGACCGCATCACCAACCACGATGACATAAACATGGAAACCGACGTTTTCTTCATCGACTATGAGGGCGAACATATCGGTACGGCAACTGCAGTTTTCCATCCCGAAAAGAACTGCGGCGAGCTTCACATGGTTGGCATCAGAACCGAATTCAGAGGCAAAGGTCTCGGAAAATATCTCAACAATGCATGCGTCAAAAAGCTTGCTGCGCAGAACGTTGACTATATTTATCTCACCACCGATGAATGGCGCAAGGGCGCTGTAAAGAGCTATCTCACGGCAGGCTTTGTTCCCGTTGAATACAAAACCGATATGAAGCAGCGCTGGGAATGGATGCTTGCAGAGCTTGAGGTTGACGGCGAATTTGATATGGTCAGAGAAGACTGCTCGTTCTTTGCAAAAATCAAAAGGTCTCCCACTATCAGAGTAGGTGTTCTCGGTGTCGGCAGAGGCAGAAGCATGATTGATTATTGCCGCAGTGTCAAGGGTGCAAAAACCGTTGCAATCTGCGATAACTATATCCCCATGCTCGAGCTTGCAAAGAAAGACTATGAGGGCGAAGGCGTGACCTTCTATGATAATTATGAGGACTTCCTCACCCACGATATGGATGTTGTTGTTCTTGCAAACTATGCAACAGAACACGCACCCTTTGCGGTAAAGGCTCTTGACAAGGGCTTCAACGTTATCAGCGAAGTTCTTCCCGTTCAGACAATGAAGGAAGCCGTTGAGCTTGTTGAGGCTGTTGAAAGAAGCGGAAAGAAATATTTCTTCGCTGAAAACTGCTGTTATATGCCCGCGCCCAAAAAGATGAAAGAGCTTTATGAGGAAGGCGTACTCGGTAAGTTTGAATACGGCGAAGGCGAATATATGCACAATCTTGAAGCAGACTGGCATATGCACACTCAGGGCAGACCCGACCATTGGAGAACCCTCATGCACGCTTTCTACTACTGCACTCATTCAATCGGTCCTCTTATCCACATCACAGGCTTACGACCCGTCAAGGTCAGCGGATTTGAGGTTGCTTATAACGACAGAATGTACCGCATGGGTGCAAAGGCTGCTCCCATCGGTCTTGAAATAATCACTCTTGAAAACGGCGCGCTTCTCAAGAGTGTTCACGGTATCGGCTGCGCAGGACATTCAATCTGGTACTCAATCAACGGCTCGAAGGGCAGAATGGAAACCGCCCGTGAGGATGCCGAAAACGAGGATGTTCAGACTCTCTATGTCAACTGCGACGAAAACGAGGGCGACAACAATTCAAAACCCAAGGTTGTTCCCACATGGGACCATCTTTCGGATTTTGCCGAGAAAACAGGTCACGGCGGTGCAGACTACTATTTCATGCACAATGTTATAGAAGCTCTCCGCGGCAACAAGGCAGACGTTATTGACGTTTACGAAGGACTTGATATGTTCCTGCCCGGTATGTTTGCTTATTTCTCGGCGCTTGAAGGCGGTATCCCCATGGATATCCCCAACCTGCGCAATCCTGAAGAAAGAGATAAGTGGAGAAACGATATACGCTGCACCGACCCTAAGGTTGCAGGCGATATGTTCATTCCCGGATATTCGAAGGGCAATCCCGATATTCCCGAAGAAACATATTTAAAACATCAGGCAAAGTTCCGTGAAGAAATGGCAAAGAAACAGGAAAACTGATTGAAAGGAAGATACCATGGAAGATAAAAGATATGTCAGCAAAAAAGAGCTGTGGATGTATGCTCTCGGCGCAGGCGGTCAGGGTATGATTTATGCCACAATGTCGGGCAAAATCAGTGACTACTATGTTAATGTGCTTCAGCTTCCCCTTTTCTTTGTTCTTATGCTCATGCTTCTTGCAAGAGTATGGGACGCAATCAATGACCCCATGATGGGCATGATTGTTGACAGAAAATCCCTCAAAACAGGAAGAATGAAACCCTATATTATCATCGCAACCCCCATCATTTCCGTTTTGACTATCCTCATGTTCCTCAGCCCCAATCTCGAGCCCGTTCCCCTGATGGTTTTCACTGCAATCGTTTATGTCCTCTGGGGCATGTCTTACACATTGGCAGATGTTCCCTTCTGGACTCTCCCCAACGTTCTCACCCCCAACTCAAAAGAACGCAGTGATGTTATTTCTTTCACAAAAATCATCAACAGTATCGGCTCCGCAATTCCCGAAGTATTCTTCTTTATCGTTCCCCTTATCGTCGGAATGTTCATAAATGAAGATACCAACCCCATCGCTTTCGGCAAGATGAAATATCTCATCATCGCGGTTGCAACCGTTGCAATCGGCGGCGTTATGTATATCAACAGCTATTTCCATATAAGGGAAAGAGTTGTGCTCCCCGATAAAAAGAAGATTCCCGGTCAGCCCGGAAGTCTTTCAAGAATTTTCCGCTGCAAACCCCTCATGCTTGTTGTTATTATGGGCATCCTTTCAAGCGGAAGATATCTTGTTCAGGCGGCAGCAATTCACGTTGCACGTTACTCGTTCTATATCGGACCCGAAATCACCGACGCTATGTCGCTTGCAGAAAAAACAAAGGCTTATGAAACAAGCGTTTCAGCCGTAAATACTCTTTTCCTCATCTGCACGGTTGTCGGAATGTTCGGCACAACCCTTCTTATGCCGAAGCTCATGAAGAAGTTTGACTATAAGAAAATTGTTATCACAACCTGTCTTGCAGGCTTTGCAGCAAGCATACTGACAACGCTTATCGGTTATGTAACAAGCCTTTCAAGCCTTTATATCCTTGCTCCGTTCATCATTGTTCAGTCAATTCCTCTCGGTGTTATCAACGTTATTTCATATGCGATGATATGCGACAGCCTCGATTACATGGAGCTGACAACAGGCGTGAGAGAAAACGGTCTCGGCTCAGCTTGCCAGGGCTTTATCAACAAAATCGGTAACGCTTTTGCAACCTGTGGAATCATCGTTCTTTACATGGTAATCGGCATGAATCCTCAGGATATGCTCTCATCGGAAACCCTCATGTTTGCTTTCGATATCGAATTCGGACAGAGATTCTCAATGTTTACCCTTGTTTCTCTCATCCCCGGTATCAGCATGCTCCTTTGTTCACTCCCCATGTTCTTCTATAAGATTTCGGGAAAGAACAAAGAAAAAATGCTTGCAGACCTTAAGTCGAAGCGCGAAGCTGAAGGCTTTAATGTTACAGAATAATAAAGAAAACAGGTGACCCCCCCTTGTCCAATAAAAAAGATTTAAGAAATATTGCTATCATCGCTCACGTTGACCACGGTAAAACAACCCTTGTTGACGAAATGCTCAAACAGAGCGGTACATTCCGTGACAACGAACAGGTTGCGGACAGAGTTATGGACTCCAACGACCTTGAGCGTGAAAGAGGAATTACAATCCTTTCAAAGAACACCTCCGTGCATTACAGAGGAACAAAAATCAACGTTGTCGATACTCCGGGTCATGCCGATTTCGGCGGCGAGGTTGAACGTATCCTTATGATGGTTGACGGCGTTCTTCTTCTTGTTGATGCTTTTGAAGGCTGTATGCCTCAGACAAGATTCGTTCTTAAAAAAGCTCTCAATCTCAAGAAAAAAGTTCTTGTTGTTATCAACAAAATCGACCGTCCCAATGCACGCCCCTACGAGGTTGTCGATGAGGTGCTCGACCTCTTTATCGACCTTGGTGCAGATGAAGACCAGCTTGAATTCCCCGTTATTTATGCCAGCGGCAGAGATGGTTATTCGAGCCTTGATCCCAACTGCAGAAGCGGAGATATGCAGCCTCTTTTTGACGCAATTCTCGAAAATATCGATGCTCCCGAAGGCGATCCCAATCAGCCTTTGCAGGTGCTTTTCTCAAGCCTTGACTACGATGACTATGTCGGCAGAATCGGCGTAGGCAGAGTTGAAAGAGGTAAAATCAAAAAGAATCAGCAGATTACTCTGTGCAAAACCGACGGCACAACCCAGAACGTTAAAGTTTCACGACTTTATCAGTTTGAGGGGCTTGCAAGAGTAGAATGCGAAGAAGCCGAAGCCGGCGACATCATCTGCGTTTCGGGTATTGATGGAATCAATATCGGTGAAACCGCTTGCGATCCCGAAAACGTTGAGGCTCTTCCCTTTATCAAGATTGACGAGCCCACAATTTCAATGAACTTCATTGTCAATGACAGCCCGTTTGCAGGCAAAGAAGGCAAGTTCGTAACTTCAAGAAATATCCGTGACCGCCTTTTCAAAGAGGTTGAAACGAACGTAAGCATGAGGGTTGAAGAAACCGAAACAACCGATACTTTCAAGGTTTCGGGCAGAGGCGAGCTTCACCTTTCAATTCTTATCGAAACAATGCGCCCGCAAGGATATGAATTCCAGGTTTCAAGTCCCAAAGTTATCTTCAAGGAAATTGACGGTCAGCTTATGGAACCCATGGAACTTCTCATTGTTGAAGTCCCCGAGCAGTATGTCGGAGCTGTTATCGAAAAACTCGGCTCACGCAAGGGTGAACTCGAAAATATGGGTGCGCGCGAAGGCGGATCAACCCATCTTGAATTCAAAATTCCGTCAAGAGGTCTTATCGGTTACCGTGCAGAATTCCTGACCGACACCAACGGCAACGGAATCATGAATCAGCTTTTCGACGGCTATGCACCCTACAAAGGTGATATCCAGACCCGTGAAAGAGGCTCGATCGTTGTTCACGAAACAGGCATGAGCACCGCTTACGGACTTTTCAACACTCAGGACAGAGGCAGACTCTTTATCCCTGCAGGCGTTGATGTTTATGAAGGAATGATAGTCGGCGAATGTGCCAAGAATGAAGATATCGTTTGCAACGTTTGTAAAACGAAACATCTCACTAATACCCGTGCATCAGGCTCCGATGATGCTCTGCGCCTTGTGCCCCACAGCGTGCTGAGCCTTGAGCAGTGCATGGAATTCATAAAGGACGACGAACTTCTTGAGGTAACTCCCGATTCGCTCAGACTCCGCAAGAGAATCCTTTCAAAGGAACTCAGAATGAAACAGCAATTCAAAAAGAAGTAATGCTATGATGAGAAAAACCGCCGTAGCCCTCGGAAGTTTTGACGGACTTCACCGAGGTCATATGTCAGTTATCGCCTGCACCGCCGATTTCAAACGGGAGTGCGGGCTTTCTCCTCATGTGCTTTTATTCGATACCCATCCCATGTTCATTCTCAAAGGCTCTGCGCCCGACAGAATTCTGCAGGAATCCCTTCGCGACGAAATTCTTGCGGCATCGGGATTTGAAACAGATATTATACCTTTTATATATATAAAGGATATGACCTGCCGTGAATTTTTTGAAGAAATAATCATCGGGAAACTCAATGCAGGTGCTGTCTGCTGCGGATGGAATTACCGCTTCGGAAAAAACGGCGAAGGCAACTGCGAAACACTCTCTGCTCTTTGCAAGGAATACGGCATTATGCTGAAAATCGTTCCGCATGTTGATTTTGAAGGTGAGCCGATTAGCTCAACAAGAATCCGAAAAGCGGTTGAAAACGGCGATATACCCCTTGCAAACGCCATGCTCGGCAGAGAATTCCGTTACAAATCAACCGTTGTCAGCGGTCATCAGAGAGGCAGACTCATAGGTGCGCCGACGATAAATCAGCATTTTGACAAGAATTTCGTTCTTCCGAAAAAAGGCGTTTATGCTTCAGTCACCGTTGTTGACGGCAAAGAATATCCGTCCGTCACAAATATCGGTCTGCGTCCGTCATTTGAAAATGAGGATTTCAGGAGCGAAACCTGTATTTTAGGTTTCAGCGGTGACCTTTACGGACAGAACATTGAAGTCAGACTGCTCAGGTATCTCCGTGACGAAATCAGATTTGAAAGTATGAAGAAACTCAGCTTACAGATAGAAAAAGATGCGGAAAAATCCAAGGAATTATTTGCGGAAAGAGGTGCAGAAAGAAATGTATGAAAACTGGGAACAGCTTAAGGCTGAATGCATGGAGTGCAGAAAATGTTCTCTTTGCGAAACGAGGACAAATCTTGTTTTCGGTGTAGGAAATGAAAATGCCGAAGTAATGTTCATCGGTGAAGGACCGGGCGAAAATGAAGATTTGCAGGGTGAACCCTTTGTCGGCAGAGGCGGAAAACTGCTCGACAAATTTCTTGATGCGATTGACCTTGACCGCAAAAAGAATATTTATATTGCCAACATGGTGAAGTGCCGTCCTCCGAAAAACCGCGATCCTCTCCCCGAGGAGCAAGAGCAGTGTATCGGATGGCTGCGCGAGCAGACAAGGCTCATGCGTCCGAAAATCATAGTTTGTCTCGGCAGAATTTCTGCACAGAGACTTATTTCCAAAGACTTTAAAGTCACAAAACAGCACGGCGAATTTATAGAAAAAGGCGGCATTCTTTTTATGGGAACATTCCATCCTGCTGCACTTCTTCGCAATCCAAATCAAAAGCCCGATGCTCTTGAGGACTTCCTTGCACTTCAAAGAAAAATAAGGGAAATATGCGATCACACCTATTAATTCGCCGATTTCACCTATTTTAGTTAATATTTACCAAATTATTTTTCATTGTTTGAAAAAAGTTGTTGACAAAATTCAAAAATTAGCTTATTATATAGCATACAAGGATTTTGAGAGGTAATTTATAGTGCGAATTCAGAAGAAATCTTTGACCTACGAAGAGTTGGCGGTGCTTGCCGCAGGCGGCGATGACGAATCCATGGCGCTTCTTATTTCCGCGATAACTCCCATTGCAAAGGCAAAGGGTTATGCACTAGCAAATGCCAGAGTTGCAGGCGATGACCTCACTCAGGAAGGCATGCTCGGATTCCTTGAGGCGGTCAGAAGCTTCAACCCCGAAAAGGGAAGCTTCAAAACCTATGCCGAAACCTGCATTAACAACAGAATTCTTTCTGCCGTGCGTGCAAGTTATAACAACAAAAACGCCGCCCTCTCCAAGGCAGTCCCCCTTGAGGACAGAGCCGAAGAAGTCAGCGGTGACGAATCCGACCCCGAGAAGATTCTTTCTTCAAAATGCGGATTCGAACATATCACGGGTCTTATCAACAGTAATCTTTCGGAATTTGAAAGACAGGTCATTACCCTGCGCTTTCTCGGTCTGAGCTATTCGGAAATTTCCATGAAGCTTGACTGCGGCGAAAAGGCAGTCGATAACGCTTTGCAGAGAATACGGAAAAAGATGCGTGCACAACTTAACAAATAATGCTCATCCGAGCATTAAATATGCCCCCGTAGCTTAAAGCAGAGCGTTGTTTATCAAAGGTGACGGTGCAATTCCGTCCAAGGGCGAAAAAAATTTTTTCAAGCGAGGTTAAAAACAATGTACGAAGACAAAACTCTCATCTGTAAGGAATGCGGCAATGAATTCACTTTCACAGCCGGCGAACAGGAATTCTATGCTGAAAAAGGCTTTGTAAACGAGCCCCAGCGCTGCAAGGCTTGCCGTGATGCACGCAAGAACGCAGTTCGTGGTGAGCGTGAATGGTTTGAAGCAACATGTGATTCCTGCGGTGGAGTTGCAAAGGTTCCCTTTAAGCCGCGTGAGGACAGACCTGTTTTCTGCAGCGAATGCTTTGCAAAGAAGCAGGAAGAACAGGCATAATTTAATCCTGAACTAAATGCAAAAGCCCCCTCTTTCATGAGGGGGCTTAAAATTTTGTTATGCGTAATCCTCTGCAGGAGAAAATTCTTCCGTACCCACTCCGCAGAGAGGGCATACCCAGTCATCCGGAAAATCTTCAAATTTTGTTCCTTCGGGGATTCCGTTATCGGGGTCTCCGATTTTTTCGTCATAGACATAACCGCAGACATCGCAAATATACTTCATAAAACGCTCCTTTGATTTTTTATTATCATGTGCGTTTTATATGTATTTTATTTACAAAGCTCCTCTGCAAGAGCTTCAATTTCGGCGATGTTTGCATCGTTCATTGCGGATTTGATATGAACACCCGCTTCGGCATAGGTCAGATTCTTGCAACTTTCAAGCGCTCTTCTCATGAACTTTTCAGCCATGAGTGCCCATGTTCCGTTTTCAATAAAAGCAACGGTTTTATTCTGGAAGAATCTTTCGGAAAGATGCTTTAAGAACTCATGCATAAACGGGAACATTTCGCCGTTATAGGTTGTGGTTGCGAAAACAATTTTGCCGTAACGGAACGCATCTTCAACAGCCTCTGCCATATCGCAACGCGCAAGGTCATTGACAACAACCTTCGGACATCCCTTTTCACGGAGCTTTTCCGCAAGAAGTTCAACCGCTTTTTTGGTATTACCGTAAACGGATGTGTAAGCAATAACAACGCCCTCGGTTTCAACGCCGTAGGATGACCATATATCATAAAGGTTGATGTAATAACCGAGATTTTCGGTCAGGACAGGTCCGTGAAGCGGGCAGATTTTTTCGATATCGAGAGCAGCGGCTTTTTTGAGAAGCGCCTGCACCTGAGCACCGTATTTGCCGACGATTCCGAAATAATAGCGGCGAGCTTCGCAAGCCCAATCTTCATCGGTATCCCATGCACCGAATTTACCGAATCCGTCAGCTGAGAAAAGAACTTTATCTGCGCTGTCATAGGTCACGATAACTTCGGGCCAATGCACCATGGGCGCAGTAACAAATGTAAGCTCACGGTTACCAAGAGAAAGAGTTGAGCCTTCGCCCACTACAATCTGTCTGTCGGCATAATCCGAGCCGTAAAACTGTTTCATCATAACAAAAGCTTTTGCGGAAGCCACAACCTTTGCTTCGGGATATGTCTGCATAAAAAGGCTGATATTGGCGGAATGGTCAGGCTCCATGTGCTGAACAACAAGAAAATCGGGAGCTTTGTCACCGAGTAAATTCTTTATGTTGCCGAGCCATTCTTCGCCAAATGCGGCATCAACGGTATCCATAATCGCAATTTTATCGCCGATTACGGCATATGAGTTATAAGCCATGCCGTTTTCAACAATATACTGACCCTCAAACAAATCAATGTTACGGTCATTGACACCGATATATTTAATAGTATCTGTGATAATCATAATTATTCTCCTATTTAAGGAAGCCCTGAATGATAACTTCTTCGGCTTCTTCTTCATTCATTCCGAATGTCATAAGTTTTATAAGCTGGTCGTTATTGATTCTGCCGATTGCCGCTTCATGAACAATCTGTGCATCGGCTGAATTTGCTGTAATAGCAGGCACAGAGCTGACGGTTGCATTATCCATAATGATGGAGTCGCACTGCACATGGGCTCTGCACCTTGCGTTGCCGATTGCGTTGGGATGGAAAATCTGGGTTGAATTATCCTTTGCAACCGAGCGTGAAATAATCTGCGAAGAAGCATCCTCGCCGTCAAGATAAACATCCATATCAGAACGGGCATACTGATTTCCGTGGGTAAGAAGACGCTCTGTCATGATGAGCTTTGCGCCTGCGGCAAGATGAGCCTTGGTGTCTCTGACGGTTGAATCAACGCCCTTAATCTGCACCATTTCCATTTCGCAAACGGAATTTTCATCCTGTTCAACAACGGTAACGGGATTAAGAACTCTTTCGCCCTTTCCGTCGCCCTCACCGTAATGCTTTTCAACATATTTCACCCTTGCATTCTTACCGATATGGAAGGTGTGAATGCCGTCATGCTGCGACTTTTCATCGCCGCTGTTATGAATTCCGCAGCCTGCAACGATAAGCACCTCTGCATCGTCGCCGATGAAAAAGTCGTTATAAACAAGGTCGTCAACGCCTGTTTCCGTTATAATAACAGGAATGTGAACGCTCTCATTTTTCGTGCCGGGTTTAACGATAATATCAATGCCCGGCTTGTCCGTTTTGGTAACAATTTCAATATTTGCGGTTGAGCGTCTTGAAAGACCCTCACCGTTTTTTCTTATATTGTATGCGCCTGCAGGAATTTCATGGAGGTCGGCAATGGATTCAAGCAATCCCATATCTCTTTTTTCCATTGTTTAATTCTCCTTTCCTCTGAAACCGCAGTTTTCATTGAATTCGCCCATAAGCTGCGGGAAAATTTCATCTTTTGTGCCTGTATTCCTGACCTTGCCGTCAGCAATAACAATCATCTTATCTGCAAGCTGCATGATTCTTTCCTGATGAGAAATGATGATAACGCTTCTGTGGCTGCCCTTGCTCATTGCCTTGAATGACTCAACAAGCATCGAGAAGCTCCAAAGGTCAATTCCTGCTTCAGGCTCATCAAAAATAGCAAGGTCAAGCTTACGAGCCATAAGGGTTGCGATTTCGATTCTCTTTGCTTCACCGCCCGAAAGAGAATAATCCATTTCACGGTTGAGATAATCCTTCGAGCAAAGTCCGACGCTCGTGAGATAACCGCAGCATTCATCAACGGGCAATTCACTGCCGGCTGCAAGCGAAAGAAGTCTGCGCACTGTCAGACCCTTGAATCTCGGAGGCTGCTGGAATGCATAACCGATTCCGAGCTTTGCTCTTTCGGTGACAGACATATCGGTGATATCAATATCATTATAATAAATCTTGCCGCCTGTGGGCTTTTCGATACCCATAATAAGGCGTGCAAGGGTTGATTTTCCCCCACCGTTGGGACCTGTGATGACAGTGAATGCACCATCAGGAATTTCGATATTTATGCTATCTATAATTTCAAGGTTTCTGCCGTCAACTTCAACCTTGAAGGAAACATTTTCAAGTCTTAACATACATCTTTCTCCGTTTTGAATTTTATCAATTTATTATATAACAGAATGTTTTTATTATCAACATCCGCAGCGAAATTATTTTTTACCATATTTCCTGTCAAAGCTTCTGTACTGCACCGCAAGAGCGATATGCTGAATTTCAATGTTTTCGCTGCCTTCAAGGTCAGCAGCAGTCCTTGCAACACGAAGAATCTTATCATAGGCTCTGGCAGAAAAATCAAGTTTCTCGAATGCGCTTTCGAGGAATTTCATTGCCGATTCGTTAACATTGCAGAGCTTCTTTGTCATCTCGGGAGTCATTTTTGCGTTACAGGTTATATTTGTACCTTCAAAACGCTCGGTCTGAATTTTTCTGGCGGCATTGACTCTTTTCCGGATATCCGCAGAGCATTCCGAAGGCAATTTGCTCGAAAGACTGTCAAAATCAACGGGAGGGACTTCGATATGAATATCCATTCTGTCGATAAGCGGACCCGATACTCTGTTGAGATAACGCTTTGCCGAAGATTCGGAGCAGGTGCAACTTTTATTCGGATGACCCTTGTAACCACAAGGACAGGGATTCATCGCACAGACAACCATGTTTGAGCAGGGGTAAGTGAAAGAAGCATTTGCCCTTGAAATGGTAACTTTTCCGTCTTCAATCGGCTGACGGAGCACCTCCATTGCTTCTCTGGTAAATTCGGGAAGCTCATCGAGGAAAAGGACTCCGTTGTGCGAAAGAGAAATTTCGCCGGGTCTCGGAATCTGTCCGCCGCCCGAAAGACCTGCAGGTGAAACCGTGTGGTGCGGCGCTCTGAAAGGTCTTTCACGGATAAGCGAAACCCCTTCGGGCATTGCACCGGCGATGGAATAAATCTCCGTTGTTTCAAGGCTTTCTTCGAAAGTCATATCGGGAAGAATCGAGGGAAGTCTTTTGGCAAGCATACTTTTACCTGACCCCGGAGGACCGGTCATGATTATGTTGTGTCCGCCTGCCGCAGCAATTTCGAGAGCGTACTTTGCCTCATTCTGACCCTTGACATCTCTGAAATCGGGGGCATAAATCCCGAATGCATTTTCGTTTTTGGAAAGCTCCTCGTATCTGACTGTTTTAAGAATTGCTTCACCTGTCAGATGCTTTGTGAGCTGAGTCACATTTTCAACCGCATAAATCTCTATACCGTTGACAACCGAGCATTCAAGTGCATTTTCTGCAGGGACAAAAACTCTTTTTATTCCGCTTTTCTTCGCACGGATAACCATCGAAAGCGCACCGTTGACCCGTCTGACAAGACCGTCAAGGGATAATTCTCCGATGAATGCGCAGTCTTCAACTCTGCATTTAAGCTGCTCATTTGCGATAAGAATCGAAACAAGTATCGGCAAATCATAAATAGGTCCTTCTTTTCTGATATCAGCGGGGGAAAGATTAATTGTTACTCTGCTCTGCGGAAAAGAATATCCGCTGTTTTTGATTGCAGAGCGCACTCTGTTGCGTGATTCGCCGACAGACGCATCGGGCAAACCGACAATATCTATCCTCGGCAAACCCTGACCGAAGTCAACTTCGACTTCAACCATATAGCTTTCAATTCCAAGAAGACCCATGCTGTTTATTCTTGCAAACATCAAATCTCCCCCATTTTTTCATTTCAATATATCATACCATATAGTATAAAAAAACACAAGCAAAAAGCAAATGACGAAATCTTTCCTGAAGCAATGTTTACTTTATTTTTATTTTGTTAACAAAAAGTTCATAATTTTATTGTAGGATTTATAGGATTTTCTTCGTATTAGGTATATGAAGGGGTGAAAAAGATGAAAACCATCAGAGAAACGGCTTGTGAAAGAGAAAAACAGATATTGTCCCCCCATGCGGCGCTTGCAAGCGAAAGCAAGGGCAGACTGCGTCCCGAGGAAGAGTGCCCCGTCAGGACAGCCTTCCAGCGTGACCGTGACAGAATCATTCATTGCAGCTCATTCCGACGCCTGAAACATAAAACTCAGGTTTTCCTCTCTCCCGAGGGTGATTATTACCGCACCCGTCTGACTCATACTCTTGAGGTTTCGCAGATTGCAAGGACAATTGCAGGA
>JAZSCO010000231.1:0-2282 GCA_045602965.1 Acutalibacteraceae bacterium | reverse complement strand
TGTAAACCCTTACGAGGTTACAGATGCAGGTAAAGCGTTTCCGTCAGGCGACAGTTTTGTAGTGTATCCGGCAGAAGACGGTACAGCTTATCATTCGCTCAGACTTAAAGTTTTCTATGATGCTCTGCAGGATATGGCTGCGCTCAATACGCTGGAAAAACTTACAGATAAAAGATCTTGTCTTTCTGTTATTGAAGAAGAAGGAAAGCATAATATAACATTCAGAGAATATCCTCTTAACGATGGATGGCTGCTTACAACAAGAGAAAATGTAAACGCTGCTATCAAAGAAAATATATGCAAATAAACAAGGAAAAGCAACCACCGGCTCATATACAGTTGAGCCGGTGGTTGTGTAATTTTTTTTCGGTTGAAATAATAAGTGTGTGAAATTACTGCAAATCAATTTTATATGTATTTTGATCCAAATCAATAACGACAGATGTGCCGTCTGAGTATGTAGCTTTTTGTTTACGGTAACTTCCCAGGAACTCGTGCTTTAACATTTCCTTGTTATAGAGCTTTGCCTGTAACTCGCATAGAGGTCTGATGCGTTCAAACTCTTTCTTCAATTCTTCGTCGCTCATCATTTCAATGTCAGCTGTACGGTTGTCTGTTCCGATTTTACGAAGAGAATTTCCGTATGGGTGAATATAAGGCATACCTGCATTTAATGCACCGTATAAGTCACCGTCTTCACCTTTTGGAATGCCCCAGTTGTTAAACCAATTCCACGGAACCATAATGCAATCGTGATAAACGAGATTTCCGAGAGGGACGGGAATTCCGACCGCCTTACCGTTTTCTTGCGGACGGAGAGCATGAGGTCCGTGATGTACAAGAGCAAGGTGGTTGAGAAGCTGCATTCCAGGCTCTTCGGAAGACATAACAAAACCTTTTTCGTTAAGATAATCAAAGCACTCACCACGAAATTGCATGCTTTCCTCTCTTGTAATTCGGTGGTCTTTGTGGAAACACTCATCCCCCTGCATAATTGAAAAAACAACAAGATACGCTCCCTGCACATCGACACCGTGTTCTTCAAGCTCGGTATAAGTTCTTTTTACGGCTTCAAGAGCAAATTCAGAGCAAAGATAGCTGTGTTCACCGCCATCCCAAATTGAGCAATACGGATTTGTGCCATCAATATTTGTCACGGCTTTTTCTTTGTCAAAAGCAGGACTGTCGTAATAATAATCTCTGTATTGGTCATGCAAAGCAAATACATAGCCAAGTTCACGGCAAACTTCAGAAAATTTCTTGAAGCCATCCCATCCGCCTGCTTCTTCACAAGGCGGAAGAATATAGGGATGCTTGTTGTCGTATCCGTCTTTGCCCCAGCCGTCAGTATGAATATACAGCTTATCCAAGCCAAGAGCTTTAAGCCTTTTCGTTTGTTCCGCACGCTCACGGAATGTGGCGCAAAGAATTTCATTCGAGCCGTTTTTGTCATAGAACTGCGATTTCTCATTGATTTTTGAGAATATTTTGTGATGAAGAACGGGAGCACCGATAATCTTTTTTATGTTGGGATTTTTTGCGATTTTTTCGTCGATGGTAACAAGCTGATTTTTCTCAATCAGATAATTACGGTAATCCTTTGCAACGGTATTGTAATCACCGTTTTCGTGGAAAACAAATCGGATTTTTCTTTCATAGGACAGTTTGCCGAGTGATGATTGCCAGTAAACTGAATTAACAAATGCCTTGTGTTTTCCGAATGATGAATACATAGAAGCGTCATAAGGAGTGTCAACAATAGCCGTAAACGTATGTCCATCGCATATTCTGCCCCAGACAGGCATATAACAATCGCCCGTGTTTATCGGGCGTTTTATGTGTGCATATCCGTATATTGTTGCAAAATTCTTTTTATATCCGTCAGGAAGGATAAAGCCTTGACGCATAGGGTCAACGTGATAAGAGTTTTTTCTTTTTAATTTTGAATTAAATGGTGCGGGAAAATAGACAGCCTGAATGTCATATCCTGCTTCATTTTCTGCTTTCAAAGAGAATTCAACAGTATCTTCACCTGTTATCTCAGCAGTGCAGACAATAGTAAAGGGCAGCTTCTTGCCGAATGCTGTGAAATCAGAATAGCGGGTAACGATTTTTTTCTCCGAAAATTCCGTTTTCTTTTTTAAAGCCGACCATAAAGGACGGGATATGGCTATATACTTATCCCCGACTTTTTTGCGGATAGTTATATAAGGCTTTCTGCCGTCGCTTATCCATGAAAAGCCGTTGTGTGCAATTTCGTAATTTCCGCTGAATTTACTGAA
>JAZSCO010000230.1:0-13266 GCA_045602965.1 Acutalibacteraceae bacterium | reverse complement strand
ATCAAAAAATCTTATTAATTTCATTTTTACCTCTTATAAATTCTGTTAAGTGATTTAAATAATTCTCTGTTGGCATTCATGAGCTGGTCTTTTGTTACTCTGTAGCTCCAGTTGCCGTCTGCAACACCGGGAGTGTTGATTCTTGTATCCGACCCGTACATAAGGAAATCCTGAATCGGAATTATCGCAAGGTCACTGACACTTGCAAAAATCGCTCTCAGGAATAAAGGACTTGCTCCGCCCCAGTCACCGCCGGAAAATCCGCAATAATCAAGTGCTCTTCTGCGTGTATTGTCATCGCTTTCCCAAAGGAAACCGAAAATTGTGTTATTATCGTGTGTGCCCGAATATGCAACTGAATTTTTGATATAGTTATGGGGCATATGAATACTGTTTCCGTCATCAAGGAATCCGAATTGGAAAACTCTCATACCGGGGAAACCGCTTTCATCAACAAGTGCACGCACCTCATCGGTTATATCTCCCAGGTCCTCTGCGATGATGAGCTTATCATCATGACCTTCTTTTATTGCGTTGACAAAATCCATGCCGGGACCTTTTTTCCACTTGCCGTTCTTAGCGGTTTTTTCGGTTGCTTCAACTGCCCAGTAAGATTCAATTGCTCTGAAATGGTCTATTCTTACGCCGTCAAACATCTCAAGAGAATGGTCAATTCTTTCTTTCCACCACTTGAAGCCATCTTTTTTCATTTCATCCCAATTGTAGAGAGGATTGCCCCAGAGCTGACCGTCCTGAGCAAAATAATCGGGCGGCACACCGGCAACAAGAGTGGGATAACCCTTTTCATCAACATCAAAAAGATGCCTGTTTTCCCAGACGTCACAGCTGTCATCCGAAACATAAATGGGTATGTCACCGATTATGCTCACACCCTTTGAATTTGCATAAGCTTTGATTTGAGCCCATTGAGTGAAGAATTCATACTGTATGAATTGCCATGTACCGAGGAGCTCATAATCCGAAATTTCTTCAGATTCCCATTCCTGCCAAGTTTTAAGACCGTTTTGCTCTCTCAAAGTCATGAAGCGGCAGAAAGCTTCTATTCTCGGATGCAATTCAATGAATTCGCGGACTTCATCATGTTTTTTTGAATTTCTGTATGCTTTTCTTAAAAGATTCATGCGCTCTTTTGCGAGTCTTTCAAATTCACATGAATAAGGAGTTTGCTGTTTGCAGTTTTTTAAATCTTCCGCACTGATAAGACCGTCATTATAAAGCTTTTCGGGGTCGATAAAATAAGGGTTTCCGCCGAAAGCCGAGAATGATTTGTAGGGGGAGTTATATTCATCCGTAACGGTAAACGGAAGCACTTGCCATATCGAGAAACCGTTATCCACAAGGAAGTCAATGAATTCCTTGGCATTTTTGCCGAATGTTCCGATTGAATAATCGCCGTAAAGCGATGAAATATGCATTAAAATTCCGCTTTGTCTTTTCATAATTACACCTTCCTATTTAAAGAATTATATCATATAAGGTATTGAAAATAAAGATATTTTCAAAAAAACTTGATATTTAACGTAATAAATATTAGAATAAAAGAAAAAAGCTACGGAGGATGTTATGTCAAACGCAGTTGAATATTTTAATAATTTACAGAAGATACTTAAGCGAATAATCACTGAACAGGCAGAAAATATTGAAGAAGCATCAAAAGCGGTTGCGGATACGCTTAAAAACGGCGGAAGGATTCATGCTTTCGGAACGGGACATTCGCATATGCTTGCCGAAGAAATTTTTTACCGTGCGGGCGGGCTTGTGAATGTTAATCCCATTCTTGAATCATCACTTATGCTTCACGAAAGCGCTGCAAAAAGCACCGAGCTTGAACGTCTTGAAGGTTACGGAGAAATTCTTTTTGATCATCATTCCATAACAGACAAAGATATTCTTTTCCTTTTCTCCAATTCAGGCAGAAACGGCGTTGCAATTGACCTTGCTTTGATTGCAGGAGAAAGAGGAGTAAAAACCGTTGTTATCACCAATATGGAGCATACCATGAAGGGCGCATCCAGACATTCAAGCGGAAAAAGACTCTTTGAAGCGGCTGATATAGTTATTGATAATTGCGGTTGCTACGGTGATGCATCAATTGAAATCAAAGAAATCAACAGAAACGTTGCGCCCACTTCAACTGCAGCCGGTGCGGCAATTCTCAATGCTATTGAAGCAAGAGCAGTCGAACTCATGATCGCCGACGGATATATACCCGATGTTTTCTCAAGCAGCAACGTTGACGGCGGTGACGCAATTAATGATGCCTACATTAAAAAACATAAGAAGGAGATAAAGTCGTTATGATTTATCCCGCTTTTCAGAAACCTGAAATTACCGATTGGATTAATTTTTCACCCTGCGAAATCGAAGCAAAAGGTTTTGAAAGTGATTTTGCAGTCGGAATTCTCGGAGATTATATCGACAAAAACCGTAAAGGCGATAAGCTTTACATAAACATTGCGAAAGAAAACTCGCGCAGGCTTGAATATATAGATGAAGCAAGAAGACTGTCAGGCGAAAAATTCATAATAGCATCCGAAAAGAACGATGACGGACTTGCTGTAACATTGACCGTATCATGCCGCGAAGGACTATTCAGGGCTGTCAACAGAATAGCACAGATGATAAAGAATAAAAAATTCTTTATCGGTACTGTTACCGATTATCCTTTGTTTGCCGTGCGTGGCTATATAGAAGGGTTTTACGGCAGACCTTGGAGTAATGAAAACCGCAGAATGATGCTTGAACTTATGTCTTTTTACGGTATGAACACATATTATTATGCCCCGAAAGATGACCCATATCACCGCGATAAATGGTCAGAACTTTATCCTGAAAAAGAACTTTCTGTGCTTTCGGAGCTGGCAACGCTCTGCAAGGAAAAATTTGTAAGATTCCACTACTGTATTGCTCCGGGACTCAGCATGAAATACTCTTCTGATGAGGATTTTAAAAAACTTATTTGTAAAGCTGAACAACTTTACAATGTTGGCATACGCAATTTCGGACTTCTTCTTGATGATATTCCCGAAAATCTTTGGTTTGATGAAGATAAAGCGGCTTTTGACGGCGAAGCGGTCAATGCCCACATCGCTCTTTCCGATAAATTCCGTAATTATCTTAAAGAAAAAGATGAAAAATGCACACTTACAGTTTGCCCCTTGCAGTATCACGGCAGGGGAGATGAATATTATGTTTCCAAGTTGGGACAAGGAATTTCAGGAGATATTGATATTTTCTGGACAGGTAAAAATATCTGTTCTCAGGAAATCACAGTGCGCGAAGCAGTTGTCTTCGAAAATTCAACAAATAGATCTCCGCTTTACTGGGATAACTTCCCCGTTAACGACGCGGAGATGTATAATGAGATGCATATCGGCTATTTGAACGGCAGAGAAAGCGATCTGTATCGTTATTCGAGAGGCATCGTTTCCAACACAATGGAGTTCGCTCTGTCAAGCAGAATACCTTTACTTACCGCTTGCGACTATCTTTGGAATCCGATTTCATATGTCGGCTTTGATTCATGGCATAAAGCTTGTGAAATAGTTCTCGGAAAAGAAAAAGAACTGTTTATGCCCCTGCTTGATAACCTTCTTACCTCATGCCTCAAAGTTGAAAATTCACCCATGCTCAATGAAACTCTCAATCTTGCACAGCAACAGTTTTTCTCGGGCGATGTTTTCGGTGCAATTGGTACGGTAATCAGTTATATTGAAGCTCTTGAAAAATGCTGTTCAATGTTGAAAACCATTGATAATCCTATGGTTTCTGAACTTGAACCCTGGCTCGAGAAGCAAACTGTCGCACTTGAATTAATGAAATCTGCACTTTCAATTTTTACCGATAATTCCGATGAAAACAAGAATAAAACTGCGAAAATTCTTGAAGATTATCTCAACCATCCAAAAACATTATGTGATTTTTCTCTTCAGGCATTCGTTGAAAGGATACTGACATTATGAAAGATATAATTCTCGGCGCATATGAGCGTCTTTATCATAAAACGCCTCTGGGTTTTTACAATTGCGGAAGGCTTTGTGACGGTCTTTGTTGCAGAGGTGACTGTAAAGGCATGTGGCTTTACCCGGGAGAAGAGAATCTGTTTGCCGATAAAGAAGGTTTTGAGGTCTGCGAGACCGAAGGAAACTACGGTTATCCTATGGTGATCTGCTCAGGGGAATGCAACAGAGCTGAAAGACCGCTTGCTTGCAGAATTTTTCCTCTTTTTCCGCTCGTTTATGAAATTGACGGCAAACTCAATTTTGAAGTTATCTATGATCCCAGAGCAAATATGTGTCCTCTTGCCGCAAAAAAAGAACCCCTTGATCCTACATTTATCAAGGAAGTCAGAAAGACAGCCCGATATCTTGCTCAGGATAAAGAGATTCTTGAATATATGAAAGCAGTCAGCGAAGAACTTCTTGAAATAATTGAGTTACAAGATAAGCTTTTAGGTTAATATATACATTATATAGTATTGCCGTTCCAAAAGTGTTTCTTCAAATCAACTCTGCCGTCGTCAAGGAATTCTATTCCTTCTTCGGAGAGCAGCAGTCGTTGCATGTTTTCTCCTCCGAATGCAAAAGCCTTTGATACTTCTCCGTTTTTTGTAACAACGCGGTGGCAGGGGATGACGCCCGGCTCAGGATTTACGTGCAGAGCATATCCGACAACTCTTGACCATCTTGGATTACCTGCAATGGCAGCTATCTGACCGTATGTGCAGACTTTTCCTTTCGGAATTTTCTTTACCGCATCATATATTTTTTCGAATGTATTCATATAATCACCTTATATATTATACCATATTATTTCTTATATATCAACAAAGGAGGCGGGATGTTGAAATATAAATATGTTATCTGGGACTGGAACGGAACGCTGCTTAATGATATTGGCGCATCTCTTGCAAGCGTCAATGATATGCTTGCACTAAGATGCAGAGCGCCTATTGATATTCATTATTATAAAGAATGTATCGGTGTTCCAATCATAAAATTCTACGAAAAAGTTTTTGATATGGCAACGGAAGACTACGATACGATTATAAAACAGTATAATGAAGGCTATCTTTACCATTTGAAGGACATAGGTCTGACCGATGGCGCAGTTGAAGCACTTGAATTTTTTAAAAATAACGGTGCAAAACAGGTGATAGTTTCATCTTCGAATAATGAGCAGCTTTGTATAAACGCCGAAAAATACGGTGTTTCAGAATATTTTGATGAAATTTTAGGTGCAGGTGACTATTTTGCAGGCTCTAAAATAGAACGCGCAAAGGATTATTTATTAAAAAATAAAGCAGAAAAAAATGAAATTCTTGTCATCGGAGACCTCGAACACGACGCTGAATTAGCGAACATTCTTGGCGCAGATTGTATACTTTTGACATCGGGGCATGAGCATCCGGAACGCTTGAAAAGAGCTAAAAAACCTCTTGTTAATGATCTTTTTGGGGTTATCGATATTGTATAATAAAGTTCGAAAAATCAGGTTTACGGCGGGATATTTCCTGCCGTTTTTTTGTTTGTTCAGATAAAAGATGATTAAAGCATTCCAAGCCTAACGAACAAACGTTCTGAAAACTGTTGTTGAATATTGCTAAAAAATATTACATCACTTTGTAAAATACAAACAAAAAGTCGCTCTGTTCACAGTCTGTTCATAAAATATTTAAAAAATGTTTAAAAATTTGCATGAGGAATGCAACATCTCCTTTATAAAGTAACTATTGTAAATTAAGGCATTATTTAAAATGTCTGGCAAAGAAGCTCCTTGCAAGGGCTTCGGGCGTGAAAACGCTTATCTTAAATGGAGGTGCAAATATGAAAAAAGCAAAAAGACTCTTGGCGGTTTTGATGGCTGCTGTGATGATTTTGTCGGCTGCATCAATCAGCGTGTATGCCTACACACCATCCAACAACTATTATAACCCCTCCGTATCCCGTAACAAGTATTATCTTTCATATGAGCAAGGCTGCGGCTGGGTGCTCGATATGCTTGATGAAATGCTTGCCGAAGGTAACATGGTTATGACCTGCGGAGATTTGAACAATATGGTTGGTATCGGTATCAACATCTTCACATCCAACATGTTGCTTAACCTTGACAAGTATCTTAATGAAGCAGGTTGTCCCGGTGATGCAGGCAGCACTCAGCTTCAGCTGAACAGTGTTGACGGTGTTATCAGAACCCTTTCCGGTTTCCTTGCCTGCCTTGATAAGAACGGCCTTGCCGGTTTCGGTGAAGTTCTCGGTCTTTTCGGTAATCTTCTTGACCATCTTAACGGCACCGGTCTTGATCTTTCAAAGCAGAGACAGTTCGTTTCCGACTCCGAAGTTCTTTCGATGCTCCTTACTTGGCTTTACAATCAGAAGGGCCTTCTTTCAAACCTTCTTGCAGGTACTCTTGAATGGGGTTCACTTCTTGGCGACCTTGTAGGTCCTCTTATCACCGATGCTCTCGGTTACACAGGTCCTGACGGTCTTAAGAATATGGACTATGTTCTTCAGACTCTTCTTTACAGCCTGCTCATCGACAGTGATGTAACAGAAGTTTCAGGCACAATGCTTGACGACGGTGTTCAGAATCTCATCAACTGGGCTCTTATTGAAGGCACAGGCGACGAATTCTCAGCAGGCGGTCGTTCAATTCTCGGAACAAATTTTGAGCCCCTTATCGGACCTTCTCTTGCAGAACAGCCCGGCGGTGCTTCAATCACAGGCGTTTCCATTATGGCTGACCACGACCTTGACGGCGTAGCCGAGGCTCACACAATGAGCACATATCAGTTTGTTAACAATCTCATCAGAGGCCTCCTTGACGGTATGCTTGTTCCTATGCTTACAGAAGTTCTTTGTGATGCATTCGATGTTGAAATCACACCCGATCTTCCCTACGGTTCACCCGACGTTATGAGTGACCAGATGTTCTCAATGGTTATCGGCCTTGTTGAATCGCTTCTTGTTCAGAACGGCGCTCCCGAACCTGAATACACAGAAGATCAGAACACATATCCTCTTCTCAAGATTGAAGCAATGCTTGACTGGCTCTTCAATAAAGGCGGTCTCGACACATTCATTCTTATCGACTATCAGGGCATCCACCTTCAGCATAACCTTATGTCACTTCTCAACGACCTTATCCGTCTTCTTGTTAATATGCTTCCCAGCCTTGGTCTCTTCCAGGATTCCGCATATCTCGGCTATGAAGGCGATGAGCTCACAGCTATTTGGTATTATGCAGACACCAATCCCAAAACTCTCGTTGCAGCCGATGATGAAACTGCAGTTGACCAGACTTATATCACCTATGAAACAGGCGATATCCTTTACGCAACTCAGTACGAAGAAATTGACGGCGTAACAAAGGCAACAGCTTATAACTATGTTTCAAACGATATGCCCGTTAATATTTCTGATAAGAACGGTGCAGGTTACGCTAACCCCGACTTTATCCGTCCCAACTATGTTGTTGAAACAGATAAAGTTTATGCGACTGTTATCAAGATGGCTCTTAATGAATTCATCGACGGTTGCTACTTCCCCGAATGGGCAGACGATATTCCCACAGCTCTTGCATATGCAATGGCAGGTCTTGCAGCACAGGCTCTTCCTCAGAACAACTTCTATGAAAGACTTGATGCATATCATGAGCTTGAGCTTGCAGGCGGTGTAGGTACAGTTACTGACGGTAACGAAAACGAAATCAGCCCCATTCCTTACACAGCAATCAAGAGAATTGCTATTAAGGATATGTCAGGTAAAGTTATCGGAACTGAAGATGTTGTAGTTCCCAAGGGCGCTATCGATATCGGTTGCTCCTATCTTGCAGCTTATCTTAACAATGTCCTCATGCTCAACAAGAGTATGATTCTCAGCACAGACACAACATTTGAAAAGTTCCTTACTCAGTTTATCACATGGGCACTTGACCAGTATATGCCCGCTATGGTTGGTGTTGACGGCGGTAACGGACGTCCCGGCGACGGCGACGGTGTTTACGGTGAATCCGGCGAATATCCCGGCGTATGGACAACAGCTTTCAACAACCTTCTTTCAACAGTTTACTCAAACGTTGCAACTCTTGAATTCAAATCCGATGTTGAAACATACAACGCTGACGGCGTTCAGAAGATTGATGCTATCTACGATTTCCTTGATACAACTCTCTTCTCACTTATTCCCACATCATGGCTTCCCGACATCAACGGTTCATCACAGATGATTAACTCATGGCTTCTCAATAATCTCATTGAGTTTGACCTTATCGGTATCCTTAATCTTCTCACTGTTAACATGGACTATACAAACGGTGAGCTCAACCAGCCGCTTCTTACAGTTATTATCAGAGTTATTGACCGTGTTCTTGCCCTTGTATTCAACGGAAACAGCGTTCTTCTTCCTCACAGAGACAACGTCCTTTCTGGCGGTGAACATACATCAATCAAAACTCTTTCACAGCTTCTTTCTTCGAAGGTTGTGAACTCAGAAGGCAATTTGGTTGCAGACGTAAACGCTTCTCTTCCCCAGTTCATTGACAGGCTTCTTTCTCATATTAATACCTATAAGTATGAAATTCTTTCAACAGCACTTCCTCTTCTTGCAGGTATGGATTATGTTAGAGAATACGATCCGACCTATATCGGTTCGAATAAGACTGCAATGACAATTGAGCAGTACGACAGATATATTGATTCTCTTACAAAGAATCTCAATGCAACATGCATTATTGAAGGTATGGAAGACCGCGATACAGCAGAAGGTATCGTTGGCGGCAGATTCTCAATCGAGAGAAATGCTGAAGGTACTGCATACGATCTTATTATCACAACAAATGACTCTACTTACGGTTCATACACAACAAAGGCTGAAGCTGATGCTGTTGTTGCAAGCTTCAAGAACACATATCTTGAAGAAGTTCTTGTTGCAGAAGCAACAGAAGATAAAGAAGCAGTGTATGAGTATAACATCTGGAGAGAATGGGACTATCTGGAAACTGCAACAAGAACAGACTCAACAGACGCAAAGGGTAATGTTTCAAAATTCACCGATTTCAAGTATTCTGATATCACTCCCAGAGGCGCCCAGATGCCTTATGTAGCTTACGAAAAGGATCAGTTCTTCTTCCTTAACTATGAAGACTTCGGTCCTGCAGGTTACTTCTACACAGGCGCAAATGATGCACTCGATGATGCTCAGGCATACTCCGATTCATACATGAGCTTTATTGAAAACGATCTTCCCAACGCATCACACGAATGGTTCATGTATTCAGTTGAAGCTCAGCTTAAGAACAACGGCACATACGACGCAAACGATGACGGTAGAGCTCTTTCTGCTGACACAACTGAAGGTGATGTAACTTACTATTCAGACGGCAATCCTTCAATCCCTGAAGCAATGTACCCCTTCTATTCATCAACATCAACAAGCTATCAGTATCCTGACCATGTTCTTGGTGTCGTACCTCCCAAGACAAATTGGAATCATGATTTTGATAACGGCGTTGTTTATGTTATGAATACCATTAATATGGCAGACATGAACGAAGCAAATTACGAACAGCTCAGACTTGTTATGGAACTCTCAGCTGATCGTAGCAATGATATCATGTTCACCAGAGAAGAAGTTGAAAAGATCGTAAGACTTGTAACAGGCAACATCTTCTTTGATATTACTCCCACAGGCGTGGACGAAAACGGCAAATATATTTATAAGACAGGTGCTGTTCAGTGGGATGATCTTTCAGATGCAGATATTACGAAAGTCGCAAATTGGTGCGATGAGCGCGGTTTCATCTATGGCGCAGTTGAAGAACTTCCCTACGACCTTACTGTTGACTACTGGATTTCACATCCTAAATTCATGTATACTTCATCAAGCTTTGCAATTGCAAGCGGTGCAACAGCAACACCCATGGCATACACAACCTACAGAGATACTTATCTCACAAAGACAATGGATCAGATGGATGCTATCAGCTATGCAGAAGAAGTAAACATCCAGATTTATAAGAGCTATGTTGAATATATCAAGGCTCTTTATAACAACAGAGACGCTCTCTACAACTATTTCGACCAGGTTTCATACAGATTTGAACAGGCCGAAAACAACAGAGCTAAGGCAATCGACACAACAATGCTTGAATGGGCAAAGAACACATTCAAGGATGCATACGAAGGTTCAGCAGGACGCAACCTTACTTATGACGGTGTTGATGAAAATCAGCAGCTTAAGAAAAAGAGACTTTACACAACAACATCCTATGAAAAGTTCAGAATCGCTTATGATTATGCACTTTCATTGATCGAAGCAAAGTCGAATTCACTTCTTGCATCTGACGAGCTCACTCAGTCAATGGCAACTGAAGCATTCTACGGTATCATCGAAGCATATTATCAGCTTGTTCCCTTCACAGGTGAAGCAGACTGGACTCAGCTTGATAACTATATCGCACTTGCAAACACAATCATTGACGATCCTCTTTCATATGACCCCATTAACGGTTATAACATGGAAGACGGTCAGTGGGATATCATGGAAATCGTTCTTAACGACTCCAAGACCCTCAAGCTTGATACAACAATCGACTGTGAACGTCAGGAAGAAATCGATGACATGGCTGCAGCTCTTTATCAGGCTATCTATAAGCTTAACTACCTCACTTCTCCCGACCTTATATCAAGAACTGACGCATCCGGCAATAATCTTGTTGGTACAGTTGTAACAAATGTTGGTTCATCACGTATTACCGGTCAGGTATTCGGTCTTAAGGAAGGCGTTGGTGCTATCATGGAACTTGTTCAGGTTGTCGGTATGAGAGAAGATGCCGGTGCAGGTTCAGTAGTATCAATCACAGGTTCAGGTCGTGGTGTTGGTACAGGTGCTTACTACGTAGGTACAATTGAAAACAGAGAAAGATTCAGATACTATGCAGTTGTTTACGGTGACATCAACGGCGACGCAAGAGTTGACGGTACAGACGCATCCGCACTCGAAATCGCAGCAATGACAAGCGCTGACGGTACAATCACTCAGGCTGATTTTGGTGGTAGTGCTGCTAAGTTTGAAGCTGCTGACGCAAACCATGACGGTAACGTTGATAACCTTGACGTTGAAAAGATTGTAAACCACTACACATTTGAAACAGTAATCGAACAGACTGAACACAGCACAGAAATTCTTTAATTCACGGTTCGAATTAGTGAAATGAAAATCTGTTTGTAAAACTGAATTAAAACTATTGCCCCCGACTTCTTTTGAAGTCGGGGGCTAACACTTTTTAAGGCGCTAAATTACAGGACATCACATTTTATAAGTAATTTGAAATTTTGTTTTGATAAATATTTACCGGACAAAATCACTGTTTTATTCTTATGATGAATTATGAGATTGAAAAAATGATTCTTTTGCAAAAATCAATTTATGCAAGATATTCTCTTGAATCTTGCATGAGTTATCCACATTATTATACTGTATATGCAGTATAAAATTGTTCCGAAACAGAACTGTCTTATCTTGTAAAGTGAATAACTTTACCATTATAATTCTCTGAAAGAAATTAGTGTTGGAGTTTTCCACTTTTTCCACAGGGTTATCCACATACGAAAGCAAAAAGACTTTACAACATAAGATTGTAAAGTCTTTTTGCTTTACTGCATATATGCAGTGTATATTTTGTAATATTATAATTATTACATTATATTATTTGCAAGATTAATTTCATTATCTATATATAAATATTATATAATACGTTTTCCTTTTACGAATACAGCTTTTATTATCGAAAAATCTTTTGAAAGGATGAGTAAATCTGCATTTTTACCTTCTTCGATGCTGCCTGTGATTCTATCAACGCCGATTGCTTTTGCGGGATTAATCGTGACAGATTTAATGGCTTGTTTAAGTGGAATACCGAAAGAAATCAGATTCCTGAATTCGTCGAAAAGATTAGTGCTGCTTCCGGCAAGAGTTCCGTCAATCAATCTTGCGGCGCCGGCTTTTTTTATAACCTTCTGTCCGCCGAGTGTGTATTCTCCGTCTTCAAGACCGGCAGCCATCATCGAATCGCTGATAACAACGGTACGGTCTTCTCCGAGGACTTTGAAGGTTATTCTCAAAGTTGCGGGGCAGATGTGTATTCCGTCGCATATGAGTTCAGCGTTAACATTATCGCTGTCAAGAACAGCTCCAACCATTCCCGCCTCTCTTGAGGTAAGACCATTCATGGCATTGTAAAGATGAGTGGCGTGAGTTATGCCGGATTCGATTGCTTTTTTGCCTGTTTCGTAATCCGCGGTTGTGTGTGCAGCGGAAACTGTGCAGATTTTTTTAGCTTTCTCAATGAATTCTGAAGCTCCGTTTCTTTCGGGTGCAATATCAACTACCTTAACGGGACAAATACTGTTGAGTTCGCTGAAAACTTCAAAATCGGGCTCGAGAATGTGTTCTGCCGCTTGAGCTCCTTTCTTTTCGGGTGCGATAAAAGGACCTTCCATGTTTATGCCGTGAATGTATGCGCCGTCTTCTTTTCCCATAGTGTCGGCGACATAACCGAAACATTTTCTCAACTCATCTATGGAGATCGTCATTGTAGTGGGACAGAAAGAAGTGATTCCTTTTGTTACAAGCCATTTGCTCATTTCTGCAACGGACTCAGTTTTCCCGTCTGTAGCATCTGCCATATTGCATCCGTGAATATGAATATCAACAAATCCGGGCAGAACAATGCAGTTTGAAAAATCAAGACCTTCTTTGTCTGTTTTTTCAATAGCAGCAATTTTTTCGCCTTCAATTATTATATCATTTAATTGAGCGTTGAAATCTTTTCCGTAAACCAAAGCATTTTTAACAATCATAATAATACCTCCGAAACTTACAGCATTATTTTATCATATTAAATCAATACTGTCAAAAAATAAAAACCGCAGCCTGAACTGCGGTTTATAAATCAGATCTTTTCTTCGATATATGAAACGAGGTCGCCAACAGATTTGATTTTATCGAGAGCTTCATCTGAAAGCTCGATATCGAATTCATCTTCAATTGACATTGCAAGGTCAACAAGATCAAGGCTATCTGCGCCGAGATCACCTGTTATTGAGGAAGTTTCGGAAATAATGCTCTGATCAACTTCGAGCTGTTCGCTGATGATTTTTTTGTGTTTTTCAAGTAACATTTCAATTCTCATTTTTAAATTTATGTTGTTCCCCCTGAGAAACTACAATATAAATATTATTGATAT
>JAZSCO010000229.1:0-5435 GCA_045602965.1 Acutalibacteraceae bacterium | reverse complement strand
CTTTCTGTTGTCAGCAACAGAACCGGGGATGCAGAATGACTGGAGACCGATACCGATAGCGGCAGCAGCGTCAGCAGCCTTTGTGCAACCTGTCTTGATAGCGATAGCGCAGCCTACTGTGTAAGCCCAAACAGCGTTTTCGAAGCAGATGGGCTGAGTTTCTCTGACGATTTTGTCGCAATCGACACCCTTTGCAAGAGTGATTTCCTTGCATTCTTCGATTGAAGAAATGCCGTATTCTTTAAGACATGCATTGATCTGGTCAATACGTCTTTCGTAGCTTTCAAATAATGCCATTATATTTTCCTCCTCCTGCAATTATTCTTTTCTGGGGTCAATGTACTTTGCGGCATCTGCAAATCTGCCGTAAGTACCGATTGCCTTATTGTATGCGTCGTTGGGTGTGTCGCCCTTCTTGATGAAGTCGGTCATCTTGCCGAGTGAAACGAATTCGTAGCCGATAACCTGGCTGTCTTCGTCAAGAGCAAGTCTTGTTACATAACCTTCAGCCATTTCAAGATAACGAACGCCCTTAACCTTTGTACCGTACATTGTACCGACCTGTGAGCGAAGGCCCTTACCGAGGTCTTCAAGGCCTGCACCAACTGAAAGACCGTCATCCGAGAAAGCGGACTGCGAACGTCCGTAAACGATCTGGAGGAAGAGTTCTCTCATAGCTGTGTTGATAGCATCGCAAACAAGGTCTGTGTTGAGAGCTTCAAGAAGAGTCTTACCGGGAAGAATTTCAGCAGCCATAGCAGCTGAGTGAGTCATACCGGAGCAACCGATTGTTTCAACAAGAGCTTCTTCGATGATACCGTTTTTAACGTTGAGTGAAAGCTTGCAAGCGCCCTGCTGGGGTGCACACCAGCCAACACCGTGTGTGAAAGCGGAAATATCCTTGATTTCGTAAGCCTTAACCCACTTGCCCTCTTCGGGGATGGGAGCAGGACCGTGGTTGGGACCCTTGGCTACGCAGCACATTTCCTGTACTTCGCGTGAATAGTTAATCATTTTGAATTTCTCCTTTCAGAAGAGATGATAATTTTAAACCTATAATATATTATACCAAAATTTGTCCGATATCAAGTGTAATTTTGCACAACAAATAACAAATTACCGAAAAATTTATACACATCATATAAAAACATGCCACTCCGGACAAAAAGATTGCTTTCTTCATGCCCGGAATGACACTTTCCGATTATAATTTTTTAGCCTTATAGAAACCGAATGCGCCTGCAACAGCGGCAACAATTGTGATAAACATGAGTGTGCCTGCACCCATAGCAGGTGAGAAAATAAGAACGACTACGCCCACGATAAGGGGAGCTGCGCAGAGTTTGAGATGCTTTCCGAAATAGCTTGCCGCAAGAGCACCGAAAAGTGCGGGAAGAACATAGTCAAATGCGGGCTTGAAAACACCTGTTGTGAGGTCATCAAGTACGGGTGAGAAAACAAGAACACCGACAGCAATGATAATTGTTGTTACGATAGCCGAAACAGCAATAGCGATGGTTGAAACAACTTCGCCTTCTTCTGTGTTTGCTCTTACCTTTGCATTTTCCATTGCCTTAAGACCAACGGGAAGCTTGAGGTTGGAGATATTGCCTGTTACGAAACTGAGATATGCACCGCCTGCACCGAGAAGAGGAACATAGGTGATAACCTCAACGATTGCGGTTAACCAATAAAGAGCCATGAGTTTTGGCATAACAGCCGCGAGAGCTTGTGTCTGAGGCCATACGCCGAGATCAATACAGATAACAACGGGAACTGAAAGAAGAACAAGAACTGCAGCGATATCCCAAAGGATTCCCCATCTGTGAATTTTATCAAAATAAGTTTTCTGCATGGTTTATTCTCCTTTCTTTAGTTTACTGAAAGCACTGTGCCGATTTCATACCAGCCGTGGCTTACGATTGATTCGGGTAAAACATTTGTGAAAAGAATTGCAAGTGCCATTGCTCCGAACATTGCAAGAGGCATTGCGAAAGATTCGAGCTTTTCAAGCTTGAATTTCTTGCAGATTGCTTCAAGAATAACAAGAAGTACCATTGCCGAAATAAGAATTATTATAGACATTGCGCCCGATGAACCCGAAATCTGCTTGATTTTTTCAACGCTGCCGTCTGCTGCAGCCTGTGTGATTGTTGTTGCCGTATAGCCGTTGATTTCACGAGCAACAAACGCAAAAACGATACCGATAAAAGCAGCGGCGGAAATAGCATCGCCGAGTTTCTTTGAGTTTTCGTTCTTGTTAACAGCTTTACCGACTGTCTTCTGAAGCTTCTTACAAAGGAAGGGTATAAGAATAAGAGGTGCAATGCTGCCGAGAGTCATCGCCCATGCAATTGTCGCAAACTGCTCTTTATCACCGACTGCGCTGTTGATTGTTGTTCCCCAAAAATCGAGAGCAGTCTGAGCGGCGGTTGTTTCATAAGCAAGATTACCGATAACCGAAAGTCTTATCCAGGGAAGAACAAGACCGAGAGCATTGGCAAGCACAAGCACTGTTGCAAGAATTGAAATAGCGGGAGCAACGGTGAAAACTGCACTTGAAATAGCCGTATTTTTGAGAGTTTCAACCGAAATACCGAGCTCCTTACCCTTCTTCCATGACTTGACAAGGAAGAATGTTGACTGGGCAAGAACAAAAACTATAACGCCCAGAGCAACCGCAAAAATTGCGGGACTTGTTCTGAAATCCTGAAAATTCAAAGAAATCACTCCTGTTTGTTCATAATATATAAATAATATCATACATTAATATATTAAGTCAAGATTATACATACACATAATTATGCAAAAAAACCGCACAGCATCCGTCTGTGCAGTTTTACTGATTTTCAGTTTATGCATCCGCTTCGAGATAAAAGGAATTTACCCATCCCACAGTACCGTCATACTCAACCTTTGCCCATCCGGGGATACCTTCCAGAACGGTTACCGGAGTACCGTTGGAAATTTTAAGTACGGATTCGCTCTCCTGCTTTGCTTCTTTGCGGATATTGAGAACGCCTCCGTTGGTTTTCACCTTATAATTTCCGGGCTCAACAACCCTTGTATTATCCTTTGCGAAATCAAAAAATTCATAAACTTCGCCTGCTTCCATCTCTTTGCCGTAAGCATCGTACATTTCGCTGACCGAAACAATCCTGAATCCCTTTTCAACAAGACGCGGCACAACCTTTTCGCACAAATCAGCGGTGAAGCCATAGATATCGTGCATGAGAATGATATCGCCTTTTTTGGCGTTTTCAATCACATTATCCGCAATCATTTCAAGGTCTGCTTCTCGCTGTGCGTCCGTTCTTCCCTTATGATCAGCATCCTTATATTTCCAGTCCTCGGTGTCAATCGACCATTGAATCAGAGGCATTCCGATTTTATCGGTGACACCCTTGAAGTTGCCGCCGGGCGCTCTGAAGAGCTTCATTTCAACGCCTACAAGCGATTTGATGAGTTCGTTCGGTTTGTTGACCTGATTTGCAACCTCTTCGGGAGATATCTTCATCAGATTCTTATGGCTGAGTGAATGATTTGCGATTTCGCAGCCCATATCTGACGCACGCTTTATTGTTTCAACATTTTTTTCTATGTTATAACCAACAATAAAAAAGGTTGCCGTTGCGTTGTTTTTTTCAAGAATATCAAGGATTCTGTTTGTGTGAGTACGGTGCGGACCGTCATCAAAAGTCATTGCAATAAGCTTTTCGTCGGATATCTGCTTCTGTGTTGTTGTGAGATTTTCTTCAACGATATCTGCACCGCCTTCACCCGACGGAGCATCTGTTGTATCCGTCTGCGGATTTTTGTTGCATCCGCATAATAAAGCAAGCACAATAAGCAAAATTGCACCAAAGCTGAAAAATGTTTTTTTCATCCCGTTTTTTCTCCTCCGTTTTACCTGTAACGATATTATATTCCCTGTTTTTTGTTTTATTTTTCTAAATCAGAATAATATGCGAATTGTAATCGAAAATTAACAATTTGTAATAAATTAGTTTAAAAAGAAAAACTCCCCGCCGCTGTTGCGACGAGGAGTGCGGTGACCCTGTCGCTTTTCAAATCGAACGAATCTGTAATTCTTTCGTCTGAAGCGGAATGGGTACTTTCATTGCTACTTGATTCTGAACCTTTTGAAATATCTATGCCTATTTTAACCTTCGGGTCGGGATTTCCGTCATCACCGTAGTAAATATAAACCTTTTGCAAAACAGGACTTTTGAGAACTGCCCTCATGTGTCGATAATAAAGCTTTGCTCTTTTATCATCTGTATTATAATCATTAGAGTTCGGTTCAAGCTGTTTTGACATTGCAATCAGCGAAGCAATATCAAGCCAACTGTTAATGATATTAAAAAGTCTTTCCTTGTCCAAAATTTTAACACTGTGTTTTACTTGGTCAATTAACTTGTTAAGCTGCTTTTTATCTTCTTCCGGCGGAGCAAGATAATCCTTTGAGGTTTCAATTCCTATTCCCTGCATAACAGCCATCATTATATTATCAATTTTCTTTTGTACCGATTTCAGCTGTTTTTCATATTGAGCAATCTGTTTTTGCTCATAGCTGTCATTGGATTTCTTCTCAACATAAAAATCAACATATGCTCTTATTGCTTCTTCATTCGGGAACTTCTTAAACATCAGCATTTCATAAACCTGATTTTCAAGTTTCTCTTGACTTATTGCTTTATATTTGCATTTTCTTACTTTAGCCTTACGGCATTTGTAATATGTATAAAATGTAATTGACAGGTTAATTTTGCAACACACATATGTATTTGTCAATACGCTATATCGGCGTTATTAATGCCCTTATTAAATGGAGTGTAATGCAAAAACCACGTTTTTCACCATTAAGGTCATCTTAAAAAATCTGCAAAAACGTCCTTATATATCAACGTTTGTGAGCAATAAATCATTACATTAAATCTAACAAGCCTAAAAATATAAGTCTTAAACAGAAACTACATACAAAGCAGCAGGCAACACCGATAACGATGTTGCCTGTTTCTTTATTTCACTATCTTTTTATTTTTGACAAGTTTGCTGTTTGCATTGATGTAAGAATATTTACGGCATTTGAAAAGCTCTTTTCTGCCGTTTTCATTTCTTGTGAAAACGAGTTCAAACTTTCCGCCTGCGGATTTGAGATTCTTCGCAAGGATTTCCGCCGTTTCTTTATTGACTGCAATCACTGACGGGCAAGCATAGCTCTGAACATAGTTTCTGCTTGTTGCTTTGAACAGACCCTTTGTGCCGATGAGAAGATATCTCGGGTCATCAATGGGTGAAAGAAGCTCTGAAACTGCTTTTGCAAAAACGTTCTTTTCTCTGACGGTTGCTTTTGAAAGAGTACAGTTTACGGTATTCTTCTTTTCAGATTTTTTAACCGGAACGGTGGCACCTCTGCTCTCGATTTCACCGGT
>JAZSCO010000228.1:0-22088 GCA_045602965.1 Acutalibacteraceae bacterium | reverse complement strand
GGAATCGTCAAGACCTTCGATATCGTCAACAAAGCAAGCCTTCTTAAGCTTTTCGCTCATCTTAATGCCTACTGCTGCCGATGTGGGGCTTACGTGTTTGAATGAAGTTGCTGCGGGCATACCGAGAGCTTCTTTGATTTCTTTAACAAGCTGCCAGCTGTTGAAAGCATCAAGGAAATTGATGTAGCCGGGTCTGCCGCTGAGAATTTCGATGGGAAGCTCTGTACCGTCTGCCATATAAATCTTTGAAGGTTTCTGATTGGGGTTACAGCCGTATTTAAGTTCAAACTCTTTCATGTTAATCGCTCCTTATTTATTTTTGTTAATCATTCTGCTGTCATACTTACCTGTATTAAGGTCAATATAACGAACATAAAGTGAAATCTTATTCTGCTCATTGAGGTTTTCCCAGATGAGAGAAGTGAATTCATCAATGTCATCGGGAATTGCAACTCTTTCGGGTTCACCGGTGAATGTGGGAATAGGATTGCCGTCATGATTATAAGTATGAATGAAATGACCGAGACCTGCAAGTGAGGGATATGAGAAGGTGTATCTGTTGCAGGCAGAGCCTTCTGCGTCAGCACTCTTGAGAATACTCATCTTATATGAGAAATTACCGTCTGCAAATGTCATCATGCCGCTGATTCTGGGAGTCCAGTTGGGTAAATCGGGCTCGAATTCTCTTGTTTCAAGAGCTTGCTCAAAGGTCTTTCCGTCCTTAAGGAAGTCATAAACAGTATCTGTCTGGTCGCCGTTGGTAACGATAAGATTGTTTTCAAAGATTCTGATGGGTGAATAGATGATGAGTGAGGGATCCTCAACTTTTGAAGCGTCAAAAGGATGAATAACGATTTCGTCACCGTCTTCAATGAAAACTCTGTTTCTGCTGTTTTCGCTTCTGCCCATGATGAAATAAGCTGTAACAGCCTTTTTGCCGTCAGCGCTCTTACCGATAACAATGCCTCTTCCGACATATGTATTGTCTTTGATAAGCTCGCCCATGTTGTTGATTTCGTAAATGCCCATTTATATCTTCCTTTCAAATAACATATAAAATAATTCTATTATATGATGCGAATTTTGTCAATAAATTAAATCCTGATTTTAGGCTTTTTCCATTTACCGCTTGCAACATAAATTGCACCGACAATAATTGATGCAACCGATGCAAGGCCTGTAGCAAGACCGATGCCGTTAAAACCGAGAGTAGTAAGATTAACGACGAGATAAGCAAACGGAACTCTGACCAGAATTGAACTGAAACAAGCGTTGAATAAAGCGAAGTTTGTATATCCTGCGCCGATTGCGAGTCCGTTCATGCAGAATACAAACGGAACAAAGAGATAGTCAAGAGCGATGAATCTCATATATTCTGTTCCGACGGCGATTACATCGGGGTTGGTGTCAAACAGCGAGATAATCTGCTGAGGGAAAAGTTCAACTATGATGAAAACAAATACGGACATTGCAAAAGCAATTCCCATACCCGTAAGCATTGTTTTCTTGGCCCTGTCAATCTGACCTGCGCCGATATTCTGACCTGCCATTGAGGAAACTGCGCTGCTCATTGCAAGAGCGGGAAGGATTGCAAATGAGTTTACCTTTCCTCCGATTCCCTGACAAGCCGAAGCTATATCTGCGTTGGGAAGTGAGTTAACGAGAGCTGTGAGAGTAAGGAATGAGAAAGAAACAACAACCTGTTGAACGGATGAGGGTAAGCCGAGTTTAATGAGCATCTTAGCTTTTTCTTTATCAATTCTAAAATCCGATTTTGAATATCCAATAAAGAAATGGTTCTTTGCCAGATAAATAAGTGAAAGAACAACGCTTAATGCCTGAGCTGCAACGGTTGCGACTGCCGCACCTGCAGCTCCCATCTTAAAGGGACCGACGAGAATGATATCGCCGATGATGTTAACTACCGTTGCAATAAGAACAAAATAGAGAGGACGCTTTGAGTCGCCCATACCACGCAGAATTGCACTGATAACATTATATGCGAACATGAAAACCATGCCTGCCATGCATATGTTATAGTAATTTACAGCTTCTTGATATGCAACTTTCGGTGTGTTGAGAAGTTTAAGAAGGAAATCACCGAGAATCAGCATTCCGACAGTAAAAACAACGCTGAGTATCATGTAAATGGTGAAAAGAGTACCGATGGTTTTTCTCTGTTCATCAAATTTTTTTGCTCCACCGTACTGAGCTATAAGCACTGTACCGCCAACGGCAAGTCCGAATGCAGCGCCCGTGACAAGAATGTTAATCTGGCTGCCGATGTTAACGCCTGTTATGCCGTGTGTGCCGCAAAGTCTGCCGACAATTATCATATCGGCAACGGAATAAAAAGCCTGAAGCAAGTTTGAAAGCAAAAACGGAATTGAAAATTTTATAAGTTGCTTACCTACACTCCCTTGTGTCAGGTCTTGTCTGAATTTATCTGCCACTGTTACTGATCCTCCTGCTTTTTGGGCTCTTTCATGGTCAGGGAAATTCTCTTTTTGGTTGCATCAGCCGCAATTACCCATACGGTAACGATCTGACCGACTTTGAGAACCTCCGAGGGATGTTTTATATATTTATTGGTAATCTGTGAAATGTGAACAAGTCCGTCCTGATGAACGCCGATGTCGATGAATGCACCGAAGTCGATAACGTTTCTGACCGTACCTTTGAGTTCCATACCCGGAACAAGGTCTTTAATATCCATAACGTCCGTGCGGAGCATCGGAGGCGGAAGTTCATCTCTGGGGTCTCTTGCGGGCTGGATAAGTTCTTTAACGATATCCTTGAGTGTAGGCACACCGATGCCGAGTTTTTCTGCGACTTTATCCTCACCGAGAGATTCAACCGCCGATGTGATATCTTTGATTTTTTCTGTTCCGATATCGTCGAGTGAATAGGAGAAGAGTTTGAGCAGATCTTTTGCTGCCGAATAGCTTTCGGGGTGAACGCCGGTATTATCAAGAATGTTCTTGCTTTCGGGAACTCTTAAGAAACCTGCGCACTGTTCAAATGCTTTTGCGCCGAGTTTCGGAACTTTTTTGAGCTGTGAACGCTCGCTGAATTCGCCGTTTTCATCTCTGAAATCTACGATGTTCTTGGCAACCGTTGAGTTGATGCCCGATACTCTTGCGAGAAGCGGAACTGATGCCGTGTTGAGGTCAACGCCAACGGAGTTAACCGCATCTTCAATAACACCGTCAAGTGCAGCGTCAAGTTCTTTCGGAGGCATATCATGCTGGTACTGACCGACACCGATTGCCTTCGGGTCAATTTTAACAAGTTCTGCAAGAGGATCCTGAAGACGTCTTGCAATGGAAACTGCACTTCTGAGCGAAACGTCATACTGCGGGAATTCCTGTGCGGCGAGCTTTGAAGCCGAATAAACGGAAGCTCCCGCTTCGCTTACTACCATGTATGAAACTTCCGCATCGATTTCGCGAAGAACTTCTGCTGCAAAGATTTCCGTTTCTTTTGAAGCAGTGCCGTTGCCGATTGAAATGCAGTTTACGTTATGCTTGGCGATAAGTTTTTTGATAAGCTCTTTTGCCCGATTTCTCTGAGCATCGGAATGGGTAACATAAATAACGCCCGTATCAAGAACCTTTCCGGTGGGAGCGACAACCGCAACTTTGCAGCCTGTTCTGTAACCGGGGTCAAGACCGATAACAACCTTGCCTTTTACGGGAGGCGCAAGCAGAAGTTCTTTTGTGTTAAGAGCAAAAACTTTTATTGCGCTTGCTGCGGCGTTTTCGGTGAGCATATTTCTGATTTCACGTTCGATTGAGGGATAAATCAGTCTGTTGTATGCATCTTCGCCTGCTTCACGAACGGCTTGTGTGCAAGGAGAACCTTCGGGATTAAGAGTTGCACTTATGATAACGTTTGCAGCTTTTACAGCGTCAAGAGTAACGCTGACTTTAAGGAACTTTTCTTTTTCTCCTCTGTCGATAGCAAGAACTCTGTGACCTGCAATTGTCTTTACAGGCTCTGAATATTCATAATACATGGTATAAACGCTGTCAGCATCCTTGTCTGTTGCAGTGGATGTGACAACGCCGATAACGCTGAAAAGATTGCGGAGTCTGCGACGGATATCCGCATCGTCAGAAATGTTTTCTGCGATAATATCAAGAGCTCCTTTAAGTGCATCTTCGGCTGTTTCGACGCCTTTTTCAGGGTCGATGAAGCTTTTCGCAAGCTCGATGGGGGTTGCGGAATCTGCAGTCTGCGCATAAATAGCGTCAGCAAGGGGTTCAAGACCTTTTTCTCTTGCAACGGATGCTCTTGTTTTTCTCTTGGGACGGAAAGGACGGTAAATATCTTCAATTTCCGCAAGGGTTGAAGCAGCGTCAAGCTTTGCGGAAATTTCTTCTGTAAGCTTTTCCTGAGCTTCAATTGAAGAACGTACTTCTTCACGGCGTTTATCAAGGTTTCTGAGGTATTCAAGCTTTTCGGAAAGCTCTCTGATTATCTGGTCGTCAAGAGTGCCGTGAGCTTCTTTTCTGTATCGGGCGATGAAAGGAATAGTGTTTCCTTCGTCGATAAGGTTAACTGTATTTTCAACCTGCCATCTCTGCAGACCGAAATGCGCGGTAAGTTCCTGAATAATATCCATTGAATTTTCTCCTTATTTCTTAAGTTGCCTGATGTCTTTTCCGAGGAATAACAGAGAAACGTAATTGCCTATTATTCTGGAAGTAACTCTTTGTGTATATTTGTCCTCAAGCTCGGTTTCTGTAAGATTTGTGCTGATGATTACAGGCTTTGAGCGATTGATTCTTGTGTTGATAATATTATAAAGTGCCGAGGTGGTGAAGCTTGTGACGAATTCAGAACCGAGATCGTCGATTATGAGCAAATCGCAGTCGAGAAGCTCTTTTTCCCTTTCACCGTTACCGGAATAACTGAATTTTTCCTTTTCGAGGGAAGTGAAAATGTTCTGTGCCGAATCATATATGACGTTATAACCCTTTTCGGTAACAACATTTGCAATGGCAAGTGAAAGATGAGTTTTGCCCAGACCTGTTGCACCGTGCATATAAAGGCTTTCGGATTCCGTATCAAAATCTTCGGCATAGCATTTGCAGTATTCCGCAACGCTCTTCATCCTGTTATGAGGGGAAATACCGAGATTCTGGTCAACCGGCAGGGGATAATATGAAATATCAAAATTGTCAAAGGTACATTTTGCACTCGCTGACACAGCCGCAAGCTCCTGTTTTGCGGTTTCTCTCAGAAGTTCTTTTCTGCATTCGCAGACATATCCGCCCGAAAATCCTGTGTCACAGCATTTTTTGCAGGTGTAAGGAATTTCGAGGTAGTCTTCGGGATATCCGTTTGCAACAAGAAGTTTTTTTATGTTTTCCTGAATTGCAAGATTGATTTTTGAGAGTTGGTCGATATATTCTTCAGCGTTTTCTCCCATGCCGATTGCCTTCACAACGGCAAGTCCTGTTTGAGAGAGCTGAGCTTCATATTTGGTGATTTCAGGAATTTTCTCCGAAATTTCAAGCTTTCTTGCAAGCTGAATACGCTCGGCTTTTTTTCGCCTTTTTTCAAGAGTCTGTGCAGCTTTTATGTATGTCTGATTGCTGTAACCCATTATTTTTTCTTCCTTTCATATATCAGCTCGCCGTGAAGGGATTGCTCTTTGAATTTGCCGAGGTCATAAGATGCTTCGTTTGTGTCTTTCTTTTTGCTGACGGAAGCGCTCTTGTTTTTCTGCTCCTCTGAAGCAGTTTCGACATCTTCGGGCTTTTTGAAGCCGCTTTTATGCCAGTTCATAAGAATCTTATCAATATAAGACATGCTGAGCTTTGAAGTATGGTTTGCCATTTCTTCATAAGCGAGGATAATCATGTCATTGCTGAATTTCCATTCGGTGCTCCAACGGCGGAGATATTCCGTCTGTTTTACAGTGGGACGGGGATTGGTGATGCCTGCATATCGGGCAAATTCTTTCCAAACAGAGTTTGCCTTTTTGAGAATGGTGATTTGCTCCGCGGCTTTTTCGAGAGTATCGATTTCTCTTGTACCCCAATCTTTTCCGACAGCTTCAAGATAAGCATAGTTTGATTTGCCGATTGATACGCAGTAGTCAATCATCATAAATAAAACTTCTGTGGGCAGACCGTAATGATCATGAATCAGAAGAAGAGTGCATTGACCGTCATAACCGATTGTTTTGCCGAGCAGTTTCTGTGCTTCGTTGAAAAGGTGACCGATTTCAGGGGATTCTTCAAGTCTTTCAAGAATTTCCTTGCTTGAGGGTTTTGAAGGGATGATGGTTACGGCTTCAACCTTTTTTGTTTCCTTAATCTCTGCTTTTTCTTCTTTGGCAGTAATCGGTGCAGGTGCAATAGTAACCGTTTCTCCGTTTTCGGAAAGTACGCCCGTCAAAACCCAATACTGAAGATAATCTGCAGCATCGGAGGGATTCATTTTTAGTGACTTGCACATTTCGTTTATGTCCGGATTATCCGTTGAATTTCGGAGAATCCAGAGCAGCACTTTAAGCTGATCGCCGTTTGCAAGACGGATGTGTTTATCAACAATATCCGTAGGTACGGCAAATATTGACTTGAAAACCGCGGGGTTTACAGAATAACTCATATTGATTCTCCGTTTCAGATGATTTTACGCTAAACTATATTATACAATTTTTCCGGATGAAATGGAATAAGAAAACGGCAAAAAAATTGTGTTTGTGCAATATTCTATATTATAATGTAATATATCACAATACATTGTGTTTTGATGAAACAGCATACACAATAATGTCGGCAAAAGCTACAAAAGAAAAATAAAAACCCCTCGAAAGGGGAAGAAAAAGAGACTGCCGAAGCAGTCTCTTAATCATTGCGTTTAAATCAAACGGCTCTTGTAACCTTACCGGAGCGAAGGCATCTTGTGCAAGCGTGAACTCTCTTGGGAGTACCGTTAACAACAGCCTTAACTCTCTTTACGTTGGGCTTCCATGTTCTGTTTGAACGTCTGTGTGAGTGGGAAACCTGAATGCCGAATGACACATCTTTACCGCAGAAATCGCATTTTGCCATGTGTCACACCTCCTTTGTTTTAGTCATTAACAGATGATATATTAACAGATTGCAAAGCAAAATGCAAGTGTTTTTTTTATTTTTTTATAGTAATTTTAAAATAAATCGAATGTTTGCGAAAAATATTTAAAAATCCTCTTGCAATTTAATAATTAATGGTATATAATGCATACAGAACATTTGTTTGATAAGACTTTTGGAGGTATAGAAATGGCAGATAAGAAAAAAGCTCTTGAAACAGCTCTCGCTCAGATTGAGAAAGCATACGGCAAAGGAACAATCATGCGTCTCGGTCAGAATAACGGAATGAATGTTGAAGCAATTTCCACAGGTTCAATCGCACTTGATGCCGCAACAGGCATCGGCGGTTTACCCAAGGGAAGAATTATAGAAATATACGGTCCCGAATCATCGGGTAAAACAACTCTCGCTCTTACTGTTGTTGCTCAGGCACAGAAGGGCGGCGGTGAAGCAGCTTTCATCGATGCAGAGCATGCACTTGACCCTGCTTATGCTGCAAATCTCGGAGTGGATGTTGATTCTCTCCTTGTTTCTCAGCCCGATAACGGCGAGCAGGCTCTCGAAATTGCTGAAGCTCTTGTGCGTTCAGGTGCACTTGATGTTGTTGTTATTGACTCGGTTGCGGCTCTTGTTCCCCGTTCGGAAATTGAGGGCGAAATGGGTGATTCTCATGTCGGTGCACATGCAAGACTTATGTCACAGGCTCTCAGAAAAATCGCAGGTGCAGTTGCCAAGTCAAACACAATCATTATTTTCATAAACCAGTTGCGTGAAAAAGTTGGTGTTATTTACGGAAATCCCGAAGTAACAACCGGCGGCAGAGCACTTAAATTCTATTCAACAATGAGAATTGATGTGCGCCGTGTTGAATCTCTCAAGGGTGCAGGAAATGAAATTGTCGGTAACAGAACAAAGTGCAAAATCGTCAAGAATAAGGTTGCCCCTCCCTTTAAGGATGCAGAATTTGATATCCTTTACGGCAAGGGAATTTCCAAAGAAGGCGAAATGGTTGACCTTGGCGTTAAATATGATGTAATTCAGAAGAGCGGTGCATGGTTCTCTTACGGTGATATGCGTCTCGGACAGGGCAGAGATAATGTCAGAGAGCTTTTCTCGAATTCACCCGAACTTGCACAGGAAATTGAATCGAAAATCAATGCTGCAATGCGTGAAGCAGCAGAAGCTATGAAGGCGAAAAAGCCTGCAAAAGCTCCTGCTCCCGCACCTGTTGCGGCTGAGCCTACAACAAAAGCAGGCGCAAGAGCAAAGCTTGACATTGTTGTTGATGACGACGAATAAATATGAAATTAAGCATAAATCAGGGAAAACAGAATAAAATCCATGTTCTTTGTGATGGAGAATATTCGTTTACCGTTGATGCCGAATATTGGTACAGCAGTCCGTATCACGGCAAGAACAATATTGAAGATGAAGAGGAGTTGGCGGCTTTTTATGAAGCCGTCGGCTCCCGTTGCGCTTTCATAGCAGGCTTACGGCTTTTGTCTTACCGTGACCACAGCGAAAAAGAGCTGATTAACAAACTGTGTCAGAAGGGTCATAAAAGAGAATGTGCCGAAAATGCCTGTGAAAGTCTTAAAGATTATGGCTATATCGATGATGAACGCTATGCAAAAAATCTTGCTGAAAGTCTTGTTGAGCGCAAGGGGATGAGTGCAAGAGGAGTAAAAACAGAGCTTTATCACAGGGGCATTTCAAGAGAAATTGCGGATAATATTGTCGAAAGTCTTGACTTTGACCCCGTTTTGCGTATTATAGACTTAATAAACACCAAATATTCACGCTGTCTGTCGGATGAAAAAGGGATGAAAAGAATGATTTCTTCTCTTCAGCGTCTGGGCTATAAATGGTCTGATATCAACAGTGCGCTTCGGCAGATTGAGATTGAAACGGAGGATTTTGGCGATGTATAAAATCGGAATGATTTCTTTGGGATGTCCCAAAAATCAGGTTGATGCGGAAAGAATGCTTGCTCAGCTTGACAGAAACGGATTTGAAATTGCGGATTGCTATGAAGGCGTTGATGCTGTTATAGTCAACACGTGCGGATTTATCGATGCCGCAAAGCAGGAAGCGATTGAAAATATTCTTGAAATGGCTCAGCTTAAGGAAGAAGGACTTGTTAAGAAAATCATCGTAACAGGTTGTCTTGCTCAGAGATACAAAGAGGAAATCCTTGCTGAAATTCCCGAAACGGATGCAATTATCGGCATCGGCGCCAACGGAAATATTGCTGATATCACAAAGAAAGTTATTGAAGGTGAAAAAATATTTGAAATGCCTTCAAATACAGAGCTTCCTCTTGTCGGTGAAAGACTTCTTACAACTCCCGAGCACTGGGCGTATCTCAAAATTGCAGACGGCTGTTCAAACCGTTGTACATATTGCTCCATTCCTTCAATAAGAGGTGATTTCAGAAGTGTGGAATTTGAAACCCTTATTGATGAGGCGAAGGCTCTTGCAGATGCAGGTACAAAAGAGCTTATTCTGATTGCTCAGGATACAACAAGCTACGGTATCGACCTTTACGGAAAGCTCCGTCTTCCTGAATTGCTTGATGCACTTTGTGAAATTGACGGAATCGAATGGATTCGTATGCTCTATTGTTATCCTGATAAAATCACCGATGAGCTTATTGAAACAATGGCCCGTCAGCCGAAGGTGCTTCACTATATTGATCTTCCTCTTCAGCATGCGGATGACGGTATGCTCAAAGCCATGAACAGGAGAGGTGACAGCGCACATATCCGTTCGGTTATTTCGAAAATCCGTGAAGCGATGCCCGATGCGGTTATCAGAACAACCTTCATCGTCGGTTTCCCCGGAGAAGGTGAAGAAGAGTTTGAAAATCTTGCTGAATTTGTCAACGAAATCGAATTTGACCGTCTCGGATGTTTCTCTTTCTCGCCTCAGGAGGGTACTCCTGCATATGATTTTGACAATCAGGTTGAAGAGGATGTCAAGCTTCGCAGAGGTGAAATTATAATGCAGGACCAGCTCGAAATTGTTACGGTAAAGAATCACGAAAGAATCGGAAAAGTTTATCGTGTTATCGTTGAGGATTATGACGGATACAGTGACAGCTATTCGGGCAGAACATATATGGATGCACCTGAAATCGACGGCGTGATTTCGTTTACAACGGAAAAGCATTATGAAGTCGGTGATTTTGCCGAGGTTGAAATTATCGGAATGAATGATTATGACCTTATAGGAAAGGATATTAACAGCTGAAAATGAATTTACCAAATAAACTAACTGTTATCAGAATGATTCTGACTCCGTTTTATCTTGCAGCGATGCTTGTAGAATTCAGATATCATTATTTTGTTGCGCTTGTTATTTTTGCCATTGCATCAATAACCGATTTTCTTGACGGAAAAATAGCAAGAATGAATAATCTTATTACAATTTTCGGTAAGCTTTGCGACCCTGTTGCCGATAAAATGTTGACCACAGCTGCGCTTCTTGCATTTATGCAGCTCGGACTTTGCAATATATGGGTTGTAATGATTGTTCTGACAAGAGAATTTCTCGTAACTTCTTTCCGTCTTGTTGCTTCGTCGCAAGGAGTTGTTATTCCTGCCGGAATACTCGGAAAAATCAAAACCGTCAGTCAGATGGTATTTTCGATTGTTATCATGCTTGGACTGTTTGTCAGCGAGTTTGTTTCTTTTGATTTTGAAGTTTTTGCGCTTGTTTCGAATATTCTTTTGTGGATTACTGCGGTGTTAACTGTTGTTTCGGGTATAAAATATATAGTTGACGGCAAAAAAGTGATTGACTTTTCGAAATAAAAAACATATAATAGCATAGATATAATAAATGCAATCGTCGGGAGAGTAACCGCTTTCGGGCATATCAGAGAGGAAGCAGGCAGCTGGAAATGCTTCTTATGCGCAATTCGGTGAAATGCACCCGCCGGCACGCAGAGGGAAATAGCAGTATCTCTGTGCGTAAGGCTGCGTTAAAGCCGCTCGGTTCGGAGTTTTCTCCCGACCAATGAGTTATAAACAGGAGTGGAACCGCGTTTATTACGCCTCCGTAGTCATAATTGACTGCGGAGTTTTTTGTTTTATAAGGGTGTGATACATTGTTCAGACAGTTAAGAGAAGATATAGCCTGCGTCAAGGACAGAGACCCTGCTGCACGTTCGGCGCTTGAAATTCTGCTTCTCTATCCGGGTCTCAAGGCGATAAGGCTTCACAGGCTTGCCAATAAATTTTATAAGAGAAAAATGTATTTTGCCGCAAGATGGTTATCCCAGCGGGCATCAAAGAAAACCGGCATAGAAATTCATCCGGCGGTTGAAGTAGGAAAAAGATTTTTTATCGACCACGGAACCGGCGTTGTTATCGGTGAAACGGCAATTATCGGCGATGACGTAACGATTTATCAGGGCGTAACTCTCGGCGGTACGGGTAAGGATACCGGAAAACGTCATCCGACCATCGGCAATAATGTTATGATAGGTGCGGGAGCAAAAGTCCTCGGACCTCTGGTTATCGGCGATAATTCAAGAATTGCGGCAGGTGCTGTGGTTCTTGCCGATATACCGCCAAACTCAACGGCAGTCGGTGTTCCCGCAAGAGTAGTAAAACGCGACGGCGTCAGAGTCGGCGATCTTGATCAGGTTCATGTACCCGACCCTGTTGCTCAGGAAATCGCAAGACTCGAAACTGAAATCAATATGTTAAAAAACCAACTTGAACAGGAGGATAAATAAATGAAGATTTTCAACACATTAACAAGAGAAAAAGAAGAATTCAGACCCATAAAAGAGGGCGAGGTAAAAATCTATGCTTGCGGCCCCACGGTTTATAACTTTATCCATATCGGTAATGCAAGACCTATCTGTGTTTTCGATGTTCTGAGAAGATATCTTGAATACAGGGGATATAACGTAACGTTCGTTCAGAACTTTACCGATATCGATGACAAAATTATCAAGAGAGCAAACGAAGAAGATTCAACATTCACAGAAGTTTCAGAGAAATATATCGAAGAATTCTGGACAGATGCCAAGGGACTCAATTTCCGTCCTGCAACAATCCATCCCAAGGCAACCGAAAATATTGATAAGATTATCGAAATCGTTTCGGGTCTTATTGAAAACGGTCATGCATATGAGGTTGACGGCGATGTTTATTTCAGCCCCAAAACCTTTAATGAATACGGAAAGCTTTCGCATCAGCCTCTTGAAGAACTTGAAGCAGGTGCAAGAATCATGGTTGGCGATATAAAGAAAGAACCCATGGATTTTGCACTCTGGAAGTCAGCAAAACCCGGTGAGCCTTATTGGGAATCACCCTGGGGCAAGGGCAGACCCGGATGGCATATCGAATGCTCTGCAATGGTATGCAGATATCTCGGCGAAAGCATAGATATTCATTGCGGCGGTCAGGACCTTATCTTCCCTCACCACGAAAATGAAATTGCACAGAGCGAATGCTTCACAGGAAAACCCTTCGCAAATTACTGGATGCACAACGGTTATATCAATGTTGATAATGTTAAGATGTCAAAGTCGCTCGGCAACTTCAAGACAGTTCGTGATGTTGCAAAGGTTTACGGTTATGAACCCATCCGTTATCTTATGATCTCATCATCATACAGAAGCCCTATCAACTACAGTATAGATATCATTGAGCAGTGCAAGGCTTCTCTTTCAAGACTTTATACTTGCCGTGACAGTATTGATTTTGAACTCAAGAATGCTGCGGAAGGCGAGCTTAATGCAGAAATTAAGGCTCAGCTTGACAAGAGAGTCAATCAGTTTATCGACGCTATGGATGATGATCTCAATACTGCTGACGGTATCGCTGCAGTATTTGAACTTGTCAGAGATATCAATTCTCTTGTTATCGGCAAGGGCGAATCAAAGGCAACTGCCGAATATGCCGCAAAGATTTTTGATGAACTTACAGGCGTTCTCGGCCTTGTTTATAATCGTAAAACAGAAGCTCTTGACGAAGAAATCGATGCAATGATTGAAGCGAGAACCAAGGCAAGAAAAGAAAAGAACTGGGCAGAAGCTGACCGTATCAGAGATGAACTCAAGGCAATGGGCATTGTTCTTGAGGATACGGCTCAGGGCGTTAAATGGCATAGAGAATAATATGAAAATATTGAATTTCGGCTCATGCAATATTGATATTGTTTGCGGTGTTGACCATATTGTCAGACCGGGTGAAACGGTTTCTGCGGAAAGCGTTGAATATTTTGTCGGAGGCAAAGGACTCAATCAGTCTGTTGCTCTTGCAAATGCAGGCGCAGAGGTTTATCATGCCGGCTGTATAGGTGCAGACGGTGAAATCCTCCGTTCATTCATGGAAAAATCGGGAGTAAAGCTTGATTATCTCCGTGTTACCGACGGCAAATCCGGTCAGGCAACCATTCAGGTTGACAAAAACGGCGAAAATGCAATTTTTCTCTATAAAGGCGCAAATCACGAAATAACGAGAGACTATGTTGATTGTGTTTTATCGGATTTTTCTCAGGAAGATTTTCTTGTTATTCAGAATGAGATAAATAACGTTGAATATATTGTTGATAAAGCATATGAGAGGGGAATGAAGATTTTCTTCAATCCCGCACCGTTTAATGATGTTGCCGCAAAGGTTGACCTTTCGAAACTTTACTGCATTATTCCGAATGCCATAGAAAGTTCGGGATACAGCGGCTCGGAAGATTATAAAGCTTTCGCAAAACTTATCTGTGAGAAACATCCTGATTTAAAGGCTGTTGTTACTCTCGGAAAAGAAGGCTGTGTTTATCTTGATAAGGATACGGAAACTATTCAGTCTGCTTATACGGTGAAAGCAGTTGATACAACTGCGGCAGGTGATACCTTTGTCGGATATTTTGTCGCAGAGATCAGCAGAGGCAAAGACCCTTCCGCTGCAATAAAAACAGCGTGTGCCGCTTCGGCAATAACAGTTTCACGAAAAGGCGCAGCGCCCTCAATACCGAAGATTTTAGAAGTAATTGAATTTTTAAATGATTAAAAAAGACCGTACAGGCAGATGCTTGTACGGTCAGATTTTTAGTTGTAGTGCTTATTGATTTCTTCGTATTCTTCGTCGGTAATCTCGATTATACCGCCATGCTTAAAACCGTAGGGGAACGAAAAACTTTCATCAGCTCTTTTGAAATTGCAGTCGCCGGGTTTCGAAGAAACAAACGGAACATATCCCATTTTTTCTTTTTCGCATCCGAAGAAATCAAGCATCAGACACCAGCGTCCGTCAGGCAGAATGAGAGATGTTGCGCCTTCGTATGAACCCGGTTTTTCAAGCGATGCCATGTAAGCTTCAAATGCCTTGTCGTGCTCATACGGCCCGTAGAGATTTGTTGATGTTGCGTGCATATTCATTGACGGATGCTCTGCATTTTTGTAGAAAAGATGATAAATGCCGTCAAATTTTACAAGGTGAGTGTCAAGAATTTCATTGTCTTTTGTAAAGAAGAGTTTAGGCTCTGTAAAGCTCTCGAAATCTTTTGTTGTACAGCAGAAAATCGACATATGAGTGAATTTGTCTTCTTTGAGAGTTGAGCCCCAGTGAATGAGATATTCGTCGTTTATTTCATCATAGAATATTTCAGGAGCCCAAAGACAGCCGAAGTCGTCTCTGCCGAAATAAATACGTTTTTGTTCGGAAAAGTTAATGAAATCATCTGTTTTCCACATGCAAAGGCATTTGCTTCCGGTGGAGTTAACTTCCTTCCAGTTAACCTGATAGTTTTCGTCCATTCTGTAAGCTATGGACAAATCGGTGGTAAGAATAACAAAACCTCCTGTTCGGAGCCTTATTACTTCAATGTCACGGCAGCCTTTTTCACCCATAGTGCTTGTAAGAATCGGCTCACCGTTGTTGAGCTGGGTCCAGTTGAAGCCGTCTTTGCTGAGCGCAAAATAAACCTGTTCTCCGTCGGGAGTGATTTTTTCTCTGAAATGTGAAAATAAATAAGCCATAATTTCTCAACCTCTTTTCTTGGCTATATTATCATAATAAGATAAAAATGTCTATTTGCTTTTATAAAAATGTTGCAAAATAATTAAAAATATGATAATTTATAAACATAAAGGCAGGTGAGGCTATGTCGACATTAAAAGAGAACGTCGAAACAACCGATAATTCCGCGCTTCTTAAAAACAGGCGTTTTGTCGGTTCAAAGGAAACAGTTGCTTATGTTCTTGAGGATACTGCCGCAAGCCTGAATATCAATGATTTTAAAGACAGATACATATACGATGTTGTTAAAATCGATTTCAGTTACCTTGCAATTCAGAATATTGTTGCAACTGTCTGGGATACATTCAATGATACATTTATCGGCGTCATTGTTGAAAAGACCAGAACACGCTGGGGTAAATTCAGACCGTATCTTCTTCTCGGTCAGCTTCCTTTAACTATTCTGGGATTATGGTATTGGCTGATTCCTTTTATGTTTCCCGATACCCCCGGAGATTATCTTCCGAAATGGATTTTCTATTTCGCAATGTCGATTATCACCGAAACAGCGAATACATTTACATCAATAGCTCGTGCAGGTTTCGGTTCGACGATAACGCCTGAACCGCTTGACCGTTCAAGGCTAATTGCAACGGCGAACCTGATGTCGCACTTTGTTGAAGATGTACCGAAACAGATTTTCGGTGTTATCTATGACCTTGTAATCAATGATAAGATTAAAATCAAACTTCCGAAGCTTTTTGCAGGTTTCGGTGTTTCGTTTGCAGTTCTCGGCGCAGGTTTCTGTCTTTTCTTCTTCCTCACAACCAGAGAAAGAGTTGCGCAGACAATTAAAAAACCGAGTGTTATTCAGGGACTGAAGGCTATCGTTACGAATAAGCCTATGTTTATTCAGGTTCTGTCCTCATTCCTTTCAGGCTTCAGTATCGGCTCGAGCAGAACGAATTTCTATATTGACGTTATCGGTTCGATCACCTGGAAAACTATTGTCGGAATTCCCGCATTCCCGATTAAGTTCATCAGCTACGGCTTTGTTGAGCCTCTCAGAAAGCGTTTTTCGACCAAGGCGCTCTGGATTCTGGAAGATGCATGGACGGATATGCTGTGGATGATTGTTTTCGGTATAGGTTCGATTAATAAGAATTTCATGCGGAAAGCGATTATCCTACCCCTTATGGGTATTGAAGAAATATTTGAAATGTGCGTTTACGGCTTGCGAAGAGTTATTCCTGCCGAAATCAGCAACGAATCCATGGACTACTGCGAATGGAAAAACGGTTACCGTGCAGAGGCTATGATCGGTGTTGCGCAGTCAACGATTTCAAAGCTTCAGCAGGCTGTTATGGGAAGTATCAACAGTATCGTAATGAAGAAAGTCGGCTATATACAGGGACTTAAAGTCGGAACACAGTCCGATAAAACCAAATGGTGGATTTTTGCTCCCGGTACAGGAATCCCCATCATCACAAGCAGCCTTGGTATTATTCCGAAATTCTTCTATCCTCTTTCGGCAGAAAAGCGTGATCTTATGTACAGTGAGCTTCGCGAAAGAAGAAGCAGGGTTGCAGATAAGATGAACAACGCAACAACCGCTGAAGAAATAGCAGAAATTGCTGATTCACAGTTCATAACAAAATAATTTTGGAGAAAAAGAAATGAAAAAAACAAGAAGTTTTATTGCAATTATTCTTGCCGTTATAACTGTTTTCACCTGTATGATGAATGCATATGCAATGCCTCTTGACAACGGCATAGAAGAGCTTAAAAAGCAGTTCGTTTTTGGCGAAGGACCCAAGGTCGGAGATTATTCGGTTGACTACCGTTATTATTCACCTGTTAAAGAAAATGACAGCAAAAAGTATCCGCTTGTTGTCTGGCTTCATGGTATGGGCGACGGCGCATCCGAAGGCACACAGGTTGCAAAAAGCAATGTTGCATTCTGGGCGAGTGATGAATTTCAGTCACGTTTTGCTCCCTCTGAAGGTGCATTTATTCTTGCTGCACGTTCAAGAGAAGAAGACGGTATATTCTGGGGCAACGAAATGATTGAGCCTTTAAGAGCTGCAATTGATGACTTTATTTCAAAGAATAAGGACAACGTTGATGTATCGAGAATATACGTCGGCGGATATTCAATGGGCGGCAAAATGACCCTGAAAATGTCAATTGCTTATCCCGAAATGTTTGCTGCTGCATTTCCGATTTGTCCGGCATGGTCACCCTCGGATGAGCTTATTTCCAATCTTTCCGATATGCCTGTGTGGATAATTTCAAGCACGAGAGACCCTCTTGTCAACTATTATTTTGCGGTTTCTCCCACTTTTGAAGCTATCGCAGAAGCATCAAATGTTGCCGAAGATTGCAGATTCTCAACCCTCACCAAGGTCTGCTATCACGACGGCAAGAAAACATCGAGCAGTCATCACGCATGGTTTGCCGTGAATTATGATATGTTCTCAATCGATAACGGAAACTATCCTTATATGACAACAGTAAACGGTCTTGGAGAAGAAGTGAAGCTCACTTATCCCAACGGTATGATTTCGTGGCTCACAAGCCATACATCGGATTATGACGGTGTCCCCATTGAGGGTACCGGCAATATAACCCCTGATTCACAGACGGATAATCTGATTAATATTGACGGTATCGGAGAATTCTTCGAGCTTCTTTTCAAAGCCATAGCAAGCTTATTTACATTCTGATAAACAAACCCCCGACGGAATTAACCGTTGGGGGTTTCTTCGTATCAGTTTTCTTTCTTTTTCTTGATTATCATTGTAACCAGTGCTGAAGCAGCAAGGGTTGCAAATGCAAAAATTCCTGCGTTTGTTGAGCCGGTTGAGGGGATTTCGGTGTCAGGTTTGCCTGAATCATCTTTTATTTTTGACCATTTGGCTTCAAATGTGAGATTGTTTTTCGGCATCTTGTCAGGGATTTCCGGAGTCCATCCATCAAACTTGTATCCGCTTTTTGAAGGCGCTGCAGGTACGGTTATTTTTTCGCCTGCATGGTGTCTGTAGGTCTTGTAAACAGAGCCGTCAACCTTATAAATAACAGTATAGGATTTCTTGATGTTTGAAACGGTGCCGATTATTGCAATGATACCGCCGATAATTGAAATGCCCGTTATTGCAGCTCCTGCAATAGTTGCCATGATGCCGCCTGCAACAACAGTGCCGCCGACAACGAGAGTAATGAAGTCTTTGTCGATTTTCCATTTTGCTTTGAATTCAAGATCTTCGGAAGGCATCTTTTCGGGGATTTCGGGAGTCCATCCGTCAAATTTATGTGCAAATTTTTTGGGATTTTCGGGGACGGGAATCTTCTCGCCTTCCTTCACTTCATATGCCTCGTATGTCTTGCCGTCAACGAGATAAACGACATTACCGTTTCGGAGCCATTTTGCGATAAACTCAATGTCATGAGAAGGTACTGTTGAATAGTCATAGAGATTCTTGCCGTCTTTATCAAACCAACCTGCAAAAACATGACCTTCTTTTTCAGGGTCGGCAGGTGCTGTTTCTGCGATGTTTGAACCGAAAAGTGCATTCTTTACATTCGTTACTCCGTCAACTGTATAGCTGATGTTATAGCTGTTGATTTCCCATGAAGCATAAGCTTTAAGGTCATTTGACGGCATCTTTTCGGGAAGGGGGATTACCTTCTCGTTTTCCTCGCCGAGAATCCAGCCTGCAAACTTAAAACCGTCTTTTTTCGGCTCTTCGGGAAGAATTATCTTGCTTCCTTCGGCAATTTTTTTCTCTGTGCCGTACTGTTCTTTCTCGCTAAGATAAAAAGTTATGACGTATTCCTTAACTTCTGATTCTTCGGTTTTTTCGTCATTTTCATTATCGGGAGCCGTGGTTTCGTTTTCTGTGGGTACGGTTGTTGTTTCGGGAGAGGTTGTTTCTGCCAAGGTGGTTTCGGGTGCGGTTGTTTCCGTTGCTTCAACCGTACTTTCGGTTAATGTTGTTTCTTCTGCCGCAAAGCCTGTAAGAGGCATGACCGACAGCATGCATGCCGCCGATAAAATAACGGCAAGCATTCCTTTCAGTTTGTTTTTCATTTGTTTTCCTCCGTTATACGAATTTGACTAAAGACAGAGCTTTTTGTCTGTCTCTGAATCCGCTACATTATACTTTGTGCGAAGTGTTCAAGTCAATGCCAAACGGTGAATTACAAACATTTACTAATTCTGATAAAGAATTATTCTTTCTTTTTTCTCAGCGAAATTTTGCTCTCTTTTCCGTTGAGAAGTCGCACGAAATTTGCGGAATGCTTTATTATAATTAGTGCTGAACAGCAGGCGGCAAAAACGAAGTGAGTTGTTTTGTGTTGGTCGGAAATGAAGTATGCAAGCAGGGGGTAGGCTGCAGCGCAGATTCCTGAAGCGAGCGAAACAATCTTTGAAAAAAACACAACAGCTGCAAATATTCCGAGAAGAAAAAATGCGGTGACGGGCATAATCGCCATGGCGCAACCTGCAGCGGTTGCAACTCCTTTCCCACCCTTGAATCCGAAGAAAACAGGAAAAACATGACCGACTTGTACGGAAAAACCCGCAACAGGAATGCAGATATAATCTGCCCCCAAAAAGGAGACAAGTATTTTTGCAAAGAATACGGCAATCATCCCTTTTAAAAAATCAAAAAGAAATACGGCAATTCCTGCTTTTTTTCCGAAAACACGCAAAGTATTTGTTGCTCCTGCATTTCCGCTGCCTGAATTTCGGATATCCTTTCCGTAAAAAGCTTTTGAAACGATAACTGCTGAGCTGATACTGCCGAGAAAATATGAAACAGCAGCGCTTAAAAAAATATAAAACATAATATCACCCGTGGATATTTTTTACGGATTTTTTTGTAATATTAATCAAAAAAGAAGGTGAACCGAAACAGTTCACCTTCATCTTTTATTTATTGACTTTATTACGGATTTCTTCAATGCTCATTTCGGTAAGCGTGCCTTTGTTTGCGTGAAAACATTTCTGACCGAGCTCAAAAATATGAATATCGTTTTTCAGAGAATCCGAATAAACATTTATGTATTTGGCATCGGGAAGTTTTTCTGCCAATCTTAAAGGTTTTTGTTTATCCTTGCAGTTGAATCCTGTGATTTCGCCTGTTTTCGGATTCATTCTTGTTGCTATCATAACATCGACTTTGTATTCATCACAAATCGGCTTGAGAAAAAACTCGGGTGATGCTGAGCAAACAACAATCGGTCTTTCTCTGTTTTCGGGATTAAAAATCGGATAAATTCTTTTCTTTTGATTTTTCCAGAATTTAACCGCCATTTTTTCTCCGTCGATAAAACGCAGAAAAGCAAAGCATTTTCCCTTGTGTTTATCGCCGAAACCGAGGAAGAAAAGAATGAGATTGAACAGAAGATACGGAGCAAGGATAATGAGATAGGGTCTGTGAAGCAAGCAGTAAAAGAGGAAAACCGTTTCCGAATCCTGCGGGTACACCGTTTTGTCAAAATCGTAAAGGTCAAACTCACGCATTGAAGCTTACCTTTTCGCCCTTAAGCTCAATTCCTTTTGTCATGCCGTTAACGATGACATTGAATTTGCCTTTGCCTTCAAGGCTGTAGCTTGCAATTTTACCGTTTTTCCATTCAATATCAACGATAACTCCGCCTTTAGCAAGAAGACCTGTTACCTTGCCGTTTTTCCATTTTGATGGAAGTGCGGGAAGAATATAAATTTTTCCGTCGTAGCTCTGCATGAGCATTTCGGTGATACCGCTGACAAAACCGAAGTTGCCGTCAATCTGGAAGGGAGGATGGGCATCGAAAAGATTTTCGTATGTGCCGCCGCCTTTGGTATAGTTAACGCCGACGCTCTTTACGGGACGGAGCTGAAGTTCAATAAGCTTTAGTGCATGGTCACCGTCCATGAGTCTTGCACAGAAATTGATTTTCCAGCCAAGGCTCCAGCCTGTACCGTTATCGTCTCTGCGTTCAAGAGTTCTGCGGCAAGCTTTTGCAAGTTCGGGAGTTTCGTCAACTGTTATGAGACGTGCGGGATGAAGAGCGTAGAGGTGAGAAACATGTCTGTGGTGAGGTTCGGATTCGGGGTAATCGTCATCATATTCAAGAAGCTGACCGTCACTGCCGATTTTGAAATCAACCATTTTTTCAACTGTTTCTTTAAGTTCTGCGGCAAAGTCTGAATCGATTCCGAGAATATCGCAGGATTTGATGCAGTTGAGGAAAAGTTCCTTTGCAATGGACATCGACATTGTTGAATATTTGCCTACGTTACAGGTTTCCTTTTCATAAACAAATCCGTTTTCGGGAGATGTGCCGGGAGTGAGAACGAGCTTTCCTTCGTATTCCGTCATGATATCAAGATAGAATTCTGCAGCTTTTTTCATAACGGGATATGCGGTGTTTCTGAGATATTCAATATCATTTGTGTATTCATAATGATCAAAAAGGTGTTCGCAGAGCCAACCCGATGAACCGTGCCAGAAAGCCCAGCAAGCGTTACCTGCAACGGGAGTTGCAAGACGCCATATATCAACGTTGTGATGCGATGTCCAGCCCTTTGCCCCGTACTGACCCATGGCAGCTTTTTCACCGCTGACACTGAGTTCCTTGACCATTTCAATAAGAGGAAGGTTAACCTCGGGCATACGGCACATGAGTACGGGCCAATAGTTCATTTCGGTGTTGATGTTTACAGTGTAGTTTGAATGCCAGGGAGGAGTGAGTCTGTCATTCCAGATACCCTGAAGAGTTGAAGCCTGAGAACCTTCTCTTGAGCAGGAGATTGCAAGATATCTGCCGTAATTGTAGACAAGTGTGATGAGTGACATATCACTTTTATCTCTTTTATAAAGAACAAGGCGTTTGTTGGTGGGAACATCTTCTTTGCCGTCGCCAAGGTCAAGAGTCACTCTGTCATAAAGCTCTTTGTAGTCAGCAATGTGTATTTTCTTTTCTGCATCATAATCGTTGACAGCGTTGATTCTGTCCATGCAGGGCTGAATGT
>JAZSCO010000227.1:0-8926 GCA_045602965.1 Acutalibacteraceae bacterium | reverse complement strand
TTAAGCAGAATGTAAACGGTAAAACACGTAAGGACCATCGCGCTCTTATGGATGCAATGATCCGTATGTATTCTTCTTACAAAGAAACTTTGGAGAAGAAAAACATGGGTTTTGCCATGACACGTTGGGACGATAAATTGCTCAAGTACGGTCAGCTTTTTGAAAACAAGCTTATGGATTTGTCGGTCAATCTTTCTCTTGAAGAAGCTCTTGACCTCGGATGGATAATCCTTGCGGAATGTTTTGAAAAGGATGAAACCGGCATAAAATCCGACCTTACAGACGAGTTCTGGCCCGTCAGATAAGGAGGACTGTAGTTTTGGCAAAAATCAAATTGACTAAAAATGAGTTAAAGATACAGAAAGATGCCCTTAAAATGTATCGGAGATATTTGCCTACTCTGACACTCAAAAAGCAGCAGCTTCAGGCTGAAATCCGCATCATTGAAGCGAAAGCTGAAGCGGTAAGAAAAGAGAGAAAAAACCTTGAAAAAGGTTTCAGCTCATGGATTGCGGTTTTCAGCGAAACGGATGCTTTCCCTGACGGAATAATAACCGTACGCAATATCCGTAAAGGCTACGGTAACATTGCGGGCGTTACGATTCCCGTCTACGAAGGTGCTGATTTCTCACGAGGAGATTATGATTTATATGAAACGCCGCTCTGGGTTGATATAGCAGCAAACCATATGGAAAAAGCGATGTCACTCGACCTTGAAGCGGAAGTGTTGGATGAGCAGGTGAGACTGTTGGAGCAGGAGCTTCGTGCAACCTCTCAGCGAGTTAACCTGTTTGAAAAGGTTAAAATCCCCGAAACAGAAGAAAACATCAAAAAGATTTCAATCTATATGGCGGATCAGCAGGTAAGTGCAGTTGTCCGTTCGAAAATCTCGAAACGTAAAATTGCGGCACGCAATGAATCATCTGCGGAAACGGAGGTGTACTCATTATGATAGTGCCTATGAAAAAGGTTTCTCTCATAATAATGGGGGATAAAAAATCCGAAACGCTCAAAAAACTCCGCAAGCTCGGAATTCTTCACATAGAATCGGTTGAGGGCTCGGGAAAAAAGCTTGAAGAGCTTAAAGAAAGAGTTGTCTTGCTTGAAAGTGCGTTGTTCAGCATTTCGGAAAAGAAAAACAAAAAGATAAAGCAAGAAAATATTGATGCTGAAAAATCAATTTCTGTTTCAAAGGAAATTGTAGCTCTCGAGGAAGAAAAAAAGCAGTGCACGGCTGAAAAACTTACTCTCACATCAGAGCTTGACCGTCTTGCAGGCTGGGGCGAAATTGACCCCGAAATGCTTGAAATACTCGCCGGAAAGGGCGTTGATATCTCGCTTTATGAAATGCCGAAGACCGAATACGAGAATCTCGGCGAATCCGTAAAAACCGTCAGCCTTCAGAAAACAAAATCATCGGTGAAATTCTTGCTGATAAAATCGGGTATTGACGGTGAAACTGAGATTGTTAATTCGCTCAAGACATATCGGCTTGAAATGCCGTCAACATCAACAGCGGAAATTAAGCAAAAGCTTGAAGATGCGAGCAATCGCATAAAAACAATCGATGAAAAGATTTCTTCGTTTGCAGACTGTACAGACGGCATAAAAAAGGCAATTAAAATTTGCGAAAAAGAGATTGAGTTTGAGGTTTATGCAACGGGTATGGCAAATGAAAACCTGTCTGATGACGGAAAATCCGTTTCATATTTCACAGGTTTTGTTGAAGAGGATAATCTTGAATGCCTCAAACAGACTGCAAAGGAAAATTCCTGGGGTCTTCTTGTTGAAGAACCTACGGAAGAGGACGATGTTCCCACAAAGCTTAAAAACAACAAATTTGTCAGCCTGATTTACCCGCTGACAGATTTTCTCGGTACGGTGCCGGGGTATTTTGAATATGATATTTCAGGTTGGTTTTTGGGATTTATCCTCATATTCTTTGGAATTATCTTCGGTGACGGAGGATACGGACTTCTTATCTCTGCCGTTACGGGAATTCTGATTGCAAAATCGGTTGTATCCAAGAAAAAAGTTCTGCCTGCATTTTTGCTTATCGGACTTTTCGGACTTTCAACAATTCTTTGGGGAACACTCACTTGTACCTGGTTCGGTCTTTCTCCGGAACAGTTGCCCGAATGGCTCCAGAAATTATCGATACCTGTTATTTCGAATGTTTATGCGGACAGAATATGGTATCCGCCATGGACTAACGGTGAATACGGACTTACAACCGCACAGAATCTTCAGATATTCTGTTTCTCGCTGGCTCTTGTTCAGCTCACCGTGGCACATATTAAGGTTGCTGCAAGAAACAGAAAGTCAGTCAGGATTCTCGGTGATATCGGCTCAATAATGCAGCTTATCGGCATCTTTTATGTGGTTCTGAGCTTTGTTGTAAACGCTCAGGTTTTTCCGTTCGGACTTGTGATAAGCGGTATTCCCGTGGGTACGGTTGCGCTTGTTATGGTTATAGCAGGCTTTGCGATGAGCTTCGTATTCTCAAACTATGAGGGAAACATTGTCAAATCAATCCTCGAAAGTCTTAAGAACATCGTTTCGGTTCTTCTTGGTGTTGTCAATGTTTTCTCTGATATAGTTTCGTATATCCGTCTTTGGGCAGTCGGTCTTGCAGGTGCGGCAATATCCGCAACCGTCAATGAGCTTGCAAGCCCCTTGCTCGGCAACTTCTTGTTTATGATAATTGCGATTGTGCTTCTTGTGTTCGGTCACGGACTGAATATGATACTGAATGTTCTTTCTGTTATTGTTCACGGAATCAGACTTAACACTCTGGAATTCTCATCGCATCTTGATATGTCCTGGAGCGGACATAAATTCAAACCTTTTGAAGAACAAATTGAAAATTAAGGAGAGTCATTATGAATTTTGGATTATTAGCAACAGCTCTGGCAATGGGTATTGCCGCAACAGGCTCTGCAATCGGCATCGGCATTGCGGGTCAGGCATCAATCGGTGCATGGAAAAAGTGTTATATGAGCAATAAAGCAGCGCCGTTTATTCTTACGGTTTTTGCAGGTGCACCTCTTACACAGACCATTTACGGCTTCCTTCTTATGCAGCAGATGAGCTCTTCAACCGCTGACCCTGCATTCCTCTTTGGTCTCGGCATTGCATCGGGTGTTGCAATGGCGGTTTCCGCTGTTGTTCAGGGTAAAGCAGGTGCTGCAGGCGCAGACGCTCTTGCTGAAACAGGCAAAGGCTTTTCGCAGTACATCACTGTTGTCGGTCTTTGCGAAACAGTTGCACTTTTTGCACTCGTTTTCAGCATGGTTGCCCTCGGATAATTAAGATATAATAAAACAGTAACCACTTCATCAATGCGCACTGCAAAGGTGAAGTGGTTGTTTTTTGTAAATAAAAGCTTTTGTGCTGTCGGCGTGCTTATCAATGGTATTCCTGAAGCGTTCATCTGCAACATAAAAGGAGCCATTGTTATTTTTATACTTCAGTTTAAGTGTTGTATACCGATTTCAGTTTGAAAATTCTTTATCCTTAATATAATCGATAACTGTTTTAAAGCTTTTGGACAGCCATTTGTTTTTATGATATATAAGTTGTTCCCATATATCTATGTTCATATCGCATATATCAAGATAACATAATTCGCCCGAATCCAGCAGAGGTTTTGTTACAAAGTCGGGCAGATATGAAATCATATCGCTTTTCGAAACTATCGTTGTGATAATATCTGTTCTGCCGATTTCGAGAATCGGTGTAATATCAAGCGATTTCATTGCAAGTTCTTTGTCGAATACGCGTCTGTATCCCTGCCCGTATTCAGTCAGAATAAACGGTTCATTAATTATATCTTTTATTGAAAGACCTTTAACATTGGCGAATTTTGAGCTTGAGTTTGCAACAATATGCATCGGAATCTTTTTTTCTTTTGCGATAATATAATCCTTATGAAAAGAATGGTTGTCGAGAGTAATAATCAAATCCGTTTCGTTGTGGTCGAGCATATCGAACATAACTGTGGTATCTGCCGTGGTAAACTTTATTGAAATATTCGGATATCTGTTATGAAAATCAATATAATGAGAATTAATCATTACCTCGCATACCGAATCCGGGGTAACAATGTGAATGTGACCGCTGAGTTCTTCTTCCTTGGCGGTGCTTTCCTTGAATTCATCTGTCAGAGCGCAAATCTGTTGAGCGTATGCAACAAGTTCATGACCGCGCTCGGTTAGTGTGATTGTATGATTGATTCTTTCGAATAAGAGGCAGCCGATTTCATCTTCAAGCTGTTTAATCTGAAAAGAAATTGTTGACTGTGAATATCCGAGTTGCTCTGCAGCTTTTGTGAAGCTTCCGAGTTCCGCAACGTGAATAAAAGTGGTGAGGTTACGCAGCTCCATTTTGTACGCTCCTTTATCGAAAAAATCGATGATAATTATTAAATCTATTTGTTTGACTGATGATACAATTCATTATATAATCAAACTCAAACAAAAGCAAGCCTTAAATTAAATATTCGAAAGGCTTACGACAGGAGGTAACAAAAATGACGGACACTCAAATTTTCACACTTGTTGCTCTTGCTGCTTATGCAATAGTGATGATACTTATAGGCTGTTTCAGTTACGGCAAGTCGAAAACACTTGACAGCTTTCTTATCGGCGGCAGAAACATCGGCGCATGGGCGACAGCCTTCGCTTACGGTACAACATATTTCTCTGCTGTTGTTTTTGTCGGTTATGCAGGTCAACACGGCTGGAACATCGGTATCGGCGCTATATGGATTGGCGTGGGCAATGCAGTGCTTGGTTGTCTTCTCTCTTGGTTACTGTTTGCAAACCGAACGAGAAAAATGACGAAGAGATTAAACGCAAGAACAATGCCCGACTACTTTGAAAAACGCTACAACTCAAAGGGTATGAAGATTTTGGCGGCTGTCATTATATTTGTTTTTCTTGTTCCGTACTCTGCTGCTGTATATAAGGGACTCGGTTCACTTTTCAGCGCAGTATTTCCCGGTGTTGAAACCTGGGTATGGATGCTTTTGATTGCTTGTCTTACGGCTGTTTATCTTGTTGCGGGCGGATATATTGCCACATCGTATACCGACCTTGTTCAGGGTGTAATTATGATTGCCGGTGTTATAATGCTTGTTATAGCCGTTCTTCGTCACGGAAGTGTGGAAGGAATCAGCGGTCTTATTCATAATCTCAGCAATTTCAAATCGCTCCCCGAAGACCCCAATCCCATAACCGGCAGTCAGCTTACAAACATATTTGGCGGTTCATCATTCAAGTTCCTTTGCTTCAATATTATGCTTACAAGCTTCGGTACATGGGGTCTTCCTCAGATGATCGGCAAATTCTATGCAATTAAAGATACTGCCGCTATCAAACGCGGAACAATTATTTCAACAATTTTCTGTACAGTCATCGGTTGCGGTGCATATCTTATAGGTTCAACATCCAGACTTGTTCTTGGCGGTCAGCTTCCCGAAGGCGGTGTTGATGCTGTAATTCCGACTCTTCTTATGGAAGTTCTCGGAGGAGGAAAACTCGGAATAATACTTCTTGCTATTATTATGGTTTTGCTTCTTTCGGCTTCCATGTCAACGCTTCAGTCGGTTGTTCTCACGTCAGCTTCGGCTGTTGCTGTTGACCTTATTCCTTCTTTGAGAAAAAAAGATACAAAGCCCGAAAACCAGATGCTTTTAACAAGAATACTTTGCCTTGCATTTGTTATATGCTCATTTGTTTTTGCAACCCGTAATATTCCTATTATTGTCAGTCTTATGTCTTTCTCTTGGGGTGTTGTTTCCGGCTGCTTCATCGGTCCGTACATTTGGGGCTTGTTTTCAAAAAAGATTACTAAAATCGGCGCACTTGCAGGTGTTCTTTCGGGACTTATCACCGTTGGAGGTGCAACGCTTGTGATTTCATTGCAGTCAGGATTCTCTGCCGCTGCAGCGAAATCTCCTGAAATGGGTGTTGCTGCAATGGCTGTTTCAATGATAATTGTTCCTCTTGTAAGCGCTTTAACCAAAAACAAAAAAGCGGAAACGGAACGTGTAGAAAAAATCTTTGAATGCTACAGTGATACTTGATTTTTAAAAAATAAATTTTTGTTTTGTGGAAATTGCATCCGAAACCGTCAGGCGTTCAAGCCAAAGAAATAATCGTACATAAATAACTAAAGCCACCAATCGGTTTTTGAGATTGGTGGCTTTTTATAATTTGAAGGAAATATACTGTTAAAATATGTTATCGGTATTCAAAGCATTTTTGGTCAAACATGATATAGTAAATCATGCAAAAGAATAAAAACTTAATGAGGCGGAGGGATTGGAGCGAAAAAAGAAGCAATACATAATGATTTAAAAAACTGAATGTTACATTGATTATTCCATGCTTGTAATTTATATCACACAAAGTCAGCGTAGCAAATTCATTTTGTTTGAGTCCGACAAGAAGCGATATATACTTTGCAGGTTGAGCTTTGTGTTGTTAAGTTTCTCCTTTTCTGTACCCATTTTTATGTTGAGTTTCTGAGATTAATATGATAAACTGGAAATTAATAATGAGTAATGGTCGGTGGTTAATATGCAATTCGGTTTCACTTCCATTTCTTTCCGTCAGAGCAAAAACCGATTGCATCGAATGGGACGGGTACATTCATGTGCGAAGCGTTTCTTTGCGGTTATTTCGGATTCCCGTCTTCTATGGTAAAAGATATGAGAAGACTTAAAACAAGGTGGATGAGTCATAATGAAAATTGCACTTTTCGGTGAAAACCAGTTACAGTTTTCGAAGGTTTACACTTCCGAGGTATTGAAAAAACTTGGTGGTTACGGTGAGCTTTCGCCGAGAATAAATAAAAAGAATATTGAAGAACACAGAGATTTTCTCAAAGGTTGCGAAATTGCCTTTGCAACATGGGGTATGCCGCAGTTTACCAAGGAGGAAATTGCGGAATATATGCCTGACCTCAAAGCAATTTTTTATTCTGCAGGTACGGTGCAATATTTTGCACGCCCGTTTCTTGAAAGCGGAATAAAAGTATACAGCGCCTTTGCGGCAAATGCTGTACCGGTTGCAGAATATACTTTTGCGCAGATTACCCTTGCGGCAAAGGGATATTTTCAGGCCGCTAAAAGCTATCGGATTCTGCCGGCCCGTTCGCTTGCTTTTGCAAATTCCGCAACGGGTAATTTTGGCTGTAAGGTAGGTCTTGTAGGTCTGGGTGCAATCGGAAAAATGGTTGCGGAAAAATTGAAAACGCTCGATGTTGAGGTTTATGCGTGCGACCCGTTTGTTTCAAAGGAAACCGCAGACGAGTTTGGTGTAACCCTTGTTGATATGGAAACTCTTTTCAGCGAATGCGATATCATCAGCAATCACCTTGCAAATAAACCCGAGCTTGAAAATATTTTTAATTATAAGCTTTTTAAAAAGATGAAAAAGCGCTCAACCTTTATTAACACCGGCAGAGGTGCACAGGTTGCGGAATATTCGCTTGCACTTTCTCTGCTTCTTCATCCGTCGAGAACTTTTGTCGGTGACGTTCTTAAAACGGAACTTTTCCCATATATAAATCCGCTTTTCTGGGTGCCAAATGCAATTCTTACCCCTCATATTGCAGGTAGCACCGGCAAAGAGCCGCAGCGCATGGCTTATTATATGATGGAAGAAATGGAGCGCTTTCTTTCGGATAAACCGACACGGTATGAGGTGACTCCGGAAGCTCTTGAGAGGATGGCATAAGCCTGTAAATTACATATGTGCCGACTGCTGTGACTGCGTTTATAGTGATATTTACGTCGGTTGAGCTTGTTTGCCTGTATCGTATCAGGTTTTTGCCCGATAAAGCTGATGCCGATAGGTATTCTCTCTGTATTAACGGTAAAACGGTTCGGACATGATATGAGAAATTCAGGGTAAGACTTAATTAAGGGACTGTCTCACTAACAAAATGAGACAGCCCCTTTTTTTATCTGTAAACTATTGCATTCAGAATGATTTATTCTGCATCAAAATTAAGTCACGGGTCAATCACACCTGCGCTGAATATGCTTGATAAAACGCTACAGACTGAAATTACAAACGTAAGAATATCGAGCGTATGTATGGTTGGACTGACAAGCAAATCGGCATCTCCGAGACCTATAAATGTATTATATAACACAAATAATAAGCAGTATAGCCTCGGAATCTGAATTTTCTCATTAATAATTAATTATCTGTATAAATTAACAGGAGATTCTGTCTGATGCACAAATTGTTATTTGTCTGTTTTTCAATAAGTTTTATCAGCCGAGCCTGAAAAGCCTTGTTTCGCCTTTTTGCATTTCAACACTAAAACAATCTGCGGTATCCTGATAAGTGCCGCCGAGTAACTCATAGATGTTTCTTTCCTTGCCGAAATCAATTGTTTTTTTACCGTCGGTTACAGCATAAATGCAGATATAGTTTTCGTTTACATAAATAATGTCATCGGTTTCACAGTAAATATGAATTCCGTTTGTTTCACAAAAAGCTCTCAGCTCGGTTACCGTGAATTTTTCCTTAAGACCTGAGGTCATAATATATGGAATGTTGTTTGTTTTGCAAATGTTACGGGCAATCTCCATATAATATGTCTTTGCGCTTGATAACAAAATAACTGCTTTATAATTCTGATAAACAGCTTCAAAATCATAAACGTCATAAATATCATACGGCGTGCCCATAAGACCGAGTTCTTCGCGCTGAGAGTGGAAAATGTTTCGCAATGAACAGTTCGTGAGATATTTATATGCGCTTTCGTCAACGAATACCGCAACCTCGGCTTTTGAGCTTCTGTCGGCATCGGTTAAGCTTTGCTCATATATACTCTTGTAGGTTGCCATTTCGTTCATGATATCGTCATCGGCATACCAACCGCCCCACATATCAAACCACCACAG
>JAZSCO010000226.1:0-8406 GCA_045602965.1 Acutalibacteraceae bacterium | reverse complement strand
GGATTATACCAAAGCGGATTTTCCTTGTGAGTTTTCCAGATAACCTGAAGGTCGGGACGCACAAGAATAATATCTCCCCAACGTTCAAGTCTTTCTCCGTCGGAGCAATCTATAAGCTCATAATCAATCCAGTTGTCTGCTTTTCTCATAAATTACACATCCATTCTCTGCTGTCCAGGCATGGCAATACCCAAATGAGCGTAGCCTGCGGGAGTTACCATTCTGCCTCTCGGGGTACGGCTTAAAAAACCGACCTGCATAAGATAAGGCTCATAAACATCCTCTATTGTCACGGCTTCTTCACCTATTGCAGCAGCAATTGTTTCAAGACCTACGGGACCGCCGTTATAATTCTTGATCATTGTTGTGAGAATAAGTCTGTCGATCGAGTCAAGACCGAGTGCATCAATCTCCATTCTGTCAAGCGCAAGAGATGCAGCTTCCTTACTGATTGAACCGTCGCACATAACCTGCGCAAAGTCCCTTGCTCTCTTAAGAAGTCGGTTCGCAATACGCGGTGTTCCTCGTGAACGTGACGCAATCTCCATTGAGCCGTGGGGGTCAATATCCATATTAAGAATTCCCGCACTTCTGTTGACTATCTGTGAAAGCTGTTCGGGAGTATACATTTCAAGTCGCAGAATAACTCCGAAACGGTCACGAAGAGGCGCACTGAGCTGACCTGCTCTTGTTGTTGCACCGACAAGAGTGAAACGGTGAAGGTCGAGTCTTATCGAGCGTGCGGAAGGACCTTTGCCGATAATGATATCGAGCACATTATCTTCCATCGCAGGATAAAGAACTTCTTCAACTGCTCTTGAAAGACGGTGGATTTCGTCAATGAAAAGAACGTCACCGTCATTAAGATTTGTAAGCAAAGCCGCCAAATCTCCGGGCTTTTCGATTGCAGGTCCGCTTGTTACTCTGAAATTAACGCCCATTTCATTGGCAATAATACCTGCAAGGGTTGTTTTGCCGAGTCCGGGAGGACCGTAGAGCAAAACATGGTCAAGAGGCTCTCCTCTCTGACGGGCAGCTTCAATATATATTGAAAGATTTTCTTTTACCTTGTCCTGACCGATATATTCGCCGAGAGTTTTTGGACGGAGGGAAAATTCTATGTCACTGTCTTCCGTTGAAGTGAATTCGGGGGCAACTATTCTGTTTTCAAAATCAAAGTCCACGGTATCCCTCCTGTATTAAAAATTCTTTGCAAGCTGTTTGAGAGCCTGCTTTATCATATCTTCTGTTGAAAGATTGCCGTCAAGCTTGCCGACGGCTATGCTTGCCTCGGAGCGACTGTAGCCGAGCATGACAAGTGCATTGACCGCATCCTCACCGGCATAGCTGACAGTTGCCTTCTGTGCGGCAGCGATATTGCCCATAGCTTCTGAAGTTGAAGCAAAAACATCAAGCTTGCCTTTAAGCTCGAGAACAATTCTCTGTGCAATTTTTGGTCCTACTCCCTGTGCCGCAGTAATTGCTTTTACATCTCCGCCTGCAACACTCACCGCAAGCATATCGGGGGTAAGCTGCGATAAAATTGCAAGACCTGCCTTAGGACCGACACCCGAAACACCTGTAAGCATCTTGAAGCAGTCGAGCTCGCTTTTATCTGCAAATCCGAAAAGGTCAAGAGCATCTTCACGCACGTTAAGGTGAGTAAAAAGAGTTTGTGTCTGACCGATATCGGCGCATTTTTTTAATGTGTTGAGCGTTGTATAAAGTCTGAATGCAACTCCGCCGCAGTCAAGAGCGACGCTGCTCTCATCGGCATAAACTATTTTACCTGTTAAGCTGTAAAACATATTAAGCTCCTTGGTTATTTTATTACAATCTTGAACGAAGCGAGCCGATGAGCGACCCTGCACTGTGGCAATGACAAATTGCCATGGCAAGAGCATCGGCAGCATCGTCGGGCTTGGGAATCTTTTCAAGATTCAGCATGACTCTTGTCATTTCCTGAACCTGCTTCTTCTCTGCTCTGCCGTAGCCGACAACGCTCTGCTTCACCTGAAGAGGTGTATATTCAAAAATCGGCATTTTTGCCTGCTGTGCCGCAAGCACAAGAACTCCTCTTGCCTGCGCAACATCAATCGCCGTTTTCTGGTTGGTATTGAAAAAGAGTTTTTCAATCGCCATTGCATCGGGATGATATCTGTCGATAAGCATACAGGCGCAGTTATAAATTCTTTCAAGGCGTTCATTGAACGGAGTGTGCGCTTCTGTTGTTATCGCACCGAAATCAAGAACCCTGAAATGGTTGTTATGATATTCAATCACACCGTAACCGACTATAGCATAGCCGGGGTCAATTCCGAGAACTATCATTTCTTATTTGACTCTCTTTCGCGGATTACCATTCTTGTGGGCGTTCCTTCAAGACCGAAGGTTGCTCTTATCTGATTGTCAAGATAACGCTGATAGCTATAGTGGAAAAGCTCTGCGTTATTAACAAAGCAAACGAATGTCGGCGGTCTTGTTGAAGCCTGAGTCATATAGTAAATTTTAAGGCGCTTACCCTTATCTGTGGGCGGCTGAACTCTTGCGGTTGCATCTGCAAGAACATCGTTGAGCTTACCTGTCGAAATACGCATTGCGTTCTGGGTATCAACGAACTTGATAAGTTCAAAAAGACGGTCAAGTCTGATTTTTTCTTTTGCGGAGATGAAAATAATGGGTGCGTAAGACATAAACGAGAAATCCTTCATAAGCTGCTTTCTCATGCTGTCCATGGTTTTTCCGTCTTTTTCAACGGCATCCCATTTATTAACCGCAATAATACAAGCCTTGCCCATTTCATGAGCGATACCTGCAACCTTGGAATCCTGCTCGGTAAAGCCTTCGGTTGCGTCAATCATAATAACACAAACCTGTGCTCTTTCAACCGCCATTTTGGCTCTGATTATAGAGTACTTTTCTATCTGGTCGTATACGCGGCTCTTTCTGCGAAGACCTGCTGTATCAATAAACACGAATTTCCCGTGATCATTCTCAACAAGCGAATCTGTTGCATCTCTCGTTGTGCCGGCAATATTCGAAACAATCATTCTGTTTTCACCGAGAACAGCATTAACAAGAGAGGACTTGCCTACATTGGGTTTACCTATAACGGCAACGCTGATTGAATCTCTTTCGTCCTCGTTTTCATCGTCATCGGGAAGATATTTGAGAACTTCATCGAGCAAATCGCCCGTACCCATACCGTGAACGGAAGAAACGGGGAACGGATCGCCGAGACCAAGATTATAGAACTCATAAAAATCAGGGGGAAGTTCACCCGGTGTGTCGCATTTGTTAACGCAGAGAATCACAGGCTTACCGCTCTTCTGAAGCATTGCGGCAACCTCACTGTCAGTCGCAACAACACCCGAACGGATATCCGTAACAAGAATGATTACCTCTGCACTGTCAATTGCAAGCTCTGCCTGCATTCTCATCTGCTTGAGAATAATATCGTCTGAATACGGTTCGATACCGCCTGTATCGATAAGCATAAAATGCCTTCCGAGCCACTCACAGTCGCCGTAAATTCTGTCTCTTGTAACACCCGGGGTGTCGTCAACAATAGAAAGACGTTCACCCACGAGCTTATTAAAAAGCGTTGATTTGCCGACGTTAGGTCTGCCGACTATCGCTACTACGCTTCGTGCCATATATTCAACCTCCTAACATTGCGGAGAGCAGTTCTTCACCGCTGCTGCCGTTCTGAGTAATTTTTATATTCAAAATCTCCGAAAGATCTTCAACCGTCATATCATCAAGGAACATATCACCTTCGCTACGCAGACAGTTGGGCGGAATTATAAGTTCATCGCCGAGATTTTTCCCTTCAAGGGCGGATGCTATATCCTTGCCGCAAAGAAGTCCCGAAACCGTTATCATTTTTCCGAGAAGCTTATTTTCTGCTGCAACAACATTTATCTGAAGTCCTTTGATTCTGTCACAAGCTTTTTTTGCAAGCAGGGAAATCAGTGGATATGCCGCCTTACCCGTGACTATTGTTGCCTTTCTCTCAAGCGACTCTGTCTTACATTCGTTAAGAGCGTCGCTGAATTCCGATTCAAGAAGCGCCCACATTCCGACACCGTTTTCAAGCTGAGGAAAACCGTTATAATAATCCGCATCGGGCATGGGAAGCTCTGCTTTAAGATAAAACTCATCCGCCGCATATGCAATTATTTCTCCGTGTTCTTCTTTGAATCTTTTGTTGAATTTATCTATTATTCCGATAACCTCTCGGGCTGTCTCTTTTGTATACGGTTCGATCTGATAAAGTCCCTCACGGTGGTCGGAAAGTCCGACAGGGACAGACGCTATACTCTGCACGGACGGATAAAGTGCGCCAAGTTCATCAAGGCTTCTTTCAAGCTCTTGCCCGTCATTAATTCCGGGACAAAGAACAAGCTGCGTATTGATTGCAAGTTCAGCCTTCGCAAATTTATGCAGATATTTCAGCGATTCTCCTGCTTTGGGATTTGCCATCATTTTAACTCTCAGGTCAGGATTCATCGTCTGCACCGAAATGTTGACGGGACTGATATGCATTTTTATTATTCTTTCCGCTTCGCTGTCGGTCAGATTGGTGAGTGTTATATAATTTCCGAAAAGGAATGATAATCTCGAATCATCGTCTTTGAAATAAAGACTTTTGCGCAGTCCCTTCGGAAGCTGGTCAATGAAACAGAAAATGCATTTGTTTTTGCAGCTCCTCTGTTTATCCATAAGATAAGTTTCAAATTCAAGTCCGATATCTTCAAACTCATCTTTGTGAACAACGGCAAGCCTTGATTTTTCGTCAGCTGTTTTCAGCGAAAGAAGAAGCTTTGTGTCGTTAATATAAAAACGGTAATCAAGAACATCGTTTATTTCGTTGCCGTTGATACTGATAAGTGTGTCACCCGCACCGATTTTTTTCTTTTCAGCAATACTGCCTTTTACGATTTCGCTGATTTTAACTGCCATACTCTCACCTGCCGATACTAATCCATTTTAATTACAGAATAGTATAACATATATTTTTTAAAAATAAAAGTAAAATATTTGTAAATAATATTATAATAAATTGTAGAATTTATCAATTGTAAAAGAAGAATGTTTAAGATATAATCTATGATGAATAGATATGTTTCAAAATAATCAGAAAAGGTAAAAGAATATGTTTGTTGATATTGCGAAAATAAAAATAAAAGCAGGTAACGGCGGCAACGGTGCTGTCAGCTTCCGCAGAGAAAAATATGTTGCGGCAGGCGGTCCTGACGGCGGTGACGGCGGCAAAGGCGGCAACATCGTTTTCAAGGTTGATGATAACCTTGCAACGCTTGCGGACTTTCGCTATAAAAGAAAGTATGTTGCGCCCAACGGTGAAAACGGTTCAGGCGGCCGCAAAAACGGCAGAGGCGGTGAAGATCTCATAATTAAAGTGCCGCGAGGCACAATAATCAGAGAGGTTGAAAGCGGAGCTGTTATGGCTGACATGAGCGATATGGAAGAATTTATTGCTGCAAAAGGCGGTAAGGGCGGATGGGGAAACCCTCATTTCGCTTCGCCTACAAGACAGGTTCCGAGATTTGCAAAAAGCGGTGTTCCCGGCGAAGAATGGGAGGTTAATCTTGAGCTCAAACTCCTTGCCGACGTTGGTCTTCTCGGCTTCCCGAACGTAGGGAAATCAACGCTTGTTTCAGTTGTGAGTCAGGCAAAACCCATCATTGCAAACTATCATTTCACAACCCTCACTCCCGTGCTCGGAGTAGTTTCTCTGGGTGAAGGAAGTTCATTTGTTATGGCGGATATTCCCGGTCTTATTGAAGGTGCGGGAGACGGTGTCGGTCTCGGACACGAATTTCTCCGCCATGTTGACCGTTGCAGACTTCTTGTTCACATTGTTGATGCCGCAGGAAGCGAAGGCAGAGACCCGATTGAGGACTTTGAAATCATTAACAAAGAGCTTGAAAAATTCGACCCGGAGCTTGCAAAAAGGCCGCAGATTGTTGCGGCAAACAAAATTGACCTTGCAAGCGATGAACAGCTTGAAAAACTTCGCGACTACTTCGAAGGAAAAGGCTACGAATTCCACACAATGTGCGCTCCCATTACAGAAGGCACTGACGAATTGATCAGCGCGGTGTGGAACAAATTGCAGACTCTTCCCCCCATAAAAAAATATGAGGCTGAAGCAATTCCCCTTGAAATGTTTGAAAAGCAGAATGATAAAGGCTTTACAATCCGCGTTGAGGACGATGTTTTCTTTGTTGAAGCTCCCTGGCTTCTCAAAATTCTTCAGCGCACCGACCTTGATGACTACGAATCACTTCAGTATTTCCAGAGAATCCTTATTTCAAGCGGTATTATAGACGCACTTCGTGAAAGAGGCATCTGTGAAGGCGATACCGTTTCAATTTACGACCTTGAATTTGATTTTGTTAACTGATTGCGAGGAAAATCATGGATATTTTACACGATAAAAACGTTGATGTTTCTTCGCTCAGTCCCCTTACCCTTGCATTTGTGGGCGACACGGTTTTTGACTTACTGACCAGATGCGAGCTTGTGTGCGAAGCCAACAGACCGGTCAATGCTCTCCATAATCTGGCAAGTAAACAGGTTTGTGCCGTTGCACAGGCTGAAGCAGTCAAAAAAATAATGCCGCTTCTCACAGAAGATGAGACGGCAGTTTTCAAAAGAGGCAGAAATGCTCATGTAGGCTCAAAAGCAAAAAATGCTTCAAGCTCGGATTACCATTACGCAACGGGGCTTGAAAGCCTTTTCGGCTGGTTGTGGCTAAAAGGAGAAACGGACAGAATCAGCTATCTTTATTCCGAAATTTCAAAAAACAGCGGTGAATAATTATATGAACAAAGCGAAAGCAATTGACATTGCAAAAAACAATATCATGTGGATAATCGGATGTCTGTTGTATTCATTCGGCGTTAACAGCTTTTCCATTCCTAATTCCATTGCACAAAGCGGCGTAACAGGTGTTGCTGTTATTCTCAATCACCTTTTTGAATTTCCCGTTGGTACAGTTAACCTTATTCTCAACATTCCCCTGCTCATTCTTATGTGGAAATTCCTCGGCAAAAAGCTCGTTGCAAGAACATTATGGGTAACGGTGCTTCTTTCAACCGCACTCGATGTTACGGCAATGTTCGCACCCGAATATCAGGGCGATAAGATTCTTGCCGCGTTATTCTGCGGCCTTCTTCAGGGTTCGGGACTCGGTCTTATCATGATAACCGGTGCAACAAGCGGCGGCACAGATATCGTCGGCAGACTCATTCACAAAAGATGGCCTCACATCACCGTCGGAACAATCGTTATGATTGCCGATGCAATCGTTGTAGGCTCGGGAATGCTTGTTTTCCGAAGCATCGAAAGCGGTCTTTACGCCATCATCATGATATTCGTCAGCACAAAGGTTATTGATGCTTTGATTTACGGTACAGGCAACGGCAAGATGCTTATGATTGTTACGGAAAAAGCCGAGGAGGTTGCGGATGCAATTGTTCGCTCGTCACCAAGAGGCGTTTCAATCGTCCCCGCAAAAGGCGCTTACACAGGCAACAGCAAAAACATTCTCATCTGCGTTGCAAGAAAGCATGAGATTTCCGGCATTCTCAAAACAGTTAAATCCATAGACGAAAAAACGTTCATTATTGTCAGCGAAGCAAACGAAATTCTCGGCGAAGGATTCACCAAGTCCATTTAATTCTTGACAACAATATAACGTTGATATATAATTATTAAGTTAAATTTTTCAAAGAGAGGTTTTCTAAATGTCAGGCCATTCAAAATGGAGTACCATTAAAAGAAAGAAAGAAAAAACCGATAATCAGAGAGCCAAGATTTTCACAAAGATAGGCAGAGAGATTGCGGTTGTTGTTCGTGAAGGCGGTCCCGACCCCGCTTCAAACTCAAAGCTCAAGGACGTTATCGCAAAAGCTAAGGCAAACAACGTTCCCAATGACAATATCGAAAGAATCATCAAAAAGGCTGCCGGCGAAACAGGCGGCGCTGATTACGAAGAAATCGTATACGAAGGCTACGGTCCTTCAGGCGTTGCAGTTATCGTTGAAGCTCTTACCGATAACCGTAACCGTACAGCAGGCGATGTCCGTCACTATTTCGATAAATACGGCGGAAACATGGGTCAGAGCGGCTGCGTTTCATTTATGTTCTCAAGGCAGGGCGTACTTGTTGTTGAGGCTGAAGGCGTTGACGAAGATAAGCTCATGGAAGACGCCCTTGAAGCAGGCGCAACAGATTTCATCACCGATGATGAAGGCGTTTTCGAAATCAGAACAGAGCCTAACGATTGCGGCGCAGTAAGAGACGACCTTGAAGCAAAAGGCTACACCTTTGTTTCGGCTGAGGACGAATACGTTCCCTCAACATATACTGCACTTA
>JAZSCO010000225.1:0-4660 GCA_045602965.1 Acutalibacteraceae bacterium | reverse complement strand
CGATTTTTCTGCCGTAATCAACCGCAAGGCGCATAAGACGGGCAATATTTTCCTGCTCAAATTTGACATCCGTGTTAAGAAGTGTTTCGTAACCTTCTCTGCCGCCCCAGAAAACATAACCCTTACCGCCGAGTTTAACTGTTAAATCAAGAGCCTTTTTAACCTGAGCAGCGGCAAAGCAGAAAACATCTGCAGAATTTGTGCTGCCTGCACCGTTCATAAAACGGGGGTCGGAGAACATATTTGCTGTACCCCAGAGACACTTGATGCCTGTTTCGTTCATCTTTTCAAGGATATAATCGGTGATTTCGTCAAGTCTTCTGTTTGTTTCTTTGATATCATCTGCAGCGGGAACAATGTCTGCATCATGGAAGCAGAAATATTCCACGCCGAGCTTTGACATGAATTCAAAACCTGCATCAACCTTTGCCTTTGCATGTTCCATTGTTCCGGGAACTGCGCCGAAAGATTTTTCTGCTGTGTCTCTGCCGAACATATCTGTTCCGCAAGCGCAGAGATTGTGCCACCATGCCATGGCAAATCTGAGATGCTCGCTCATCTTTTTGCCCATGATAACACGGTCTTTATCATAGTATTTGAAAGCGAGAGGATTTTTGCTTTTGGGTCCTTCGTATTTGATTGCGGGAACATTAAAAATTTCGCTCATAGTTATTTCTCCCTTTTATATTACCATCTGTTTTCCACGTATTCGCAGAAAGTAAAGAGGTCTTTAATTTCAATTTTTCTTCCGTCATCGAGAGTTACATCGCCGTTCCATACGCCGAAAATCTGATGGCAGTTCATTCTGCCGATAAGGAAATTGATATCCGAATGGTTATCAAGTGTCGGAGTCATGGTCATATTGAATCTTCCATCCTCTGAAACAAATTTCCATTCCTCGAGATATCTGTTTTTCGGGAATTTTTCAACATCAACAGCACCGATTTTATGAACCTTGCCGTCATAGAGAATGCAGGTTTCCGTTGCGTTGCTTTCGTCACCGATTGCCCATGTGATTTCAAAACCGAGAAGATGTTTTATTCCGTTTTCATCGGGAACATAAGTTGATGCGCTGCCCCAGTACCAAACCATTTTGTGAGGAGTGTTTACTCTGCCCCAGTCAAGGGTACAGAATGAATTCTCCTTTGAAAACTTATATGTAAAATCATCAACTCTGAATTCGGCATCGCAAGGCATGCAAAACTGCTTTGTTGTCATGAAATACTTGGTTTTATCGCCTTCAAACGGAAGAACGGTTGTGATGTTTTCAAGACCCGGCATAATATCCATCTGACAGGTACATTCAACATTCTTTCCGCTGTGTTTCTTCTTAAACCAAAGAGTTCTTTCGTTTTCTTTTGTTATAAAATCAAACTCTGCACTTCCGATTTTATCCTTGAAGCGGTTAGGTTCATCACCCTTTGCGGGAGGAATATGCTTCTTGCCTCCAAGGAAAAGCTGAGTTGCGTCAATGATAACTTCTCCCGTTTTGAGGTCAACAAGCTTTGCTCCGACATATCCGCCCATATTGATATTTGCAAAGCTGACAAGCATCTGCATTTTATCGTCGGCAATATTGTAAAAATCCCATTCTTTACGGCTCATTATACCTGTTTTAACATAATCTCTGTTATATTCAAACACATTCTTCCTTGCCCAGCCCTTTGCAAGCAAAGTTCCGTCAGGAGCAAGAAGAGGAGTGCTTTCGGTATATTCGGTCTGCTTTGATTTTTCTTTCCAATCCTTGAACGGCACATAAGTTCTTTTTAATTCAACACTCATATTTTTCTCCTTCCAAAGCACTAAAGATCCTAACTCAATAATAATAACATAAAATTACAGATTAGTCAAAAATATTATTAAAAAAATATAATTAACATTTCCCCTCAACAAACCATTTACCGTGGTTATCCTCATAGATAAAAGTTTCTCTGCCGTTAATCTGAACCGTGTAGCGAATTTCACCGCCACCCACATTCCTTGAACAGCAACGGCATCGGTTGAGAAGCCTTTCAACGGTATAAACAGTGCCGTCCTCCCATTGAATACGCAAAGGTCTGCGCTTGCCGTCTTTATCAACAAGCACATACACGTCAACAAACACTTTTCTGACCATGCGTATCCCCCTTTTAATTTTCGAACGTTTGTTCTGTTTTGGATTATATAATATATCCTTTTCTCACAAAAGTCAAGAAGAAAATCATTACAAAAAACTCGGAATGCATACACATTCCGAGTCCGATTGTTTTATTTTGCAGGGGGAACATTTATTTCAAGGTCTGTAAGAGGGAATGAACAACAGGGATGAATACAGCCGAACTGATAGTCTGCAAAACGGCGGTATTCAAGATGTTTGGGAACATAAACCTCACCCGAAATAAGATGTGAATGGCAGAATCCGCACTCACCGCTTCTGCATCTTGCAGGTGCCGAAAGACCGTTTTTCTCGATTATCTGCATAACCGAATCCGAGGATGAACCGAAGATAATGTATGTCTTATCCTGAATTGTAACGGTGATTTTTACTCTTTCGGGAATTCCCGAGGGATAATCAGGCTGTGATGACGGATTATGGAATTCGCCGAACATTTCATGACGGATGTATTTCTTTGCAAGAGAGAGTTTTTCAAGTTCTTTGTCAACAAATTCATACATCTGCTGAGGTCCGCAGAGAAATACGGAATACGCTTCGTTTTCGGGTGCATATTTCTTTATAAGCTCTGCAGTAATAAATCCTTTCTCTGTTCCCTTGATTTTCTTTTTCTCATCGCTGAGAACATGAACTACCTTTATCTTATCGCATTTCTTTTCGAGCTCTTCAAGTTCGTCAAAGAAAAGAATATTTTCTTTGTTACGGCTTCCGTAAAGAAGTGTCATTTCAAAATCTTCATCGCCGTCAGCAATTGCATTTGCCATTGAAATGAACGGTGTTATACCGCTTCCGCCTGCAACGCAGATAACCTTCTCCGCATCACGCAAAGGCTGATACTCAAAGTTACCCGACGGTGCGGAAACTTCAACATTTGCACCGACTGTCCATGTGTCAAAGATATATCTTGAAACAAGTCCGCCGTCAACGAGCTTTATTGTTAAAACATACTTGCCGTCAAGCGAATCCTTGGGTGAGGACGAAATTGAATATGCTCTTGTAACAGGCATGCCGTTGATTGTTTCGAATACAGTGAGATATTTACCTGCGCCGAAATATGCAAGCTCTTTTGTTCCTCTTTCAGGATCGGGAACAAGAGTAAAGCTTTTACAATCGGGTGACATATCTTTCACTTCGGCAACCTTGAGATACTGACGCTTGGGATGAAGAGCACGGGCAATTGCCGTTGCATTATCGGCAATAGGTGAAAGCGTTGAGCTTGCCGAATCAAATCTTGCCTGTCTGTTTTTGAGAAGCGGAATAAAATTCGTCGCTTTTAAATCTTTTTTAAGCTTGCTTGCCATCTTATTTGCCCTCCTTCATTTTTTTAACAACGATGCCTGCAGCTTTTTCACCTGTATAATAAGCACAGCCGTAACCGTCGCCTCTTTCCTGAGTTGCACCGCAGAAAAAGAAGTTTTCAAACGGTTGGTCTTTCATATACTGAACCGTTCTGGGAATCAGGCTGTCCCACTTTTCAAGTCTGTATCCGTAAGGTGTGCCGAGCGGAGTGTTGAGATAGCGTGAAAAGGTGGGCGGAAGAGCAATTTCGATTTCTTCAATATAAGGAGTAATGGAAATATTGAGAGCCTTTTCGCAGGTTTCAATCATATCCTTTGCAACCTTTGTTTTAAATTTCTTATAATCCTGAGGCTTGATATCCTTCATGACATCGTTGAAAGTCATTGAAGTAAGGAAAAGCTGACAAGTTCCTTCGGGAGTGCAGTCGGGAATGATTTCGTTGAGACAGTTGATAATGCAAAAACCGTTGAAAAAGTTCTGTGCAGCCTCATACTGTTTATCGGAATCCGAATCGGGAGCAATAAATACGGAGTAATCGGTAATGCCGAGTTCTTCCTTTGTAACATTCATACCGAGATAAACTGTTGTAAGAGCACAAGCTGTTTTTCTTGCGTTAAGCATTTTTATCTGCTTTTCGGGAACATCCTTTTTTTCAAAGAGATCGTTGAACACCGCATAGGGATATGAATTACAAATAAAGTACTTACCGTAAACTTCCTTTTCACCGTTGATAACAACGCCTGCAGGCTTTCCGTTCTCCATGATAACCTTTGTAACCTCGGAGTTATACCATATATCTCCGCCGTTATCACGGATAGCCTTATCAATTGCAAGGCTCATTTCGTGGCTTCTGTTACGGGGTATACCCGTACCGCTCTTTACATAGCTGTGAAGCACGCACATATAATAAAGAAAATCAAACTGCGATGCAGGAATACCCATATAGCACCAGTATGTATTAAAAATATCCTGTGCTTTTTTGGGCATACCGAGAATATCAAGACCCTCTTTGAGAGTACAGGTTGTCATTCTCATAATGTCGGGAAGGTCTTTCAGGACACCGGGAAGCTTTCCGAGATTATCAAGGCAATCAAACACATTGAACATACGGGTAGATAAGTCAAATGCCGTCATACAGCTTTCGTATGAACCGGGAACAATTTCATCAAGCTTTCTTGCAAAATTATTGAATCCGACAGGCATACGAGC
>JAZSCO010000224.1:0-11380 GCA_045602965.1 Acutalibacteraceae bacterium | reverse complement strand
GCCTTTGAGTTCTTCACCGAAGTGCTTGAGAAGCTCAACGGCATAGTATGTTGCGCCGTAGCCCGTTGCTTCGGGTCTGATGAGAGAACCACCGTATGAAAGGCCTTTACCTGTGAGAACGCCGTTTTCGAATGCGCCCTTGATACGTCTGTACTGACCGTAAAGATAACCGATTTCTCTGCCGCCAACGCCGATATCGCCTGCAGGAACGTCAACGTCAGGACCGATGTGTCTGTAAAGTTCTGTCATGAATGCCTGGCAGAAGCGAAGAATTTCAGCGTCGCTCTTGCCTCTGGTGTCGAAGTCGGGGCCGCCCTTTGCGCCGCCGATGGGAAGACCTGTAAGGCTGTTCTTGAATGTCTGTTCAAAGCCGAGGAATTTCATGATGCCGCTGTATACTGAGGGATGGAAACGAAGACCGCCCTTGTAAGGACCGATAGCACCGTTGAACTGAACTCTGTAACCTGTATTTACATTAACCTTGCCGTTATCGTCAATCCATGATACTCTGAAAGTAATCTGTCTTTCAGGTTCAGCCATTCTTTCAAGCAAAGCGGTTGCTTCGTATTCGGGATGCTGTTCAACAACGGGAGCGATTGATTCGAAAACCTCTGTAACGGTCTGAACGAATTCGGGCTCTCTTGCATATTTGGTTGCCACCTGATTGATGACTCTTTCTACATAATTCAAAAGAAACACTCCTTCTATAAACTGCCGCAAAAATGACAGTCTTCTATAAACTTATTCATACAGAATAAACTGCTTGCATACTATAATATACCTAACACGGATAAAATGCAACAAAAAATATTGAAACTTTCATAATTTTGTTAAAAAAACCAAAAACAATGAATAATATAAGGCGGATTTGCAACATACAGTCAATGGACTTTCATAATTCTTGCAAAAAGGCGGATTTTTGCAAGCAATCATGCAGAAATAGAGTGCTTTTAATACTTGAATATATAATGATAATTTGTTATACTTAACTGAATTCAAATGAAAGGCAGGGTTTGATATGTCGGCACCGCTTGCGGACAGACTCCGTCCGAAAAAAATTGAAGATATAATCGGTCAGCCGCACCTTCTGGGTGAGGGCAAGCCTTTGCGCAATATTATTAAGTCAGGCGAGTTGCCGAATATGGTCTTTTACGGTCCACCCGGAGTCGGCAAAACAACTCTTGCAAGTATAATTGCAAAAACAACCGACCGGCATCTTGTGAAACTTAACGGTACAACGGCAGGTACGGCAGATATCAAAGACGTTGTTGCAAAACTTGACACATTCATTGCTCCCAACGGGATTCTTCTTTATCTTGACGAAATACAGTATTTCAATAAAAAGCAGCAGCAGACTTTGCTTGAATATATCGAAAACGGCGCAATAACCCTGATTGCATCAACAACCGAAAATCCGTATTTCTATGTTTACAGTGCGATTCTCAGCCGTTCAACTGTCTTTGAATTCAAAAGTGTTACACCGTCCGAGGCAGAAAAGGCGGTAAGGCGTGCATTTGATTTTATGGCTGAGGACAGGGGAGAGGAATACTCTGTTGAAGACGGCGTTTATTCTCATATCGCAACGGCAAGTGCAGGCGATGTCAGAAAGGCAATAAACAGCGTTGAGCTTTGTGTGCTTTCGGCAAGTGCCGACGGAAACAGAAAGCTGATAACTCTCGAAAGCGCAAAATCTCTTACGCAGAAGAGTGCAATGAGATATGATAAAGACGGCGATGAGCATTATGATATAATTTCTGCATTCCAGAAATCAATGCGTGGCTCCGACCCCGATGCGGCGGTGCATTATCTTGCAAGACTGCTTGAAGCGGGAGATTTGCCTTCGGCTTGCAGAAGACTTCTGGTTTGTGCCTGCGAGGATGTCGGGCTTGCATATCCTCAGATAATTCCGATAGTTAAAGCTGCGGTTGATTCTGCTATGATGCTCGGACTTCCCGAAGCGAGAATACCTCTTGCAGATGCGGTTATACTTGTTGCAACGAGTCCGAAATCCAATAGTGCATACGGAGCGATAAATTCCGCCATGTCAGATGTTGCCGCAGGAAGAACAGGACCTGTGCCCCGCCAGCTGCAGAATATGCACTATGACGGTGAGGATAATCCGAATAAGGGTCAGTTCTATAAATATGCTCATGATTTTCCGGGACATTGGGTTGAACAGCAGTATCTTCCCGATGCGATAAAGAATAAAAAATATTATGAATTCGGTGACAATAAAATGGAGCAGGCATCCAAGGAATATTGGTCGAGAATCAAGAAAAAATGAATATAAAAGGTTGAAGGCAGCACGCAAAGGTGCTGCCTTCAATCATATGGAGGAGTTGAACTGTCGGGGCATGAATCCCGACAAGGATTTTTATTTATTTAAGAGCTTTGCTCTGATTTTACGTGTTGATTTTGCTGCTTTCTGAGCTAAATTTACCGCTGTGAATCCGAGCTTGTTGATTATGAGGTCTGCTTCGCCCATAAGCTCCATGTAGTCGTTGCAGAATCCTTTTTTGAATTTAAAAATGCCGTGAAGCGGATTGTTTTCGTCAGGATAGCCGCCTCTGAAATCGTAGTATTTACAGCCGCATTCCATTGCCCATTTAATCATTTCCCACTGTACAAGATAGTTGGGCATAACATTGCGGTGCTCGTTTGAGCTTGCGCCGTAAAGATACCAAACCTTATCTCCGCAGCGTACATCGAGCGCACCCGCTATGGGCTTGCCTTCATAATATGCAAAATAAATTCTTGCATTTTCGCCGAAAGCATCCATGACTCTTCTGAAATAAGAAGCGTCTCTGGTTACGAAGTTGTCTCTTGTGCCCGTAACAAGCATCAGTTTATGGAATTCTTCACATGCTTCTGCGCCTTTGATTTCAATCGTAACGCCTTTTCTTGCGGCAAGACGGATGTTGTAGCGTGTTTTGGGATGGAAGGTTGCCATGAGCTCGTCTTCGGTTTTGCCGCTTACATCAAGACGGAAAATATATCTTGACTGAATTGTGTCGAAGCTTGCGTTGTGCTCCTTGAAAGTGAATCCGAGGCTTTCAAGAAGAGAAATATATTCGGTATTTGATGCAAGAGTATCTGTATCAAGCTTTAATGTATAGGCTTTGTTTTTGATGCCGTATTCTTTTGCTGCGTTGAGCAGAGCGGATACGGTTTCCTTGTCGTTAAGGTCACATACGGGGCCTCTGGGAGCGTACATCATCTTGAACGGAGTCATGGGTATCTGACGGAGCAAAACAGAGCAAACACCCTTTATTTCTCCGTTTTCATCTCTGGCGATAAAGCCTGTCCATTCCCATTCTTTTTTTACGTTTCCCCATGCAGACGACTGCTGCATATGTCCTTTCGGATGGCTGCACAGAAACTTATCAAACTCCTGTGCGTTTTCGATTTTTACAATTTCCATAATTTCTCCTTTCACAGTCCTGCAAGTTGTTTTGCCCGTTCAATCAATGTATCTTTATCGTTGGGCAGTTTGTCATCCATAACTTCATCAAGAATTGTGTTAATTATTTTTCCCATAACAGGGGACGATTCTATTCCCAGCTCCAGAAGGTTCTTGCCGTCAATGGCAAGGTCTTTTATTCCGAAACAGGTGTTTTCACTTATTATTTTGCGAAACAATTCCATGCCTGCCTTGTTTTGTTCAAGTCCTTCTTCAAGGAAAACGGGGTTTTGTCCGCGAATATCCGCTTCTCTTATCCAAAACAGCTTTTCGACCGTTTCAATTCCGAGTTTTGCGATATATTTTTTGTAGGTCTTTCTGCTTATTTTGTCGGGCAGAAAATCGTGATATTCAACGAAATTGCAAACCGCTTTTTTGAATGCGTTTGATGCTTTCAGTTTTATCAATGCATCATTGGCTATTTCTCGGCTTATTTTACCGTGAGAATAAAAATGGTCGATTCCGTTTTCATCGGTTGTTTTGCAATGGGGTTTTCCCGAATCATGGAAGAGCATGGCAAAACGGAGCTCCGGTTCAGGCTTTATCGATTCAACTGTTTTAAGAGTGTGTTCCCAGACATCATAAATATGTCTTTCGTGATTCTGAACGCAGTTGTCCATAGGTTTAAGCTCCGGCAACACAAAGAATATTACATCTTTGTATTCACCTAGAATATCTGCAGCTTTTTTACCGCAAAGAAGCTTTGAAAGTTCGGTGAAAATTCTTTCGGCAGAAATATTTTTCAGAAGATGCTTGTTTCTGTGAATGCTTTCGGCTGTCATATGATCGATTTTGAAACCGAGAACGGATGCAAATCTTAATGCCCGTAAAATTCTCAAAGCATCTTCTCCGAAGCGTTTGTCGGGATTTCCGACACATCTTATTATCTTTTTCTTTATATCTTCGCATCCGCCAAACGGATCAACAAAGCCTTTTTGAGGCGAATAAGCTATTGCGTTGACCGTGAAATCTCTTCGTGACAAATCCTCTTCAACCTTGTCAGTAAAACTGACTTTATCGGGGTGGCGGTTATCGGAATAGCCCTGCTCAATTCGGAACGTTGTTATTTCAAGAGGCATTTTGTCAACAAGGACTGTTACCGTTCCGTGTTTTAATCCGGTTTCTATTGTTCTGAAATCCTTGAAAGTTTCAAGAGTCTTATCGGGATGTGCAGATGCGGTTATATCCCAGTCGTTGACGGGTATATCCATTAAGATGTTACGGACTGCGCCTCCGACGATATAGGCGGAATAACCGCTGTTACAGAGAATTTCAATTGCTCTATTGACTTGTGGAGGAATATTTATTACCATAATATTATTACCTGAAAAAGGAGTTTTTTATGAATATTCAGATTTTCGGAACGAATAAATGCTTTGACACGAAAAAAGCACAGAGATATTTTAAAGAAAGAGGAATAAAATTCCAGTTTGTTGACCTTGCTCAGAAAAATCTCAGCAAGGGCGAATACAACAGCGTTAAACAGGCAATCGGTTCAATGGAAGCTCTGATTGATGAGAAATCAAAAGCTTATGAGAAGCATTTTATAAAATATCTTGCAAGCAAGGAAGCAATTGAAGAAAAGCTTCTTGAACACGGTGAGCTTTTTAAAACTCCGATTGTCAGAAACGGTAAGCAGGCAACCGTCGGTTACTGCCCCGAAATATGGAAAACCTGGGATTAATATGCCTCAAATTTTGCGATAGTTGCAAAGCATCTTGCTTTATTTATAACAAGCTTGAAATTGCGGACTCTTATTTCGTCAAAACGGCAGATTTTCTTGTATCCGATTGTTGTTCCAGCGCCCACTTTTTTCCACTTGCCCTTTATCTCTGCATAAAGGGTGAATTTTTCTATCTGCTGACCTGTTCTGATGTGTTCGCCGAGAACAATTTTGTCGATATCGTATTCATCTCCAAGGTCGAGAATAAGTTCTGCACCGTTGGGATTATCGCCCGAGTGCCAGTATTTATCAGGATCACTCTCAAGCGCCATCTGCCCCGTATGCTTTTGGTCAAGATGTCGGTTATCGGTTATCACAGAACCCTCTGCAAGGTTTTCGTTGAAGTCGATTTCGAGCTGTGCACCCATTGAAAGAAGGGTTTCCATATCTTTTTCGTGGATTTTTCCTTCGGGTGTCGGCGGAATGTTGAGAAGAAAGTTGGCGTTCGAGCCGACTGAGTTATAATAGATTTCCATAAGCTTCGAAAGAGGTTTGACCGAATAATCCTCCTCGGGATGATAGAACCAACCTTTTCTTATCGAAACATCTACCTCTGCAGGGTACCATATAAGTTTATTGCATTTTTTGATTGCTTTCCTGCTGCCGAGATCAACGGCAGTGGGATTTATTTTTTTAGGCGGTTTGCTTACGTCTTTCTGGCTTGCTGCAGCAATAAGTTCGTGATTTGAATGCCAATAAGGAACAACGCTCCATTCGCTTGAACGGCAAACACCGGCTTCATTTCCGCACCAACGTACATCAGGACCTGTGATATTAATTGTTGCATCAGGCTGAAGTTCACGTATTAATTTGTAGTAGCTTTCCCAGTCATATTGCTGAACCTTGCCGTTAGGTCCTTCGCCGCAAGCACCGTCAAACCATACGCAGAAAAGTTCCCCGTAACCGGTAAGAAGTTCGCGGAGCTGATTCAAAAAGAAACGGTTATAAGTTTCGCCTGAACCGTATGAAGGCTCATGTCTGTCCCACGGGGAAAGATAAACACCGAATTTGAGACCGAATTCTTTACAGGCTTTTGCACATTCCGCAACAACGTCTCCCTTGCCATCTTTCCATTTGCTTGAACGAACGCTGTGGTCAGTGTAGGCTGACGGCCAGAGACAAAATCCGTCATGATGTTTGCAGGTGAGTATAACACCTTTCATGCCGGAAAGCTGACAGACTTTAACCCACTGACGGCAGTCGAGTTTTTCGGGATTGAATAATTCGGGATCTTCATTGCCGTTGCCCCATTCGGAATTGGTAAAAGTATTGATTCCGAAATGGAAAAACGCATAGAATTCAAGTTCCTGCCATTTAATCTGACGCTCACTCGGAACAATTGATGCGGCATATTTTACATAATCAGGTGTTTTACTCATTATTAATCCATCCTTTTCCGGTAGTAGTGTTTTGGAGAATAAAGCTCCAATATTCTTCTGAAACTCCATTGCTGATTGCGTAATTAATAAGTCCAATCAACGCGGGTCTGTCAAGAACATATCGGAACATTTCAGGGGGAAGCATGCCTCTGTCGGCATAGGCGAGAAGTCTGAATTTTTCAGCGTCCTTATCGTTTAGATTGAGTTTGTTTATGAGAAGATAAATATCGCTGTCATCGGGAGGAGAGTTGTTTTTGCCTTTTTCGATATTGCTGATATACTGTGCCGTTTTATGAAGCACTTCAGCAAGCTCACCTTGCGAAAGATTGGCGTTTTCTCTTGTTTCCTTGAGCATGATGCCGAATGGGGTAGGGATAAACACAAGACTCCTCCTTTCTGAATTTAATTATAAGTAATGGCTATATTATTGATGAAATGAATTAATTGTCGATGCTTGTTTTGCAAACGGAGACTTCACCGTGATTTGCAGAATTGAGCAAGTTATATTTGCAACGAAAAAAACGAAGTAATATAAAGTAATAAATCTATTCAAAAAGTATTGATAACTATTGATTGAAATCAATAAACAAATTTGTTTATTGAATATTATTCGATAGAATGATATCACAATTTCCGGAGAAAGTCAAGAACGGATTAATATAAATAATTTTTTGAAACTTAGAATCATAATTTCGAATAAGATAATTTTTTGAGCGGAGTTTAACATTGCAATCGGAGTCTGAAGGTTGAAAATGATTAAAAAAGAACGCCGTTTCCGACGTTCTTAATCGCAGTATAAAATTATCTAACCTTAATAATAGGTCTTGCAAGAATACCGACGTCACGAAGTACATATTCATAACTCCAGCATTCTTCATCGCTTCTCCATGCATCGGGACCGTGCCATGAATGTTTGGTATCGGTAAGGTGAACGGAGCCGAAAGCGTTGAAACGGTTGCCGAAGAGTGTTACATCGACCTTGTGGTTTCCTGCTCCGAGACCGTCGATTTCGAGATGATACGGAGGATAAACAATCTTGCCTTTTTCTTCACCGTCAACGGCAACAGAAACGAGTGCACCTCTGTATCTTGTTGCTTCAACAGCGATTGAATTTCCATCTGCTTCGAGGTGATATGTGATGTTTCCGCCGTAGAAGGGGAGACCTTGACTGATGATTGAACCGAATCCGATTTTTTCGGGGAGAGATGTTATCACTTTGTCTCTTCCTGTTACTTTTACGCCGAAATCACCGAGGATATAGCACCATTCGGTGTTTGTACGTTTGCCGATGGGAAGGGTGATTTCGAGGATATTTTTACCTTTTTTGATATCGGTGAGAGGAATGGTTTTGATGTCTTTATCAACATACCAGCCTGTGATATTGATTGCAATTTCGTTGCCGTTGAAAATGACTTTTGCTTTTTCGGCATCTTCAAGAGCAAGTTCTGCGCCCGAATATTCTATTTCGCTCGGGATATTGAATCTTAAGGTTACATAATGCTCAATTGTTTCAGGTTCGAGTACCCAGGGCTGTGCAACACTACCTCCTCTTTTTACAAATCCGAGAGCTTTTCTGCACACATTATCAAGGCGGAGGATTTCTTCTTCTGCTTTGAATTCACCGCCGTCGAGCGAGAATTCTGCAATATCGAGTAGATATACATTCCTTTCTGAAAGGGTATAGTCAACAAGTGACGGCATAGCGCAGGTGTTGAACAAATCAACATTACCGAGCTCTGCGCCGATCAGATCTGATTTTCCTTCGTCAAGCTTGAGAAGAAGGCTGTCATAGTTATAAAGGACTTTTGAAATAACGGTACATCCGTTAATATATTTGCACGGAATCTTACGGATATCTCCGTTGATTGTGTCATAAATATAAGGTGTGAATTCGCCATTAATACTGATTCTGAGGTTGTTGTCTCTAACAATATCTTTATTGTAAGGTTCGCAGCATCTGCTGATGAAGAGCCAGCGGCTGTTTCCGTCATGACGGAGCTGATAAATGAATTCGTTTGAAAGTCTTCCGTTCGCCTCGCGGATTGTGATTGTTCTGCTGTCTTCAAGGGCGCTGAGAATTTTTTCCTTATCGAATGAGATAACGGTTGACTTTTCGTAAAGTGCTTTGCCTCTTTCGCTGATAACACCGTTTTCATAAGCGGGAGCGTTGCCTCCGAAAATGAGTTTGCCGCCTGCTTCACGGAATTTTTCGAGTCGTTCGAGAGTTGTTGAACGGAGAGTTTCGCAATCGGGAACGATGATTGCATCGTATTCCATTTCGCCGACCTTGAGGGGTGCGGATGCGTTTTCGCAGAGTGTCGGGAAGAGTGATTCGCTGATATAGTTGAAATCTATGCTGCCTTTAAGGAGCCAGTCCGCAAGATTTCTGAATTTTTCGTCCATGTTTTCACGGACAAGAGCTGTTTTATCATTGGGTCCCCAATGAAGCCAGTAGCTTTCAACAGGATGAATAACGCCAACCTTAACGACAGGCTTGCCTCTTGTCATGGCGGTGTTTACTCTTGCAAAATGGTCTTCAAGATATGAGAATTCTTCCCACCAGGGTGACTGGTAATGAATTGAAGCTGGATAGTCTCTCTTCGCTTCGCCGCCCATTGCATACCATGAAAGATGAGGAACTCTGATTGTTACGCCGAGACATGCCTGCCAGTCGCCGTGAAGCTTATAGCCTCTGAAATCGTAGTCCCAACCCGTAACGCCGTAAAGCTCTGAAAGCATACCTTCTCTGCCGAACTGATGAACTGCGGATTGAGCCTGTTTTGCGGTTGTGAATTCAAAGCTTGCGCAGAGCATATCAATGCCGGGAAGGTCAAAGCCTCTGTATGAACGCATCGCTTCACCGAGAGCAGCGGTCTGGCTCTGGAGCGTAGGTTCTTCCATCATGTGACCGGTAAGTGCAATACCGTTTTCACGGCACCATCCGCCGCACACATCGGCAAATGCCTGCGAAAATCTTTCGGAAATGTGGTCGTGATAGTGATAGCGTGTAAGAGAAACCTTACCGTCGGGAAGCTCCCAGAAAATTTCCGGGAGTGATTCAAGGATATCCTCACCATACTGTTTTTGGTATGTTTCGGGGATATCGTCTGTCCAGGGCATGGCAACATCGTCTGTATCTGTTGAATTACGAAGGAGAGTTTTGCGTGTGAATTGAGGTTCATCGGTGAAAATTGCAGGAATAACATTGCCGAAATGCTCGCCGATTTTTTCTTTGTATCTGTCGTGAGTCACTTCGACAAAACGCTTGACAGCCTTGGGATTGAGGGTATCAAGATATGTCTGATTGTTGTACCAGGGTGATGGAGCGTGCACTTTGAGATAAGCATACCATTTTGTGCCTTCCGCCTCATCGTTTTCTCCGATTCGTTTATATGATTTGAGAAAGCCGTTCTCGTCAAGAACAACATCGTAGCAGGTGATGAGATATCCTTCACCGTTTCTGCCGCCTTCTGCGCGGGAATCAAGATTTTCTGCTTCGTTCTCATTGCTTTCACAGGGAACGGTTGTCATGAGCAGACAGCGTGCACGGTATTCTTTATCTTTTGTAACAAGACCTCCGGCAGCTCCTGAAGGCCATCTGTCCTCGTCATAAAGCCAAGCAAGCATATGTTCTTTTTCCGCTTTTTCAGCGCAGCATTTAATGAGTGCCATGAATTCGTCGGAAAGATAGTTTGTTGACATGCCTGTGCGAACATGCATATGGAATCCGCCAAGACCCATTTTTTTGAAAATATCAATCTGTCGGCAAAGTTCTTCCGCCTTGAGGTCGCTGTTCCATGCCCAGAACGGAGTACCTCTGTATTCACAGGTAGGATTTTTGAAAAGTTCGTCCGTTAAAACCGGTGCTGAGTTTTTCTTGTAAAGCATAAAATATCTCCTTTATTCATTAGGATGTTTGCAGAGGGGTTTATCCTCGCTTGCTGTATTCCAATTTATATAATTGTTTCTTTTTGCGTGATACCATTCCATTTCAAACATTTTTGCACTGTCATCAACAGGAACAAAAAGCTGGTTTCTGACGAAATATGCTTCACCGTTCATTTCAACCGTTCCGAGATCAGTTTTTGCATATTTACTGCCAACCGTGAAAGTTGCTCTGTGACCGTAAGCCTCAACGTAAAGCGTTTCGGCTTCTTTAACAACTTTTCCGCCGATGAACTGAATGAGCACTCCGAAAGGCGCATACCATATTCCGTCTTTCAATTCCGGATAAAGTTCTCTTGAGATAAGTTCCAGCATCTGACCTTTGAATGCCATTTTTGTCCAGTCGTATGTCGGTGCAAGAGCATAGGGGGTGATCAGGTCTTTATCTTTATCAATTGTAATAACATCAATGATTCTGCCGTCATCGAGGTATGCCGTTGCGGTAAGTACATTACCTTCGATTTCAACGAGAGTATATGAACCCATTCTGATTTCCTGAGGATAGAAACAGGAATGCCAGATTTTTTGCGCATTTGAATGATAAATATTTCCTCCGCCGTTTCCGACTATGTAGTGAACTGTTCCTTCTGACGGTTTATCAAAAAGCTCGTCACCCTTCGTGGGGAATGTTCTTGCAAATGAATGCTCATGACCTTCAAAAAGAATGTCAAGTCTGCCTTCTTCAATCGGCTTTCTCAGCCAAGGATAACCGTCATTATTCTGACCTTCAGGCATAACAGGATAAATCGGAAAATGATATCCGCCAAGTTTCCATGTTTTGCCGCTGTTTTTCAGGTCGTTATATGCCCAATCCTCAAGAATCTGAGGTGCGTTGATGCCCATAACAATGAAATGAGCGTTGCCGTAGTCAAA
>JAZSCO010000223.1:0-3320 GCA_045602965.1 Acutalibacteraceae bacterium | reverse complement strand
GCCTCTTTAATTGGCATTCGTGAAACAAGACATTTCAAGGGAAATTACACGCTTAACGAACAGGATATACTCGAAGCAAAAGTATTTGACGATTACGTTGTGAAAGATGCCTACTTTAATTTTGACGTTCACAACATCACTGGTGCGGGACTTGACAAAACAGGCGTTCAGAAGCATTTTAAACAGACAAAGGGATATACCATTCCATACCGTTGTCTTCTTCCCGAAGTCAAAGAGAATCTTCTGCTTTGCGGAAGAAACATTTCGGGTACACATATGGCACACTCCAATTTCAGGGTAATGCCTATCTGCGTCGGCATCGGCGAAGCTGCAGGTGCGGCGGCTTATATCTCTGCTTCGCAAAACCGTAATTTGAATAATATTGATGCAAGTGAAATCAGAGAAATCATCGGAATATAAATAAGAATTTGGCGGTTAGAAGTGAGAGGTGATACGATGAAGCATTGCGGAACACAACCAATAGAAACACCTCGTTTGCTATTAAGAGCATTTATGGACGAGGACGATAATGATATGTTAAAGAATTGGATAGCGAATCCTAATGTGCAATTTGAATACGGAGAACCTATCTACACAACTACCCAAGAAGTGAAATCTTTGCTTGACGAGTGGAAAAAGGTTATTTGCAAACTGATTTTTACCGATGGGCAATTATTGAAAAGAAATCTGCGGAGAATATTGGACAAATCGCTTTTTGCCGTGTTTATTCCGACTGTAATACTGCCGAGATAGAATACTGTATTGGCGAAAACTTTTGGGGTAACGGGTATGCAAGCGAAGCTCTTGAGGCGGTGATTGACTTTACCTTCAAAAGTACAGATTTTCATAAGCTGGAAGCATATCATCGGAAAGAGAATACCAAATCGGGCAAGGTTTTGGAAAAATCCTCTATGAGAGTAACGAATACTGTTGAGAGGTTTGCCAGAGAAAAAAAACTCCCGAAGATGAAGTGTGTTACTGTATAACAAACTGACAAATTCCAATATATCGAAAAGATAATCAAACAAGAATTTGTGGAGGTAATTATGAAATTCAAAAAACAAATTTCATTTCTTCTTTGCATTGCTATGGTAATTTCATCCACTGTGATCTCATCATATGCTTCAAACGGAACAGATGCAGGTACACCTGCAATAATAAACACGGCAGAAGAGATTACAGGCATATTTGTAAATTATTTTGCAAAGCTTATCAACAGAATTAAAGGTACAGACGAAACCGATATCCCTGCTGCAACGGTAAATCCTCATTCGTGGATTGAATATAACGGTGAACCGATTGAAAACCCCGAACAGATATCGACCGCTGAAACATGGGTTGCAAACGAAATTGCTTTTGAAAGCGACAAAGCATACGCGGACCCTTTCAACAACGTTGATATGGAACTGCAGCTTTGGGGCAACGGCAGATTATATAAAATCCCTGCTTTCTGGGACGGCGACAATGTCTGGATAATTCGTTTTGTCTGCCCGTCAGCAGGCACATGGTATTATAAAACCGTCTGCACAGACAGCGAAAACGCTTCACTCAACGGAAGAACGGGTAAGGTTATTTGCACCGAATACAGCGGTGAACACGAGATTTATAAGCACGGATTTGTCACAACCAATGCAGGAAAAAAGTATTTCACCTATGATGACGGAACTCCGTTTTTCTATCTTGGCGACACACATTGGAGTCTCGGTGACGAAACGGTTGATATGGTTAAAACAATCTGCGAAAAGCGTGTTTCGCAGGGCTTCACCGTATATCAGAGCGAGCCTATCGGAGCAAAATTCGATTTCACAAACGGCATAACCGAAGATGATATGGCAGGCCTTGCAGACTACGATGAGAAATTCAGAATTATAGCTGAAAACGGTCTTGTTCACGCAAACGCACAGTTTTTCTTCTCCTATTTTATTGAGCCTCTGATTTCAAACAACGGCGGTTTCAACGGTGATGAGCTGTCCGATTCAGCAAAATCTTACCTTGAAAAAGCCTGCCGTTACTGGGTCGCAAGATACGGTGCATATCCCGTTATCTGGACTCTCGGTCAGGAGGTTGACAACGATTTCTATTGGAGTGAAACAAACCATCCCGAATGGGGACTGAAAAACAACCCTTACAGGCTTGTTGCGGAATATATAGCAAAATATGACTCTTACGACCATCCGCTTTCGCCGCATCAGGAGAATACCGGTGAAACCGTTGCTTACGGCAACGGAAAAGGAGCAAGCGATAAATGCAGAATTTATTACAAAGATGCTTACCCCTCTTGTTTCAGGAATATCAAAGCACATAATTTCTATGCAGCGCAATGGCATCCCGCCAAAACGGAACAAATCAATTTCAACATAGGTAAAGACTATTGGTACAATTCGCAGGGTAAACCCGTCATCAATTACGAGGGACAGTATTGCTATCTCTGGACAAAGAATTTCGGCTCACGAATGCAGGGCTGGGTTGCATATCTCAACGGAATGTACGGCTACGGCTGGGGCGGTCACGATACATGGAGCTATCTCAATATTTTTGACGAAGAAAACGACAGCTCCGACGGTGTTGACATCATAACAAGCGAAGAGAAAATCAACGCAACATGGCAGGATGCGCTTGAATATGAGAGCTCATATCAGGCCGGCTATATGCGTGAGTTTTTTGAGAAAACGGAATGGTATAACCTCATTCCGAGATTTAATAACAGAGCCTATTTTGTTCCCGCAAACAACGTTTATTATTCATACGCAAGCAACGAAGGCAACACAGAAATCGTTATATATTTCTATTCATTCACCGATGAATCCGTTGCTCAAAAAGCAAACACAAAATTTTACGGCGGAATAAAAACAGGAACGGTCGGAAACCTAGTTCCGAACAGAAGCTATACCTATCAATGGTTTAACCCGATAAGCGGCAAATATTCCGAAGAATGTGAATTCACCACAACAAAACTCGGTACATATTACATCGGCGACAAACCTCAGGCAACCGATATGGTTCTGCTTATTCGTATGGATTAATTTGCAAATTTCAATTTATCAGACTATTCTCACAAAAACATAAAACCACCTCTTATCGGTGCTTTCCGCATCGATTGAGGTGGTTTGATAGGTTCGGCTCTTTCCTCTGCCGATTGAGTGGAATTTAAACTTTAAAAGGGACCATTTCACTTCAATTGTAGGTACAGAAGAACTTTCGCATCTTGAGATGATCGGTGCAATTGTTTACCAGCTTACGAAGAATCTTTCAGAAGAAGATATCAAAAAGCACGGTTTCGATGCATACTTTGTTGACCACACAGCAGGTGTTTACCCATC
>JAZSCO010000222.1:0-5878 GCA_045602965.1 Acutalibacteraceae bacterium | reverse complement strand
ATTCCCAATGAGGTCAGTCCCAACCTTGACACGGTTGCGCTGCGTATGCCGTCGCATGAATGCGCAAGGGCGATAATAAAAGAGGCAGGTGTACCCCTTGCCGCACCGAGTGCAAACGCTTCGGGCAAACCGAGTCCCACAAAGGCGGCTCATGTCATTGAGGACCTTGACGGAAAAATCGACGCAGTTATTGACGGCGGCGAAAGTGACGTAGGCGTTGAATCAACGGTTGTGACTCTTGTCACCGACCCTCCCACACTTCTTCGACCCGGCGGAATAACTCCCGACCAGCTTGTTGATGTTCTCGGAGAGCTCTGCATTTCATCCGCCGTCTTCGAAAAGCTCAAAGACGGTGAACAGGCTCAGTCGCCGGGCATGAAATATAAGCATTACGCTCCCTCTGCACAGGTCACGATTATCAGGGGAAGCTTTGAAAGCTATAAAAAATTCCTTCTCGCACAAAAAGACACGGTATGCGCCGTATGCTTTGAGGGTGAAGGAAAGCATTTTGAAAAATATATCGAATACGGAAAAAAGAACGACGAGTTTTCGCAGGCGCACAGCCTTTTTGATGCTCTGCGTGAGGTTGATGCCATGGGATGCAAGAGGGCATTCGTACGCTGTCCGATGTCGGAAGGTGTCGGTCTTGCGGTCTATAACAGACTTCTTCGCTCGGCAGCGTTCAGGATTATCGACCTCGACATAAAAATTCCCGTTATCGGTCTTGCAGGTCAGACAGGCTCGGGCAAAACAACCGTTGCAGCCATGCTCAAAGAGAAAAACTATGCCGTTATTGACACGGATATTCTTGCCCGCAAAGCCGTTGAAAATCCCGAAGTTCTCGCCATGCTTTGCGAAAGATTCGGCGACGACATCCTCGAAAACGGCGTGCTCAACAGACGTGAGCTTGCAAGAAGAGCTTTCGCCTCTAAGGAAGGCACCGACGATTTGAGTGCAATAACCCATCCCGAAATAACCCGTCTTTCAGTTGAGCTGATACATAAGGCATATGAAAACGGTGCAAAAGCGGCGCTTATTGATGCACCTTTGCTTTTTGACAGTCCGCTCGCGTGCATCTGCGATAAAACCGTCAGCGTTATTGCTCCCGAAGACGTACGTCTTGAAAGAATTATGAAGCGTGACGGAATTTCAAAAGAGGATGCTCTTCTTCGCATAAACGCTCAGCCGAGCGTCGAATATTATATCGAAAAATCGGATATTATTATTAATAACGACGGCATTGAAGATTTAAAAAAACAGATAAATTTAATCTGACAGGAAAGGAATATTGATATGTGCGAAAAAACTCAGGCAGAATTGCTTAAAGAAGAACTTTTTTACTCGGCACAGCATGCTTCTTACACCTGCGACGATGAGGAAATTTCCGTTGCGGATGATTTCTGCGAAGGTTATAAGGATTTCCTCGACAATTGCAAAACAGAGCGTGAAGCAGTTGCTTATGTCAAGGAACTTGCCGTAAAAAACGGATATAAACCCTTTAACCCCAACATGATTTATGCCACAGGCGATAAGGTTTATTCCGACATTCGTTCAAAGGCTCTCATTCTCTGCACCTTCGGCGAGAAGAGCCTTGCAAACGGTGCAAAAATTATTGCATCCCATATTGATTCACCCCGTCTTGACCTCAAACCCAATCCCCTTTATGAGGATGCGGAGCTTGCTCTTTTCAAGACTCATTACTACGGCGGAATCAAAAAATATCAGTGGACGGCAACTCCTCTTGCACTCCACGGCGTCATCTATCGCCGCGACGGCTCATGCGTAACCGTACGCATCGGTGAAGACGAAGGCGATCCGCAGTTTGTTGTAACCGACCTTCTCCCCCATCTTGATAAAAAGATGGCAAACAGACCTCTCGGCGAAGCTATTGAAGGCGAAAATCTCAATATTCTCATCGGCAGCCGTCCTTTCGGAAAAGACAAGGGCAGCGAGATGGTGAAGCTCAATATTCTCAAGCTTCTCAACGAAAAATACGGAATCATCGAAGCTGATTTTCTTTCTGCGGAGCTTGAAGCCGTACCTGCTTACAAAGCATCGGATATCGGTTTTGACCGCAGCATGATCGGCTCTTACGGTCATGACGACAGAGTCTGCGCATATCCTTCCGTTATGGCGGAAATCGACACCGTGAATCCTGAATTCACAAGCGTTACCGTTATCACCGACAAAGAAGAAACAGGCTCGGACGGTAACACGGGTCTTCACTCGGCATTCCTCAAGCATTTCATTGCCGACATCGCAAAAACTCAGGGTCTTGAGGGCAGAGATGTTCTCAGGGCATCGGAATGCCTTTCCGCAGATGTTAACGCAGGCTTTGACCCGACTTATCCTTCCGTTCACGATAAACTCAATGCGGCTTGCCTCAACAAGGGCATCGTCGTAACAAAATACACAGGCTCAAGGGGAAAGGGCGGTACGAATGACGCAAACGCAGAGTTTATGTCAAAAGTCCGCACGATTTTTGATAACGCTTCTGTTTCATGGCAGACGGGCGAACTCGGCAAGGTTGACGAGGGCGGCGGCGGAACGGTTGCAAAATACGTTGCAAATCTCGGCGTTGAGGTTGTTGACGTCGGTGTTCCCGTTCTTTCAATGCACGCACCTTTTGAAGTTGTTTCAAAGCTTGATGTCTATATGGCATATAAAGGCTTCAAAGCTTTTTTAGAACAAAACGGCTGAAAACTCTGAAAATCGAACAAATTCGGTAAAAATAGTCATTTGTTTACAGTTTGTTAACATTTCTACAACAAAAGTAAAGCATTTATGCAATATTATACAGATTGTCAAAGAATTATTTGAGATTGATTCTTTGTTGAATTTAACAACTTCTTTTTCATTTTTATTTTCTCTTTCCCCAACGTACTGCCGGATGCTGCACACATCCGGCAGTACATCTTTTTATAAACAAAATACGAAACCGCAGGGGTTACCTGCGGTCCGATAAAGAAAGAAAAGAGAGTAAAAACCGAAGCAGCTTCATTTCTGCTTCGGTTTTATTTTATCATTTATACTGTACCATAAAAAGGACTTATGATTCTGATTTTTTCATCTTTTTGAAGTAGCGAAGTGCAAAGATTATAACCGCTGTGCCGAGAATCGGGAAAACTGCCGTCACGAGCATACCCGCCTTGAGACCGATTTGCTCCGGATTCATACCGAGATTCACGCTCATTTCTGCAGCAAAATCACTCGCCGCAACGGTATCAACAACAATTCCGAGAAGCTGAGGAGCAACCGATGCTCCCAAATCTCCGCTCGCCGCCATGAGTGCGTAAGCCGCAACGCCGATTCCGGGAATGTTTTCTTCCATCATGATGAGAGTGCCCGGCCAGAGCATCGAAACGAAAAGACCTGTCAGTATGCAGGCAACAAACGCAACGATGACATTCGAGCTGAGTCCCACCAAAATATAGCAGACTGCCGCGCCAATCATTCCGAAAAAAAGGACTCTCATAATGTTCTTGCCGAATTTTGCATAGGAAATACGGGCAATTCCGAGAAGAATCGCAAACATCGCAACGCCCAGAATATCGCCGACGGTTTTATCGATATGCAGAGCATTTTTCATAAAGGTTGAAACCCAGTTGCTCATTGCGTTTTCCGCACAGCTTCCGAAGAAAATTGAGCCGACACAGATTGCAAGAGCAAGAGTGCGTCTTTTCGTGCCTTTTATACCCTGAGATGAAGACGCGTTTCCCATATCAGGCATGGGAGAAAGCATAAACATCACCGCCGCCGTAACGGGAAGCACTGCCCAGAAAACGGTGAGATACATCCAGTTATGAGCGCCGAAAAAACGAAGGAAGAGGGTGCTTACAACAACAACCGTGAAAACTCCGAAGGCATAGAGCGAATGAAGAAGGCTCATATCCTTCTGCGGATTATCCGATGGTATTGCGGCAATAACGGGGCTAAGGAGCACTTCGGAAAGCCCTGCCGAGACCGAGAAAAGCACCGTACCGATAACCAGACCTATATAAACATTCTGCGGAAAAAGATTCGGCGAAAACGCATAAATCAAAAATCCTGCCGAAGTTATAAGCGGCATAACTCTGACAACCTTCTTCACGTTGAAATACTTTGAAAACGCAGTGAAAATCAGGTCAACAAGAAGCTGAGTGCAGAAATTCGTAAGTACAAGAGTGCCGAGAAGCGTATACGATATGCCGTACAATTCTCTGAGCGACGCAAAAAGAAGCGGCGGCAGGCTGAAAACCGACGACATCGTAAAATACGCTGCATAGCAAGCCAATTTTGTCCGTTTGAAATTCAGTTTATCCATGTTTACTCTCCTGAATTATTAAGCCTTGAAATAAAAAATAGATAAGAGGTTTTCTCAGCGGGAACAAACTCATCCATAAAGACGAATAAAACCGCATCAAAAACGATTGCATCTGATAGGTTTTTCCTGAAAAAATCATCATCACAGTCCCCTATGTAAAAAAATACAAGCTCACTTTATCACATATAAAGAAGAACAAACAGAATTAATATGCATAAAATTATTATTTTCTTTGACTTTTTCTTCATAAAAACACCTGTCTGCGTTGCCTTTAATTAGTGATTCCTTTATATTCCGCTTTCACTTTTTCGTAGCTTTCAAGATTTCCGATATCGTAACGGCTGCCGGGCATCTCCATTGCGTGAACCTCTGTCTGCGTGCAAAGCCATGCGATATAGCTTCCCGGTGCATCCGTACCGCAGCCGCTGTCGATACCCTTCTGCACAAGGCGTGCGTCGTCCTTTGTGTAATAATAAAACGGAGGACAGCACCAGTTTGTTGCAGGAGTCGGCGATTTTTCAGTCATATTCAGCACCTTGCCGTTTTCGTCGACCGTCACAACGCCGCACTTGAGAAGCTTTTTGAATTCGGGTTCATAATAACGCATGATGCACGAAGTTTTCTTCTCCTTTGCATATGCGATGAATTTTGTCAGGCTGAAATCAAGAACATTGTCGCCTGCGATAACAAGCATATCGTCATCGAGACTGAGACTGTCGATTGCAAACTGAATATCTTTAACTGCGCCCAGACGGGTTTCGTTAGTATCCGTACCGTCATCGGCAACAGTGATTTTCTGCGGTTTTGTTTTTGCCCATTCCTCAAAATGATGAGCATATTTACTGTTGGAGATAACAACGTATTCATCAACCTCGCCGACAGTATCAATATCGTCAACAAGCCAGTCGAGAATGGTTTTTTCGCCAACCTTAAGAAGCGGTTTGGGGAAATTTTCTGTCAAAGGATAAAGTCTTGTGGCATAGCCTGCCGCCAGAATAAGACATTTCATGTTTTTACCTCCTCTTATCCGAGATTCACGCCGTCTGCACTTACGCAGATGTGAACGGAAAACTTGCCTTCAAGATGAGGGAAGGCTTTGAGATATTCACGGGTAACTTTTTCAACAATGCTTTCTTCAAAATCGGGATTGATAAGCGCCATGCAGCAGCCCTTGAAGCCTGCACCCGAAAAACGTCCGCCGTAAATTCCTTCTGTTTCGGTCATGATTTCATAAAGCTTTTTAAGCTCGGGCGAACCTGTTTCCCAATTGTAAATCGAAGATTTTCCGCTTTCGAAAGAAAGTCTGCCGAATTCCTCGATGTCGCCGTTTCTCCATGCCTTCGCACCCTTCTGCACACGGTCAAATTCCGTATACCAATGCTCGGCACGCTTGCGCCAGTTTTCGGGAAGCTTGTCCTTATGTTCAAGATACACTTCGTACGGCACATCGCGGAGATTTGTTTCTTTAAATTTGCCGTAATCCATGCCCGCATAAGCCTTTAAAGCATATGCGGCACTTCTGCATTCGTCAACTCTCATATTGAAAGCCGAGCCTGCAAGAGAACGTTCGAGACC
>JAZSCO010000221.1:0-14912 GCA_045602965.1 Acutalibacteraceae bacterium | reverse complement strand
CTCCACTTTTTGTCAGCGGTTGCTTCTTCAATAAGGCTGTTAAGAATGGGAACGGGAAGTGATTCGGGTTTATTGAGAGCACTGTCAATTGTAATTGACTTCATCTTTGCAAGTTCTTCATCTGAAATGTCATCCTTGCTGAGATATTCGGGGCTCATAGCTGCAACCTGCATAGCGATGTTTTTACCCATGGCGATAAATTCAGCGCTGTTTGCATCTGCGTTTGTATCAAAGCTTACAAGAACACCTACTGAACCGCCGCCGTGAATGTATGAAACAGCTGTTCCTTCAACAAGAACAAAACGGCGAAGCTTGAGGTTTTCACGAATCTTAAGGAAGAGTTCCTGAATTGCATCTGCAACTGAAACTGAACCATCTGAAATTGTTGTTGCAAGAAGAGCATCGAGGTCAGCGGGTTTTGCTTCAACAACTGTCTTTGCAATCTGATTTGCAAGAGCCTTGAATTCGGGGCCGTTGCCAACGAAGTCTGTTTCGCAGTTAAGCTCAACAAGAGCTGAAGCGCTGCCATCTGAATAAAGACCGATAACGCCTTCTGCTGCGATTCTGCTTGCCTTCTTAGCTGCAGTTGCAAGACCCTTCTCACGAAGAATTTCAACTGCTTTATCCATATCACCGTCAGCTTCTACGAGTGCCTTTTTGCAATCCATCATACCAACGTTTGTTTTTTCTCTGAGAGCCTGAACGTCTTTAGCTGTAAATGCTGCCATTATATTATTCCTCCTCTGTTGCTTCTGCTGCGGGAGCTGTCTGCTCGCCCTGTCTGCCTTCGATAATAGCGTCAGCCATTGCGCCGGCAATAAGCTTAACAGCGCGGATAGCATCATCGTTACCGGGGATTACATAGTCAACTTCGTCGGGATCGCAGTTTGTATCTACGATAGCAACGATGGGGATACCGAGCTTCTTAGCTTCAAGAACAGCGATTCTTTCCTTGCGGGGGTCAACTATAAACATAGCTGCGGGCTGCTTCTTCATTTCTGTGATGCCGCCCATGAACTTTTCGAGCTTTTCGATTTCAAGGTTGAGCTTTGTTACTTCCTTCTTGGGAAGAAGATCGAAAGTACCGTCAGCTTCCATAGCCTTGAGCTGAGCAAGTCTCCTGATTCTCTTCTGGATTGTGTTGAAGTTTGTGAGCATACCGCCGGGCCAACGAGCGTTAACATAGGGCATACCGCAACGGATAGCTTCTTCCTTAACGGTATCCTGTGCCTGTTTCTTTGTGCCGATGAAGAGAACTTCGCCGCCGTCTGCAGCGATTTCACGGATGAACATATAGGCTTCTTCGAGCTTCTTTACTGTTTTCTGAAGGTCGATGATGTAGATGCCGTTACGTTCTGTGAAGATGTACTCAGCCATTTTGGGGTTCCATCTTCTGGTCTGGTGTCCGAAATGAACACCTGCTTCAAGCAATTGCTTCATTGATACTACTGACATTTGTTTTTCCTCCTAAGTTAAATTTTGTATCTAATGTCAGATACGAACCGCCGCAAAGCCTGATATTACAACGGATTTTAACTTCCGCACTCATAATAAGAATAGCTCTGCGTGTGATTTGCTATGGAATTATATCACAACACTTTCAAAAATGCAAGCTGTTTTTTATGTTTTTTGGAATAATTTTATTATTTTCTTTTCTATTAATATTTTATAAACATTTGCGTGATATATTTTCTATGGAGGTGCATTATTATGCCAAAAATTCTTGTTGTTGAGGATAACATTGACCTCAATAAAGCCGTTTGCAATTATCTTTCACAAAAAGGGTTTGAAACTTTTGCAAGTTACGACGCAAATGAAGCTTATGATGTTCTTTATGAAAATCAAATCGATCTTATAATTTCCGATATTATGATGCCGGGAACAAACGGATTTGAATTTGCTGCAGCAATCAGAGAATACAATAAAGAAACGCCCATTATTTTTATGACTGCAAGAGATGATTTTACCGCAAAACAACTTGGTTATTCACTTGGAATAGATGATTATATGGTCAAACCCATTGACCTTGATGAGCTGCACCTGAGAATCGGAGCACTTTTGAGAAGAGCAAAAATTGCAAACAGCAAAAAGCTTATCATCGGAAATCTCGTTCTTGATGCGGATGAACACTCGGCATATTATGACGATGAAGAAATTCAGCTTACCGTGCGAGAATTCGACTTGCTTTTCAAGCTTCTCTCCTACCCCAAAAAAGCATTCACCCGTTCTCAGCTTATGGATGAATTCTGGGATATTGACACAAATTCAAGCACAAGAACCGTTGACGTTTATATAACAAAAATCAGAGATAAGTTTTCGCACTGCGACGAATTTGAAATCGTAACCGTTCACGGACTCGGCTACAAGGCGGTGATTAAAGGATGAGTAAAAAGAAAAGAATCCTTTCTTTCATCTTTTACTTTATTACCGCGCTCACCTTCATTGCATTTTGTCTGACAAGTAACATGGTTCTTTTCCTTAATATTTTTTCAAAAAATTCCGAAGTTGTTTTTACCGAAGAGAACACAAAACTGGCAGCTTCGTTTACATTCTGGAACGCAATTTTCCTTGGCTTTGTTTTTGCGGTTTTCAATTCAATAAGAAGAAAAATAACAGTTGAAAATCCGACAAAAAAAATTATCGAAGCAACAAACAAGATAACGAACGGCGACCTGACAACAAGAATAAAACCTGTTTCGGTTCCGTCAACCATGAATGAATACAATAAGATTATTGAAAATCTTAATAAAATGACGGAAGAATTATCGGGAATTGAAACGTTGAGAACGGACTTTATTTCTTCTGTTTCTCATGAGCTGAAAACTCCGCTCGCCGTTCTCCATAATTACGGAACCCTTCTTGAACAGCCTGATTTATCTGAAGAAAAAAGAATTGAATATGCAAAAACCATTGTTTCAACATCGAATCATCTTTCGGATTTGATTACAAACATTCTGAAACTCAACAAACTTGAAAACCAAAAAATTTATCCCAACAAAGAAAGATTTTCATTGAGTGAGCAGCTTTGCGAAATCGCACTTGCCTTTGAAAACATATGGGAAGATAAGAATCTTGAAATTGAAGCCGATATCGAAGAAAATGTTTTTATAAAATCAGACCCGGAACTTATAAAATTAATCTGGACAAATCTTATTTCCAACGCTTTCAAATACACCAACGAAGGAAAAATCTCCGTCAGTCTTAAATCGGAAGGTACTAGGGTTAGAGTTTGCGTTTCGGACACGGGCATAGGTATGGACGGTGAAACAATAAAACATATCTTTGATAAGTTTTACCAGGGAGATACATCTCATTCATCCAAAGGAAACGGACTCGGACTGGCTCTGGTCAAAAAGATAATTGAACTTTTCGGCGGTGAAATAGTTGTTGAAAGCACTAAGGGTGTCGGCAGTTCATTCACCGTAATTCTGAATAAATTTTAGAAAAATATTTTTAATACTTCTTTAATAAGTAAAAATTATACTAATACTTATCAAAAACAAGGAGAAAATAATAACAATGGATAACAAACCGGTTACTTACACATATTCATCATATGAAAATGAAGAAATCAGGCAGAAATATGAACCTAAACAAGAAAAGAAGTCAGTTGTGGAAAAAGTAAAAAAGCTTGACAAAAGCGTCAATGATTTAGCATCCGCAATCTCTATTGCCACAGGCATTATCGGCACACTTCTTTTCGGTTCAGGACTCAGTATGATACTTCTTGATTTTGAAAAAAAGTTTATTTCCGGAATTATTCTGGGAATAATCGGAATTGTTTTTATAATAGCGGCTTATCCTGTTAATAACTATGTAATCAATGCAAGAAGGAAAAAAATTGCTCCGTTGATTATCGAACTGACAGACAAAATACTAAAATAAGAGTTTTCATAAACTTTAAAAACCTCCGTAATGAAACGGAGGTTTTTTGCTTGTTATTTTGTGCCGAAGATTCTGTCACCTGCATCGCCGAGACCGGGAACAATATAACCGTGGTCATTGAGATGATCATCAAGCGCGCCGACAAAAATATCAACATCAGGATGTGCTTGCTTGAGGGCGTTAAGTCCCTCAGGAGCAGCAATTATACACATAAACTTGATTTCCTTGGGATTACGGAGTTTTATCTGGGAAATCGCATCAATAGCCGAACCGCCCGTTGCAAGCATGGGATCAACAACGATAACTTCTCTTTCTTCAATATCTGCCGGAAGCTTGCAGTAATATTCAACAGGCTGAAGAGTTTCGGGGTCTCTGTAAAGTCCGATATGTCCTACCCTTGCAGAAGGAACGAGAGCAAGTACGCCGTCAACCATTCCGAGACCTGCACGAAGAATCGGCACAAAAGCAAGCTTCTTTCCGGCTATAACTTTTGTTTTTGCAACTGCAACAGGAGTTTCGGTCTCAACTTCTTCAAGAGGAAGATCTCTTGTTGCTTCATAGCACATAAGCATTGCTATTTCACTAACAAGATTGCGAAATTCCATTGATCCGGTATTCTTATCTCTCAAAAAAGTAAGCTTATGCTGGATAAGAGGATGTTCCATTACTACTACTTTTGCCATGATTCTTACCTCCGATTAAAATCTTTCTTCAAGCTCTGTAATCTGAGCAATTCTTCTTGCATGGCGTTCTTCACCGCTGAAAGGAGTATCAATAAACAAATCAACAAGTTCAATTGCTTGTTCAGGAGTAACAACTCTGCCACCGAGACAAAGCATATTTGCATCGTTATGAAGTCTTGTCATTTCGGCTGAAAATTTATCCGAACAGCAGCAAGCACGGATTCCTCTCACCTTGTTTGCGGCAATCGAAATACCGACGCCTGTTCCGCAGCAGAGAATTCCCAGTTCGCACTCACCGCCGACAACACCTTTTGCTGTTTTTTCAGCATAAACAGCATAGTCTACAGAATCAGCTGAATAAGGACCGTAATCCTTATATTCAATCTTTCTCTCTTCAAGATGTTTGATTATTGCCTGCTTGAGTTCAAAACCTGCATGGTCGCTACCTAATGCTATCATATCTTATTTCTCCTTTATAATTCTCACTTATTATTTCTTAATTTAAGTTCACGCTCTGCCTGAGGAAGTCTTAAGTAAACAGGTGCAAGATTTGCGGATGACGCAAAATAATCTTCGTTATTTATTGCAGCAAGAGCTGCACCGTAAGCTCTCTGATATCTTCTGATTTCTCCCGAGAGAACAACATTTGAAAGCTTGTCTTTAAAAACATTATAACAGATTCCCGCACCGTCACCTGCAAGATAAATCTTTTCGTCATAAGACATAAGCTCTTCACAAAGCTCATCGATTGAAATTGCTTTATCTTCACAAAGGCGGATAACTTTCGAATTTTCACAACGGAATAACGCTGTATAAACCTGATTGCATCTTGCATCCATGGAAACGGAAACAAGACAGTTTTCATCTATAAAATTATAAGCCGCAGATTCAAGAGTTGAAACACCGGCACAAGGCTTATCCTGACAAAGGGCAAGTCCTTTTATCGCCGCAACGCCTATGCGTATTCCGGTAAAAGAGCCCGGACCTGCATTGACACAGAATGCATCAATTTCATCAATTTTCATATCTGCCTGCGAAAGGGCATTATCAACCATCGGCATGAGCGTACGGCTATGAGTAAGTCCGGCATTGACAAAACATTCACTGATAAGAGTTGCACCGTCTGTAACAGCAACGCTCGCCGTTTTAGCCGAAGAATCAACCGCAAGAATTTTCAATGAGTTCAGCTCCAATTATTTCTATATTTCTTTCATCGGGATTATCTGTTTTTGTAATTGTAACCCTGATGCAGTCGTCGGGAAGAATCGCCTCAATATTTTCGCTCCACTCAATTATAAGAGTTGCGCCCATATCAAGATAATCAAAATATCCCGTCGAATACAGGTCATCCCATCCCGAAATTCTGTACATATCAAAATGATAAAGCGTTTTTCCTTCGCCTCTGTATTCGTTGACGAGTGCAAAGGTGGGACTGCTGACATCGCAATTGATATCCATCCCTTTGGCAAAGCCTCTTGTAAATGCGGTTTTCCCTGCACCAAGGTCACCGAACATTGCAATCACCGAGCCGTATTTAACAGACCTTGCAAGTCGGAATCCGATATTTTCAGTCTGTAGCGATGACTCTGTTTTATATATCGCCATAATTATTAACCTTCAAATTCTTTGATAAGTCCGTTAACCATAATCGGGTCATTGGTAATAATACCGTCAACGCCGAGCTTAAGGAGTTTACGGGCAGTTTTCTCCTTGTCAACAGTCCAGACATTTATGCCTATACCGTTTTCGTGAAGGCGGCGGACATATCTTCTGTTAACCGAAAGGAAATGAGGATGAAGATAATCTGCCTTGATTTTCTTTGCAAATTCTACATATCCGAAAAGCATCTGTGTATAACAATGCTTTCTGTCGGGCGCATAAAGATATCCCGTTTTGCATTCAGGGTCAACCCTCTTGCACTCAACAAGAACATCGGCACTGAAGCTTGATATAAGAAGCTTATCAAAAAGTCCGTGAGCCTTAACCGCTTCAATCGTTTTGGCAACAATAGTCATGTCACCGTCAAGAGGAGGTTTGATTTCGATATTCATAATTTCTATATCAGCATTTTCACAAAGAGTGAGAAATTCTTCAACAGAAGGAAGTTTTGTCCCCTTGAATTTTTCATTGAACCATGAACCGAAATCATAGCTGCGAAGTTCATCATATGTCATGCTTTTGACTTCGCCCTTGCCGTTTGAAGTTTCATCTATTGTATAGTTATGGCAAATAACGGGAACGCCGTCCGATGAAAGATGAATATCAGTTTCAAAACCGTCTACACCGATTTCAATTGAGCGTTCAAACGCAGGGATAGTATTTTGCGGTGCATCAAGATTGGCACCTCTGTGGGAAATAACCTTGCACTTTGCCATTATAATCACCCTTTATATAAATTCTCATATTATTTTAACAGAATACACTAATTATTTCAAGGGTTGATAAACAAAAAAATCGGCACAGCCGAAACTGTGCCGATTTCTTATTTCTATTAAAGGGGAAGTGCAATATCTCCGAGAATTGTTGCAAGAGCGTTCTTAACGATTTCAACAACTGCTGCTGCATCTGCTTCCTGGAAATAAGCAAGAATCTGCTCAACCATTGCAAGAATTTCATTTACAAAGTCCATTATATTATCCTCCTGTTAATATTTCTGCATTTCTGCTATTGCTATTATACAATATCAACCGAGGAAAAGTCAACCAACATATTCTATACAATTTGCTCGTTTTGTCTAAAATAGAACATTTTCATTCGAGCATATCCATTATCGCTTTTTTCCCCGTCACTCCGATAGATCTGTTTCGGATTTTTCCGTTTTTCATTACAATCAGAGTCGGAATGCTCATTATTCCGAATTTTTCAGCAAGTTCTTTTTCGGATTCAACATTAACCTTGCACACCTTAACGCTACCCGCCGTTTTCCATGCAACATCCTCAATTATCGGAGAAAGCATTTTGCATGGAGTGCACCAGTCAGCAAAGAAATCAATAAGAACCGTTCCGTTATAATTCTCAACTTCATTTGTAAAGCTGTCGCCCGTAACATCAAATATTTTCATATCCGGTATCCTTTCATTTTAGTTACGGTCTTATTTTTTCTCTTTAAAAATAAATTATACTCCCGGAATAAGCATCATCCCTGCTTTTTCGGTAACGTCGCAATCGATGTTGTTTTCACGCATTACCGCATCAACCGTTGTTGCATATTTCTTTGCAATATCCCAGAGATTTTCCCCTTTTTCGCAATAATATATTGTAAGGGCACAATTTTTTTCTTTTTTACTGTTTTCTCCCGAAATCTCAACTGCGCCGATATGTTTGCGAATTGAGCTTGAAAGAATAATTCCCGATAAAACCAGTTCTGTTTTCAGTTCAAGCCTGCTGTCACCCGTTGCAGAACACGAACACGCAGAAATCTGCGCAGAACCGTGGCAGACTATTCGTTCTGCTTTGTTATCCATTTTGATTCCGTAATCAAAATCAACCGGTTTCTGAATAATACCGATCTGATTATCTGAATCCTTATATAGAACAGTCGCAAGATATGTACCGGATATCATACATTTATCTTCCTTGGAAGAGAATGAATATCTCAAATCAGAACACCAGACAGCAAGAACACAATCAACACTGACACCGATACTCTCAAGAACGATTTTATTAGTGAAAGACGTATCAAAATTGCCGTTGAATGATAATATTTCCATACTTTTCGGAGTGTTCCTTATATCATACTCCGTTGAATACGCATCAGAGATAAGTGTCAGAGGTTTTTCTTCAAACGATGCAAGATACGCACTCAGTCTTACATTCAGGTCTATAAGTCTGATTTCTCCCGAGGTGTCAGCCTTGAGTACCCCTTCGCAAAGATATACACCGATTTTCATTGAATAAACTGAGTTTTCGTTAAGTCCTTCAAGTTCCGTTATCTGACTTATCGGCATGGAATGCTCAATTGATTCAACCGAACCGTTTTCTTCTCCGATATAATAAATTTTAACTATGCATTCGCCTTTGATGAGCGCTTTATTGTTAATTATTTTTGTTTCACCGCATACAGCATGTGCAGAAACATTTATAATATGTATCGCGGCAGGTTTTTCGGACGGAATCTCAATCACCTCACCGATATTGAAAGATCTTTCACACACACCCGTCAACGATGCAAATTCAAAATCATTCGTTAAAGTTTGAATTCCTGCGCCATCACAACCGCACAAAATTTCTTCATCTCTTCTTTTTACAGCTTTAAAACAAAAACTCATCATCGCCCTTGCATCTATCCTTCTCGGATTAACAGCTCTGCAATTGACATAATCCGTTCTGACAGAAACATTCACCGCAGAATCAGACGTGATTTTTGACGATTCAATAAATTTTTGGATGGGATAGCTTTGTTCATAGCCTGAAATTTTACCGTTATCTCCTACATAAAGTATTCTCACGACGGCATTGACATCAGCAGTCACTCTGCCGGAATTATTCTGAATTCCCGTTATTTCCGGAGAAAGAGTACATTTGAGTATTTTCTGAATTTCAGGGCAATAATCAGGCAATGTCATATCCGCATCAAGCGATTGCTCCGACACAGATTCATAAACGGTTTCGTAAAAACCGAGTTTTGTGGTTTCACAGTTAAGGTTCATACATTTCTCCCCTTGTTTTATATTTCATGATAAATATATTCACTGCGTGTCCGTATTATTACAAACCGTCGATTTTTTTCTTTATTTTAATAAAAAAATTTTAAAAAAATATTTACTTTTTTATTTTTATATATTATAATAACATCGTATAAAACACGAAAGGAGCAACACCATGCCCGAATTTACTTATGAAATCGTTGAATCCGTAGCAGTTCTTTCCGAAAATCCCAAAGGTTGGACAAAAGAACTCAATCTCATCAGCTGGAACGGAAGAGACCCCAAGTACGATATCCGTGAATGGGCACCCGACCATGAAAAAATGGGCAAGGGCGTTACCCTCAGCATGGAAGAAATGGCAGCACTTAAAGATGCAGTCAAAAATCTCAAATGATTCAACTGGCTTTGCGGTTTAACTGCAAAGCCATTGTTTCTTTTTTAAAAATGAAACGGAGGAGTCCTCTTGAATCCAGAAACAGAAAAATCTCCTGAAAGACAAGTTTCCGAATTTAAAGTGTATGACAGAAGATATGTCGGCGCAAAAGAAACATTTGCTTATCTTCTCAACGACTTTTCAAACGCATTTAATATCGGACAGTATACAGACCGATTCATTTGGGACGTTGTTAAAATTGACTTTAAGACAAATGCCCTAGTCAGTCTTTTCACCGGTGCTTGGGACATAATTAACGACCCGATTATCGCAACAATCGTTGATAAAACAAGAACAAGATGGGGCAAATTTAGGCCTTACCTCGTTGCTTTTCAGATTCCCATGACCCTTCTCGGAGCACTCTATTGGCTGCTCCCATTCTTTTTTCCCGGCACATCGGGAACTCACCTGCCAAAGCTGATTTACTATTTTGCATTCAATGTTGTCAACGAAACCGCCGGCACATTTACAAGCATTGCCAAATCAGGTTATATGACAACCGTAACCCCGCACCCGAATGACCGAGCGCGACTGATAACCATGGCGGAACTGCTGACAGGATTTATGGGTGAAGATATGCCCAACTATATTATGGGCGTTTTGATTGACCTTATCAACAACGGCATTCTTAAATGGAAACTTGAAAACGTTTTCCTTGCAATGGGTCTCGGAACAAGCATTATTTCCTGTGCGTTCACGCTTTATTTCTTCTTTGTTTCAAGAGAAAGAGTTATGCAGTCGGTTGAAGCACCGAGCGTTAAGCAAGGATTGAAAGCGGTTATAAACAACTACCCCGTTCTTCTTATTACGATATCCGATTTTCTTGGCGGATTCAGCGTCGGCTCGAGCAACACCAACTATTTTATCGACGTCCTCGGCTCCGCGTCTCTTCTGACGATTCTTAATCTGCCGTCAGGTATTAACGGAACACTCAGCTACGGCTTCGTAAAGCCCATCAGAGAGCGTTTCTCTACAAAGGCTATCTGGGTATTCGAAGACCTTTACACCCGATTCTGGGTCATTCTGCTGTTCATAATCGGCTCTGTAAATAAAAACTACGAAAAGAGGCTGCTCATGTGCATTCTTTTCGGCATTCAGGCATGGTTTGACAAATGGGCATTCGGTATCCGTAAAGTTGTTAAAGCAGAGCTTTATAACGAAGCGATGGACTACTGCGAATGGAAAAACGGCTACAGAGTTGAAGCGACTATAGGTGTTGCACGAAACCTGATAACCAAAATCCAGAACGTCGCTATGACTTCAATCAAGAGTCTCATTCTTGACGGTATCGGCTACACTCAGGGTTTAACCGTCGGCACTCAGACTGACAAAACAAAATGGTGGCTCTTCGCTCTCTGCACAGGTATTCCTCAGATAACAGGCATTCTTGCTGTTATTCCGAAATTCCTCTATCCCCTTTCAGGCAGTCTGCGTGACAGAATGTATTCCGAGCTTATGCAGAGAAGACATGAGATGAATGAAATTATGGCTCAAAAGAGTAATGAAATTATTATTACAGTTAATGAAAGCGTATAAACTATGGAACATAAACCCTTGAAAACGATTATTGTCGGCGGCGGTCACAGAAGTCTGACCTATGCCAATCTCGCAAACATTGAAAGCGATAAAATGGAAATCGTCGGAGTTGCAGACCCCGACGAAAACAGAAGAAATTCCATCGCAAAACTTTATAATATTCCGCCCGAAAGGTGTTTCAAATCGGCTGAAGAGCTTGCAGAAACACCGAAATTTGCAGACGCAGTCATAAACGGCACAATGGATCACATCCATGTTGAAACAACAATTCCGCTTCTTAAAGCAGGTTATGATGTCCTTCTCGAAAAGCCTTTTTCTGTCAACGAAAAAGAAGCAAGAGAGCTTGTTGAAGCAGCAGAAAAATACAACAGAAAAATCATGGTCTGTTTTGTGCTTCGCTATGCACCGTTTTACAGAAAAATCAAAGATTTGATTCTTGCTGATGAAATCGGAGAAATAATAAGCATTCAGATGAGCGAATTCGTAAGCTACCATCACATGTCAACAAGCCATGTAAGGGGCAAATGGAATAATTCCGACAGATGTCACAGTTCAATGCTTCTTGCAAAATGCTGTCATGACATCGATATCATGATGTGGCTCATGAGCGAAACAAAACCCATGCTCGTTTCAAGTTTCGGATGCAACAAGCAATTCGTCAAAGAAAATGCGCCGAAGAATTCAGGAACAAGATGCATGGTCGACTGCCCTCTCGTTGACGAATGTCTTTATTCGGCAAAAAGAATTTACATCGATCACCCCGACAGATGGTCCTTCTACGTCTGGGATGCACTTGAGCATCTTGAAAATCCAACAATCGAGGATAAAATTGAACTTCTCAAAACAAGTCCCTACGGTGTTTGCGCATACAAAAGCGATAACAACGTTGTTGACCATCAGACAGTCAGCGTTATGTTTGAAAACGGTGCAACGGGCACTCACAATATGGTAGGCGGCACAAGCAGCGGCACAAGAACAATCCATATTACAGGAACAAAAGGTGTTATTAAAGGCGATTTTGAAAAAGGAAGATTTACCCTTTCAAAGATTGATCCCCGTCCGGGTTGCGAGCACGAAGACACGGTTTACGATTTAAAAATCGGCGACGATACTCACGGCGGCGGGGACCTTGATCTTGTAAGAGATTTCGTTGCATATGCAAGAGGTGAAAAACCTTCCGTTTCGTGCACTTCGATTTCCGATTCTCTTTCAGGACATCTCGTTGTTTTCCTTGCCGACAAATCCAGAGAAAATAACGGCATACCCGAAAAAGTTATTTTATAATATCAAAAATCTCCTCTGACAAAATGTCAGAGGAGATTTTTTATTTACTGTCAATATATCTGCACGCTGCAAGCGCTGCAACAGAACCGTCTGCGGCTGCGGTTGTTATCTGTCTTATCTGCTTTTTACGGCAGTCACCTGCAACAAAAACACCTTCCGTTTTAGTAAGACAGCTTTCATCGGAATCAATATAACCCCATTCATCAAGACCTGCAATTTCTTCAAAAATCTTGTTGTTGGGAATAAGTCCGATTGCAACAAAAAGACCGTTGACCTTAAGTTCGCTTTCAGAGCCGTCAGCTTCTTTACGAAGAGTCAGACTTTCAAGAGAGCCGTTTCCGTTGAGTGATGAAATAACCGTTCCCATTATAAACTCAACATTATCCTTTTCCTTGAGCTTTTCAACAAGTCTTGCTTCACCTGTGAAATATTCAAGATTCTGAATAACATAGACCTTTTCACATCCGTCGGAGAGAAGAACAGCTTCCTGCAATGCAGAGTTACCACCGCCCAAAACTGCAACAGTCTGTCCTTTAAAGAAAGCACCGTCACAAACTGCACAATACGAAACACCTTCACCGACAAGCTCGTTTTCGTTAGGCAAACCTGTCTGTCTGTGTTTTACGCCTGTTGCAATAATAACAGCTTTTGCTTCATGCTCACCGTCTTCTGTGATAACGGTTTTTGTATCGCCGTTGTCACGGATACCTGTTACGGTTTCCATTTCAATGTCAGCACCCTGACTGATAACCTGGTCAACAAGTTTGTCGGCAAATTCATTGCCGCTCATTGTTGCAAATCCGGGATAATTCTCAATCTGCGGAGAGAAGGTTATCTGACCGCCAAAGGTTGCTTTTTCGAGAACAAGAACAGTTTTATCCGCTCGCAGTGCATAGAGCGCTGCGGTCAATCCCGCAGGCCCTGCACCGATAACAATTATATCATACATTATAATGTCACCTTATACTGCTGCACCCTTTGCAGCTTCAATGAATTTTTTGATTTCGGAAACGCCTGCATACTTAACAGCCTCACCGTTTGAAACAACAACAAGTGTGGGAGCCTGCTTAACGCCAAGCTGCATTGCAAGAGCTTCATTTTCGTATGCCATAAGTTCCTGAACAGCAATTTCAGCCTTGCTGAGGAGAGAAATAGCTACCTTGCAGTTGGGGCAGGTTGCTGTTTTGAAGAGATAAAGTCCGTCTGCAAGACCGCAGCCGTTATCATCAAAATCATCAAGATTTGCCTTCATTGCAGATGCTGACTTCTTATGCTTTGAAATATCGGATTCAGCGATATTATAAACTTTGCGTTCCTTATATTCCTGTGACTTACCGTCGTTCCAGTTCTGAACAGGTCTGTAATAGCCTGTCATACGGCTGTAAACTTCTGTTGCTTCGCCGCATTCGGGGCAAGTATAAACTTCGCCTGCAATATAGACGTGATTCTTACATACGGAATATGTGGGAGAAAGAGTATAATAAGGAAGCTTGTAGTTTTCTGCAATCTTTCTGACGAGATTTGCAGCCGCCTTCCAGTCGGGAAGCTTTTCACCGAGGAATGCATGGAATACTGTGCCTGAAGTGTAGAGAGTCTGGAGTTCATCCTGAATATCAAGAGCCTCAAAGATATCTTCTGTGTAACCAACGGGAAGATGTGAGCTGTTGGTATAATAAGGAGTTTCTTCAGATGCTGTGATAATACCGGGATAACGCTTAACGTCATGCTTTGCAAGACGGTAGGATGTTGACTCTGCAGGAGTTGCTTCAAGGTTATAGAGATCGCCGTATTCTTCCTGATAGTCGGAAAGACGTTCTCTCATGTGATTAAGAACATCCTGAGCAAACTTCTGGGTCTTTTCATGTGTCATATCGGCACGGAGCCAGTTTGCATTGAGACCGACTTCGTTCATACCGACAAGACCGATTGTTGAGAAGTGGTTATTGAATGTTCCGAGATATCTCTTGGTGTAGGGATAAAGACCTTCATCAAGAAGCTTTGTGATAATTGTACGCTTTATCTTGAGTGAACGAGCTGCAATATCCATCATCTTATTAAGACGCTTATAGAAGTCTGCTTCATTTTCTGCAAGATATGCAATTCTGGGAAGGTTAATTGTTACAACACCTACAGAACCTGTGCTCTCACCGCTTCCGAAGAAACCGCCGCTCTTCTTGCGAAGTTCACGAAGGTCAAGACGAAGACGGCAGCACATTGAACGAACATCGCTGGGTTCCATGTCGCTGTTAACGTAGTTTGAGAAATAGGGTGTGCCGTATTTTGAAGTCATTTCAAAGAGAAGCTTGTTGTTCTCTGTTTCTGACCAGTCAAAATCTGCAGTGATTGAATATGTGGGGATGGGATACTGGAATCCTCTGCCGTTAGCATCGCCTTCAATCATAATTTCGATGAAAGCTTTGTTAATCATATCCATTTCAGCTTTGC
>JAZSCO010000220.1:0-8529 GCA_045602965.1 Acutalibacteraceae bacterium | reverse complement strand
CTCTTTGTAAAAGTGCGCAATTATACACCTCGCCAGAACAAGCTGCGTATCTTTCGATTCCGTGCTTCAAACTTTGTTTGCCCGAAAACTCAATCACTCCGCTGTTCTTCCTCTTCCCCAAAAAGTTTTTTGAACTTTTCGGGGACCCCGTAGGTGTCATTGCGATTTTTTTGCAAAAACACTCGAAACAATGTTCCGCTGATTTCATCAGACAAGGGTTTCACCCCTGCGACTTCGTCTACCCCAATTTTAAAAAATACAAGGAGAGTGATAAAAAATAGCTTGTACCCATTTTCAAATATCAATACATAAGCGGAGTGAAAATAAATCCGCTGTTGCAGGAGCCGCTTATCAGAGTGGCAGCAGACTTTTCTCGGAATATGATAACCGAACTAAAAATTATTTACGAAAACAAAATGAAGTTATTCATTCCGAAATTCTTCTGTTATCGAGCAGGAAATATCAAACTACGAAAAACAGCTTCGTCAGAACTATTCCGTCAAAGCCAAAATAATAGAAGAAATTGACACACTTGATCCCGATGACAGACATTATATAAAACGTAAAGCAGACCTTGACGACAGACTTTACAAGATGTATGATAAGATAGAAGATACAGAGAGCCTGTTGATTGCAGCAAGAGCAAAGAAAACGGCAATCGAAGCCGAAAAGCTGACTGCCGACAACATCTACAAAGTGTTGATTTACTTTGACAAGTTGTACGCCGTTATGGATGAATTTGAACGACGTAAATTTATGGAATCTCTTGTTTCCGAAGTCCACGTTTATGAAGAACGTAAACCAAACGGTCAGTGGCTGAAATCCATAAAGCTCAATCTTCCCATCATAGAAGAAGATATGGAGATTTGTTTGGACAAAGAACCACACGTCGAGACGGTTGCTTTGTTGAAAAAAGAAAAATAAAGGAGCAATAAAAATGAGCAACGGAATGACACGCAGAGAGCGTGAAATAACTGATATCAACAAAATTATCGAAATTCTTGATAAATCAAAAATTGCCCACATCGGCATGGTTGACGGCGATGAGCCCTACGTTGTGCCGATGAATTACGGCTACGTTTTCGAAAACGGCAAACTCATCATCTATCTTCACGGTGCAAGAAGGGGAAGAAAGCTCGATGTTATCAGAGCAAATCCCAAGGTTTTCTTTGAAGCGGAATGCGATCTTGTGCCGTTTGAGGGCGATATCGCCTGCAGATACGGCATTGCTTATTCATCGGTTATGGGCAAGGGTATTGCCGAAATCATCGATGAGGATGTCGAGGAAAAGAAAAAAGCGCTTTCACTTCTCATGAAAACGCAGACGGGAAAAGATTTTGAATTTGAAGATAAAATGGTGGCTTTTGTGAGCATTATAAAAATCACAGTTTCGGAATTCACCGCAAAATACAGACCCATGCCTCAGAAATAAGCATATAAAGCAAGAAAAAGATGCGGTTAAGCATCTTTTTCTGCATGGGGTTGAATTGAGGAGGGGTATTGCGTACTCAATAATGAGCAGTACCCTGCAGGTTGCGGCTCCTGCTTGGTACATCTGTATGATACCGCTCAAATGTTAATCCCATATGAATTCATTTTTAACGTTTGTAAGATATTTTGTTAATAACGGCTTGAAATAGCCGTTTCATATTCGTTTTTCAGCTCTTCCTTGACCATGCCCTTGAGCAGGTTGAGGGAGAGTATTTTGTTTGCTTTCATGTTGTCGCGGCACATGAAATCTCCGCCGATAATATTCACTCTGTCGAGCATAACGGGGTCTGCGGCAACGTCGTCGATAATCTTATTGAAGTAGGGTCTTATGATATCGTCAAGGTCGTCGGGCCAATTTTTCCAGCCGTTTTCGGTGCCCGGATTGGGAGTCTGCTGGGTCTGGAAACGCATGAAGCCTTCGTGGTCTTTTTCCGAGAGATATTTGAGAATTTCTTTCACGAATTTTTCGGGTTTATAGCCGTAAACAACGGAACTCCACGGATCGTCATAGGGGCAGTCAACGCTGAAATCATATTCCTTTTTGCTGTTGATAATCACGTATTTTTTGCCTGATTTGCGTATGTCGCCGAGAGTCAGTTCGCTGATGTTTTCAACATCTGTGAGCGCATATTTTTCGGGTGAAAGATATTCTCGGATAAGACGGCTTGTTTCGGTGGAATTGCCGTTATAGCTGAGCTTTACCGGTCCTATTTGCTGATTCATATATGTAATCATCGAGATAACGAAAAATTCGCCGTTGCTCTCGTTCAGAATTGCCTTGAGATTTTCAAAAACAAGCTCTGCGGGCATACCCGTCATTATGCCGTGAGCGATGAAAAGTCTGCCGTTTTTGTCTGCCTTGAGTCTGATGTCAAACGCACGTACACCGTGAACATACTGATTATAGAGCGAACCGTTCTGACATTTTGCGAGCTTTGACATACCCATCGTGCCGGAATTGTGCGAGCCGGGCATCGCGAGTCTTGTTATTTTTGCGTCGTCGGAAATATATGACATCCAATTTTTGAGAAACATGCCAACACCTCTTATGGATTAAATATATTTTAATATATCACACTTAATTGCGAAAAGTCAATAAAACTGATAATGATAGTCAAAATATACAAAAAATATGCAAAAAAGGTATTATTTCGGTTAAAAAAATTTTATAAAAAAGTAGCAATTTCTATAAATGTATGTTATAATTACGTAGAATGCGGGATTGCGGAGTTTATTTTCCGTTTCGCATGGAAAAACAATGTTTAAATTTTCATTCAGGAGGAATGACTTAATGCTTAAAAAAATCAGCAACCTGCCTTTCACAGGCACTCCCGAGCAGGAGGCTCAGCTTAAGGCAATCATCGCAGAATGCACAGGCGACAAGAGCATGCTCATGCACGTTATGCAGGAAGCTCAGAACATCTACGGCTACCTGCCCATTGAAGTTCAGACCATGATTGCAGAAGGAATGAACGTTCCCCTCGAGAAGGTTTACGGCGTTGCAACATTCTACGCTCTTTTCTCACTTACTCCCAAGGGAAAGTACAACGTTTCCGTTTGCCTGGGTACAGCTTGCTATGTTAAGGGCTCACAGGAAATCCTCGATAAGATCTGCGAAGTTCTCGGAATCGGTGCAGGCGAATGCACAGAGGACCTCAAGTTCTCCGTTGAAGCTTGCCGTTGCATAGGCGCTTGCGGTCTTGCTCCCGTTTTCACAATCAACGATGACGTTTACGGCAGAGTAACTCCCGAAGAGATTCCCGACATTCTCGCAAAATACAACTAATCTTTAATCCGCACACAGGAAAATGAGGGATTTGTATGACAATCAACACTGTTAAAAATTTGCTTGAAGCGGAAATCCTCTGCGGAAGCGAGAGCCTTGAAGACGAAGTTCATTCTGCTTGCGGAAGCGACATGATGAGCGACGTTCTCGCATATGTTAAAGATCAGGCGGTCATGCTTACGGGACTTGTCAATGCGCAGGTTATCCGTACTGCGGAAATGATGGATATGAAATGCATAGTTTTTGTGCGTTCAAAGCGTCCGTCGGCAGATATGCTTGAGCTTGCAGAGGAACACGGAATTGCCGTTATGACAACAGCAAAGCGTATGTATGACGCTTGCGGCATTCTCTATTCAAACGGACTCAAAGGAAATGGTGAATGAAATGGCTGAACCCCTGATATTCCACTTTGATGTTGACGGCGATAATTTCACATCGGCGGGTCAGGCTTCGGTGCAGGTGAAGAAAAATCTTCGCCAGCTCGGAATCGATCCCGAAACAATCCGCAGGGTTTCCATTGCGATGTATGAAGGCGAAATCAATATGGTTATCCATGCAAAAGGCGGAGAGGCAGATGTTATCGTCAGCGACGAAGGTATTGAGATAATTCTCAAGGATACGGGACCCGGTATTGCCAACATCGAGCAGGCTATGCAGGAGGGCTTCTCAACAGCCCCTGATAATATCCGTTCGCTCGGTTTCGGAGCAGGTATGGGTCTCCCAAATATGAAAAGATATACCGACTATATGCAGATAGATTCCGTCGTCGGAGAAGGAACAACCATCACAATGAAGGTTAACTTCTGACGGATAAAAGGTGAACGGAATAATCCGAAGCCTGCCCGAAAGTGAGTCTTTTCGCCGCTTTTCGGAGTTTCGGCATTGAAAGGCGTCAGCCTTCCTTCAACCTCAACAACCAAAAATCGGCAGAAAACCCTTTGCTTTCGGGTCGAAGAATTTTCACGGTGCGGATTTTTGGTCAATCAAGGCATAAAGCGGAGCAAATCCTTTCGGATTTGCGAGTATTTTAACGATGAGTGAACGGAAATCAGCCCGTGAAAATCACGGTTTCGGATTGCTCCGTTCACCTTAAGGAGTGTGTTGTGTGAATACATACATTCACTCGGTATCGCTCGATCCGAGTAAATGCACGGGCTGCACAACCTGCATGAAGCATTGTCCCACCGAGGCAATCAGAGTGCGCAACGGCTGCGCCGTTATTGATGCGGAACGCTGTATTGACTGCGGAGAGTGCATCCGAAACTGCACAAACAACGCAAAAAAGAGCATATGCAACTCTTTTGACGAAATAAAGAACTTCAAGTATAAGATAGCGCTTCCTGCGCCGAGTCTGCTTGCACAGTTCGATAATCTTGACAACATAGGCTATGTGCTCAAGGGACTTCTCGACATCGGCTTTGATGAAGTTTTTGAGGTTGCGAAGGGTGCGGAAATCGTTTCCGAGCACACCAGACTTTATCTTCAGACCGAGGGAATCAGAAAACCCGTTATCAGCACCGCCTGTCCTGTTGTCACAAGACTTATTCTTATCCGTTTTCCGTTCCTTAAGGATAATCTTATTCCGCTTCTGCCTCCCATTGAGGTTGCCGCACACATGGCGGTTGAGGAAGCGATGAAAAAGAATCCCGAGCTTAAAAGAGAGGATATCTGCACCTGCTTTATTTCTCCCTGTCCTGCAAAGGCAAGCTATGTCAAGAACGGATTCGGAAGCTACAAGAGTGAGGTTGACCTTGTTGTTTCGATGAGTGAGATTTATTTCCAGCTCATCAATGTCATGAAGCGTGAGAACGCTGCCGATATGCCTTCTCAGGCAGGCAGAATCGGACTCAGCTGGGCAATCTGCGGCGGCGAAGGCTCTGCACTGCTCAACGATAAGATAATCGCTGCTGACGGAATCAACAATGTTATTTCGGTGCTCGACCAGATTGAGAACGGCAACATTCCGCCGGTTGATTTTGTTGAGCTGAATGCATGTCCGAGCGGATGCGTCGGAGGAGTGCTGACAATCGAAAACCCCTATGTGGCTAAAAACAGACTTCACACCTTAAGAAGATATATGCCCGTTTCGCTTGCTCACTGTTCGGAGGGCTCATACATTCCCGAAAACAGCTTTTTCGGAGATTTGCCCGAATACAGACCCCTCAACAGACTCAGCGACAGCATCGGAGAATCCATGAGGCTTATGTCAAAAATCCAGGCGCTTCGCAAGGAGCTTCCGGGTATCGACTGCGGCTCATGCGGCGCACCGAATTGCCGAGCCTTTGCCGAGGATATTGTTATGGGCAATGCGGACAGAAACGAGTGCATAATCGCTTATAAAGAGTTTATCAAGAAATATATTGAAACCTATGACGGAGGTGAGAAGGTTGACGGTGAATGAGCTTTCGGCGATGCAGGGTTTTAAACCCGTGGCAATGCCCGACGGTGAAAGAGAAATAAACGGCGTTTACATCGGCGACCTGCTCAGCTGGGTAATGGGCAGAGCAAAGGCAGACGATGCATGGATAACGATAATGACGAATATCAATGTTGTTGCCGTTGCATCCCTTGCGGATACCGCTTGTATCGTTCTTGCCGAGGGAGTTGCTCCCGATTCAACAGTTGTTGAAACTGCAATGGCAAAGGGAGTTAACATAATCTCATCGGAAATGCCTGCTTACGAAACCGCAAAGGCTATCGGTATATGAAAAAATATTATTACGATTTACATATGCATTCATGCCTGTCACCCTGCGGTGACGACGATATGACTCCGAATAACATTGCGGGCATGGGAGTGGTCGCAAAGCTCGATATAATGGCGCTCACCGACCACAACACCTGCCGCAACTGTCCTGCGTTTTTCAAAACGGCAGAAGCAAACGGAATCGTACCCGTTGCAGGCATGGAGCTTACCACGGCGGAGGATATTCACCTTGTATGCCTCTTTGAAAATATTGAGGATGCGATGAGTTTCGACGAGGCCGTGAATAAACAAAGAATACCGTTCAAAAACCGTGTTGATATTTTCGGCGAGCAGATGGTGATGAACGAAAATGACGAGGTTATCGCCATTGAGGAAAATCTGCTGTCAAACGCAACGATGATAACCGTTGACGATGCCCCGAAGCTCGTTAATGAATTCGGAGGAATCTGCTACCCTGCACACATAGACAGGGAAGCAAACGGAATTGTTGCAACGCTCGGTGTTTTCCCCGATATACCGTATTTCCCGTGCTACGAATTGCACGACGGCGATAAAAAAGACGGGTATCTCGGCAAGTTTCCGATTCTTTCGGACAAGCCCTGTGTCGTGTCGTCGGATGCGCATTATCTCTGGGATATAAACGGCAGGCTTAATTACTTTGAGCTTGAAGCAGAGGAAGAAACCCCCGAAAATATCCGCGAAAAGCTTTTTGAGAGGTTGAAAGGTTTATGAAAGAATTATCACTGAATATTCTTGATATCGCCCAAAACTCCGTAAAAGCAAGGGCGGAAAATATTCTGATAGAGCTTATTGAGGCAGACGGAAAACTTGTTCTCACGATTAAGGATGACGGCTGCGGAATGAGCAAAGAGATGGTTGAAAATGTGATGAATCCGTTTTGCACAACGAGAACGACGAGGAAAGTCGGTCTTGGCATACCGCTGTTAAAACTTGCGGCGGAGCAGACGGAAGGCGGAATAAAAATCGAATCCGTCAGCGAAAACGATAATCCCGTGCATCACGGAACAACCGTAACGGCGGAATTTTTTACAGACCATATCGACTGCACACCGCTCGGCGACATAATCTCCACCGTAACGGTGCTGATTCAGGGCTCGCCCGATATCGAATGGAAATTTGTCCATAAGAAAAACGGCGGCAGCGTTGAACTGGATACAAGAGAGCTTCGCGAAGTTCTCGGAGATGTTCCGCTGGATAATTACGAGGTCATAAAATGGATTGAGGAATACCTCAGAGAAGGATATTCCGCCATTTAATATAATGTATATTTATAAAAGAGAGGATAGATGTTATGAAATCATTGGCTGAGCTTGCTGCTATCAGAGAAAAAATGAAGGACAAGGTTGTTCTTCGCGAAGGCACAGGCGAAATCAGAGTTGTTGTCGGCATGGCAACCTGCGGCATCGCTGCAGGCGCAAGACCTGTTCTCAACGCTTTCGTTGAGGAAGTTACAAAGGCTGGTCTTGGCGACAAGGTTACTGTTTCACAGACAGGCTGCATCGGCGTTAGCCAGTTTGAGCCCGTTGTCGAAATCTTCGAAGCAGACAAAGAAAAGGTTACTTACGTTAAGATGACAGCCGAAAAGGCAGCTGAGGTTGTTGAAAAGCACCTCAAGGGCGGTCAGGTTGTTTCTGAATACACAATCAGTAACGTTATCTCATAATGGAGGTTAAAATATTATGATTCGTTCCCATGTATTGATTTGCGGCGGTACCGGCTGTACTTCATCGGGCAGTAAGGTACTCATTTCCACATTCGAAAAGGAAATCGAAAAGAACGGTCTTGCTGAAGAAGTAAAGGTTGTTCAGACGGGTTGCTTCGGTCTTTGCGCTCTCGGCCCCGTTGTTATCATTTACCCTGAAGGCACATTCTACAGCCGTGTTGAGGAAAAGGATGTTGCTGAAATCGTTTCCGAGCACCTTCTCAAGGGCCGTCTCGTTGACAGACTCGTTTACAAGGATGTTGACGAAAGCATCGTTGAAGAAGCCGGCAAGACCGTTTCACTCAACGACACAAACTTCTACAAGACTCAGAAGAGAGTTGCTCTTCGTAACTGCGGTCTTATTGACCCCGAAAACATTGACGAATATATCGCAATGGACGGTTACGCAGCACTCGGTAAGGTTCTTACCGAAATGAAACCTGAAGAGGTTGTTCAGGTTGTTAAAGATTCAGGTCTCCGCGGCAGAGGCGGCGGCGGTTTCCCCACCGGTCTCAAGTGGAGCTTCACAGCTGCTAACTCAGCAGACCAGAAGTATGTTGTATGTAACGCTGACGAAGGCGACCCCGGTGCATTCATGGACCGTTCAGTTCTTGAAGGTGACCCCCATTGCCTTATCGAAGCTATGACTATCTGCGGATACGCAACAGGCGCAACCGAAGGTTATGTATATGTTCGTGCAGAGTACCCCATTGCTGTAAAGCGTCTCCAGATGGCTATTGACCAGGCGAGAGAATACGGCCTGCTCGGCAAGAACATTTTTGACAGCGGCTTTGATTTTGACCTCTTCATCCGCCTTGGTGC
>JAZSCO010000219.1:0-8176 GCA_045602965.1 Acutalibacteraceae bacterium | reverse complement strand
AAAAAGAAAAGATGCCGAGGCAAGAAAAGAGGCTCTCAATTCCTGTGACATTGCGTTTCTCTGCCTGCCCGATGCGGCAGCAAGAGAAGCTGTTTCGCTCATCGAAAATCCCGAAGTAAAGGTTATCGATGCTTCAACTGCTCACCGCACACTCCCCGACTGGGCATACGGTTTCCCCGAGCTTTCGCCTGCACATCTTGAAAAAATCAGAAATTCAAAGAGAGTTGCAGTCCCCGGCTGCCATGCCAGCGGCTTTATTGCCCTTGTTTATCCTCTTATTGCAGCAGGAATTCTTCCTGCCGATGCTCTTCTGACCTGCACATCCGTAACGGGCTACAGCGGCGGCGGCAAAAAAATGATTGCTCAGTATGAAAACGGCTCAAGAGAATTCTTCCTCAACTCTCCCCGTCAGTACGGTCTGACTCAGGAGCATAAGCATCTCAAAGAGATGAAAGCAATAACAGGAATTGAAAATGCACCCATGTTCAGTCCGATTGTTGCAGATTTTTACAGCGGAATGGCAGTTTCCGTTCCGATTTTTGCAAAAAACCTTTGCAATGGCAAGGGTATCTGTGATATAATAGATGTTTACAAGGCTTCATATAATTCGGATTTCGTAAAATATACCGAAAACCTCGGCGAGGATGCAATGTTCTGCGCCGAAAGCATGAGTGGTAACGACGGAATGCAGATTTTCGTTCAGGGCAACGAAGAAAGAATTCTTCTGCTTGCACGCTACGATAACCTCGGCAAGGGTGCATCGGGTGCGGCAATCGAATGCATGAACATACTCATGGGAATTGACCCGAAAACAGGGCTTTCCCTCTGATTGAAAGGATACATAAAAATGAAACAGATTCCCGGCGGCATCTGCGCCGCAAAAGGCTTTACCGCAAGCGGTGTTCACTGCGGTATAAGAAAAAATAAAACAAAAAAGGATCTCGCCCTCATTTTCAGCAAGAAGAAGGCTAACGCCGCCTGCGTTTACACAACCAATCTCGTTAAGGGTGCACCCATTACCGTTACAAAAAATAACGTTGCAGACGGTTATGCTCAGGCAGTTATCTGCAACAGCGGAAACGCCAACACCTGCAACGCAAACGGCATTGAAATTGCCGAAGAAATGTGCGCTCTTATTTCAAAAGAGCTCAATATCGGCGCAAACGATATTATCGTTGCATCAACGGGCGTTATCGGCCAGACTCTCGACATAACTCCCATCGCAGACGGTATCCCCTCTCTCGTAAAAGAACTCAAGGCTGAAAGCGACGATGCCGCTGCGGCTATCATGACAACGGATACTGTTGAAAAAATCGTTTCATATTCATTTGAAATCGGCGGCGTTGAATGCAAAATCGGCGGCATTGCAAAGGGCTCGGGCATGATTCACCCCAACATGGCAACAATGCTCGTTTTCGTAACAACAGACTGTGCAATTTCAAGCGAAATGCTTCAGAAAGCTCTCAGCGAAGATGTCAAGGATTCGTTCAACATGGTAAGCGTTGACGGTGATACTTCGACCAACGATATGGTTTCCGTTATGGCAAACGGCATGGCAGGTAACGCAGAAATCACTGCGGAAGGCGAAGATTTCAACGAATTCTGCAAGGCGCTTAACGCTGTAACAACCTATCTCTGCCGCATGATTGCAGGCGACGGCGAAGGCGCAACAAAGCTTCTCGAATGCATTGTAACAGGCGCAGACTCAAAGGAAACCGCAGTTACCGTTTCAAAATCGGTTATCTGCTCATCCCTCTTCAAAGCTGCAATGTTCGGTGCTGATGCAAACTGGGGCAGAGTTCTCTGCGCAATCGGTTACAGCGGCGCTGACGTTGACGTTAATAAGATTGACGTTGCATTCAAATCCGTGGCAGGCGAAGTCAAGGTGTGCAAAAACGGCGCCGGAATCGATTTCTCGGAAGAAACCGCAAAAGAAGTTCTCACCGAAAAAGAAATTCAGGTGCTTATCGAGCTTAACAGCGGCAATGCTTCGGCAACCGCATGGGGTTGCGACCTTACATATGATTACGTTAAAATAAATGGCGACTACAGAACTTGAGGTAATAAAAATGGAACTTTCAAACGCATTAAGGGGTCAGGTGCTTGTTGAAGCTCTCCCCTACATACAGAAATATTCAAACAAAATTGTTGTTATCAAATACGGCGGAAACGCCATGATAAACGAAAAACTCAAAAATGCCGTTATGGGCGATATCGCTCTGCTTTCACTTATCGGCATCAAGGTTGTTCTCGTTCACGGCGGCGGTCCCGAAATCACCGATATGCTCGGCAAAATCGGCAAGAAGAGCGAATTTGTTGACGGTCTTCGTGTTACCGACAAAGAAACCGCCGATGTTGTTCAGATGGTGCTTGCAGGCAAGGTGAACAAGAGTCTTGTTGCACTTCTCGGCAGACTCGATTGCAAGGCAATCGGTCTTTGCGGTGCGGATAATCATCTCATCACCGCCGAAGTGAAGGATGAAAGACTCGGTTTTGTGGGTGAAATCACCGACATCAATCCCGAACCCATTCTTGACCTTCTCAATATGGGCTACGTTCCCGTTATTTCAACAACAGGCTGCGACAACGACGGCAATGTTTACAACATCAACGCTGACACAGCCGCCGCAAAAATCGCAGGTATTCTCGGCGCGGAAAGCTTTATTTCCATGACAGATATTGCAGGTCTGCTCCGTGATATGAATGACCCCTCAACTCTTATTCCCAAGGTTCTTGTAAGCGAAATTCCCGAACTTATCAACGAAGGAATTATCTCGGGCGGCATGATTCCCAAGATTGAATGTTGCCGTGAGGCAATCCGCAGAGGAGTTAACAAAGTATTTATCATCGACGGCAGAGTGCCTCATTCTCTTCTTATCGAAATTCTTACCGATGAAGGTCTCGGCACAATGTTTGTTCAGAGTTAAGGTGAAAAAAATGTCAGTTATAGAAAAAGATAAACAGTATATCGCAGGCACATACGCACGTTTTCCTCTTGAACTTTGTGAAGGTAACGGCGCATTGCTCTACGACAATAACGAAAAAGAATATATCGACCTCGGAAGCGGTATTGCGGTCAACACCTTCGGCGCCGCCGACGATGAATGGCTTGAAGCAATAACCGTTCAGGCTTCTCTTCTCGGTCATACTTCGAATCTTTATTACACAAAGCCCTGTGCAGACCTTGCCGAAATGCTCTGCGAAAGAACGGGCATGAAAAAAGTATTCTTCTCAAATTCAGGCGCGGAAGCAAACGAATGCGCCATCAAGGCGGCAAGACTCTGGGCTCTCAAAAATAAAGGCGAAGGCAATTCAACGATAATAACCCTCAAAAACAGTTTTCACGGAAGAACAATAACAACTCTTGCCGCAACGGGTCAGGATAATTTCCACACGGATTTCGGACCTTTCACCGAAGGCTTCGTTTATGCCCAAGCAAACGATCTCGATTCCGTTAAAGAGCTTGCGGAGAATAATAACTGCGCGGCAATCATGATGGAAACCATTCAGGGTGAAGGCGGTGTTCTTCCTCTGACGGAAGAATTCGTCAAGGGCGTTTGCGAAATTGCAAAAGAGAAGAATATGCTCGTAATCATCGACGAAGTTCAGACAGGTAACGGCAGAACAGGAAAGCTTTACGGCTACATGAATTACGGCATCACTCCCGATATCGTTTCAACCGCAAAGGGTCTTGCAGGCGGACTTCCTCTCGGATGCACAATGCTCGGCGAAAAGGTTCAGGATGTTCTCACCGCAGGTTCGCACGGTTCAACCTTCGGCGGAAACCCCATCTGCTGTGCGGGTGCAATCAGCATTCTTTCAAGAATCACAGACGAACTTCTCGACGAAGTCAACGAAAAGAGCGAATATATCATTTCAAGACTGTCGCAGTGCAAAAATGTTAAGAGCGTAAGCGGTAAAGGTCTTATGCTCGGCATCGAATGCGACAAACCCGCAAAGGCAGTCATTGCCTCCGCAATGGAAAAAGGGGTTCTCGTTCTGAGCGCAAAAACAAAGGTGCGTCTTCTTCCTCCGCTCAACATTCCCTTCTGTCTTCTCGAAATGGCAATTGATAAGCTTATAGAAGCTATCGAAGAATAAATTTGGAGGTATCTTTATGCAGTCAATCAAAAAGTACATCGCAGAATTCATCGGCACTTTTGTTCTCGTTCTCTTCGCTTGCGGAACAGCCGCAGTTGTAGGTTGCTCGGCTGAAAACGGAACAGGCTATCTTCTCACAGCTCTTGCATTCGGTCTTGTTATCGTTGCAATGGCATATTCAATCGGCAATATTTCAGGTTGCCACATCAACCCCGCAGTTTCAATCGCAATGCTCGTAAGCGGCAAGCTTTCAATCGCTGACTTCATCGGCTACATCGTCGCTCAGTTTGCAGGTGCAACAGCAGGTGCGGCAGTGCTCATGGCTCTTGTCGGCAAAGAAAGCGGACTCGGTGCAAACGCACTTTATAACGGCAGCATCGGTCTTTCAATTCTCGTTGAAATCATTCTCACCTTTGTTTTCGTTATCGCCATTCTCGGCGTTACCTCAAAGATTGAGAATTCCTCCGTTGCAGGCATCGTAATCGGTCTCACACTTACACTCGTTCACATTCTCGGAATTTCCTTCACAGGCACTTCCGTTAACCCCGCAAGAAGCTTCGGCCCCGCAATTCTTCTCGGCGGCGACGCTCTTTCATGCGTATGGGTATTCATCGTTGCTCCCCTTATCGGCGGTGTTCTTGCAGCTCTTGTTTATAAATTCCTTGCTGCAGAAAAGAAATAATTCAACATGTAACAACAAGCCTCCTTGCCCAAACAAGGAGGCTTGCTTTTTTATTGTCTTACTTATAACGCCGCAGTAAACGCCCATCCAGTAAGGCAGCGACGAAACAAGGATACATATTGATAAAACTGATGAAATAAAACGGTTAAACATATTTTCTCTCCCAAAATATTCTTATCTTCTTTATGTTATATCGGAATAATAAAATCAATAGTTTATGTGTTGAATATTTCAATAAAACAAAGTATAATTCATTTAAAGATTGGATGTGAAATTATGAAGAAAAAATTTTTTGACCATATGATTCACGGCGGAGACTATAATCCCGACCAGTGGATTAAAACTCCCGAAATCTGGGATGAGGATATGCGTCTGATGAAACTCGCGCACGTCAACAGCGCAACAATCAACATCTTTTCGTGGTCACTGATTGAACCCGAAGAAGGCGTTTATAACTTTGAATGGCTTGACACAATGATGGATAAGCTCCACGAAAACGGCATTTCCGTTATCCTTGCAACGCCGTCGGGCGCAAGACCTCCATGGCTTGCACAGAAATATCCCGAAGTTCTCCGAGTTGAAGAAAGCGGAATCCGAAACGAATTCGGAGTGCGCCATAACCATTGCCTCACCTCCCCCGTTTACCGCGAAAAGGTGAGAAACATAAACCGCATAATCGCTGAAAGATATAAGAATCATCCTGCGCTTAAAATGTGGCACATTTCCAACGAATACTGCGGAGAATGCCATTGCGACCTTTGTCAGGAAGCTTTCAGAAACTGGGTTCGTGAATATTATCACAACGACCTTGAAGAACTCAACGATAAGTGGTGGAACGGCTTCTGGAGCCACAGAATGAACGACTGGTCACAGATAAATTCACCCAAATTCAGAGGCGAAAACCATGTTCCCGCAATGAAGCTCTGCTGGAACAGATTCGTTTCCGACAGCCATATTTCATTCTATAAGAACGAAATTGAGCCTCTTCGTGAAATCACTCCCGACATTCCAATCACCACCAACTTCATGAAGATGTATGACGGCATTGACTATCAGAAATTCGCAAAAGAACTCGACCTTGTTTCGTGGGACAACTACCCTGCATGGGATAAGGGCAGAAACTTTGACGAAGCGCTTGAAATCGCTTTTGTGCATGATGCGTTCCGCTGCATGAAAGACGGTCAGCCGTTTTTTATGATGGAAAGCACACCGTCGCTCGTCAACTGGCACGATGTGAATAAACTCCCGAAGTCAGGTATGCAGGAACTTTCTGCAATCCAGGCAATCGCTCACGGCTCGGACAGCGTTCAGTATTTCCAGTGGAGAAAGAGCCGCGCAGGTCACGAAAAATATCACGGTGCGGTTGTTGACCATTGCGGTCACGAAAACACCCGTGTTTTCAGAGATGTTGCTCATCTGGGCGAAAATCTTGAAAAGCTCGGTGATGTTACGGGTTCATACTGCAGCAGTAAGGTTGCAATCGTCTGCGACTGGGAAAACATCTGGGCAACAAAACATTTCTGCGGATTCAATAATGTTAACAGAAACTATGTTGCGGAATGCATGAAATGGTATGCTCCCTTCCTCAAAAACGGAATTTCGGCAGACGTTATTCCAATGGATGCCGACTTTTCAAAATACGACCTCATCATCGCACCCTTCCTCTATATGCTCAAAGACGGTACTGCAGAGCGCATTGAGAAATATGTTGAAAATGGCGGCAAATTCGTTGCAACCTATCTTTCGTGCATGGTTGATGAAAATGATATGTGTTTCCTCGGCGGTTTCCCTGCAGAAAATCTTAAGAACGTTTTCGGCATCTGGAATGAAGAAACGGATTCTCTTCCTGAAGGTATGAAAAATTCCGTTGAATACAGCGGCAAAAAATATGATGTTGAGCACGTCTGCGACATAATTCATTCAACAGGTGCCGAAATTCTCGGCACATACGAGCAGGATTTCTATGCAGGTATGCCTGCCGTAACGGAAAACAATTTCGGCAAAGGTACAGCATATTACGTTGCTTTCAGAAACGACGGAAACTTTGCCGACATCTTCTGCAAAAAGCTTTCAGAAGACGCAAAAATCGCACCCGACTGCGGCATAACCGCCGATGACGGAGTACTGATAAGAAAAAGAGGAGAGCATATTTTTGTTATGAACTTCTCAGACAGCAAGGTTAAAATCAACCTCGGCGCAGAATACAAAAACATCGTCAGCGGTGAAATGCTGACAGGCGAAACAGAGCTTGACATCTGCGGATATCTTGTTCTCGAATAAAACCAAACCCCGAAGTTTTCACTTCGGGGCTTTTTTATATAAGCGGTATTTCCGTCATGCGAAGCTTTGCGCAGCCATAGGGATAAAGCTGAATTTCTTCCGCCTCGCTTGTCGGCTCTCTTGATTCGGGAGTTTTGGCGCAGACGGTATCGTAGCCGTCTTCATAACCCCAATCAATCTTTTTAACGGATGCTTTAACCGTAACAGGCGGTTTTTCCGATGAAAACGGAACATCTCCGACTTCACCCATCTGAATTTCAAGCTTTTCTGCACAATAAGCATAGTTCCAATCGGAAACGGGAATAAGTTCATAATCGCAATACGGAAACTTTCTCTCAACACCGTCACGCTCATATTCGAGCATATTCTTTTCGAATTTAACGGGAACGGAAAAAACAAGCGAACCGCACTTCACAGTATTCAGTTCATAGGGTCGCTTTTCAAAATAAGGAACAGTATCAAATGCAACGGTGATTTCTTTTTCTTCACCTGCGGCAATATCAAACGAAAGCATATCGCTGTCTGCTTTTTCGCCGTTAACAATGAGATTTTCGGCAAATGAAGGAATGCGGATTTTGAACTTGAATCCTATTTCTGCTTTTACCGTATATTTAAACGTATTTTTAAAGGGATACTCGGTTTCAATTTTTATGTATTTATCCTCGGTTTTAAGCTCCGACGGAACGGGAACGGCATTGATAACGGTATCGCCGTCATACATAAATGCGGAAAGTGCAAATTTCGGCCATGCCTGATTGAAGTTCGCGGTACAGCAGCCGTAATTCGGTTCAAGACCGAAAAGGTGTGATTCGCTGCCGTTAGTTCTGAAAATCGGCTTGCCGGGGAACTTTATGCAGGCGACCTGATTGCTCATCTGGTCATACTGATGAGTCCACATATCGTCGCTTATCGTTGCGGGAAGTGCGTTGAAGGCAAGAACTTCAAGCCTTTCCGCCCATCTTTTATCGCCCGTGAAGGCATAAAGAATTTCATAGGAATACATCTGCTCCGCAACGGCACAAAGCTCCGTTCCCTGAATGGGACTCAGACCCGAAAGGCATTCGTCGCCCGTGAAAAGTCCGACGGGAGTGCCGTTATATTCTTTGAGAATTT
>JAZSCO010000218.1:0-2458 GCA_045602965.1 Acutalibacteraceae bacterium | reverse complement strand
GAGCATTCAGGATATCCTGAACATCATCAAAGAAAACGACATCAAAATGGTAGACTTCAAGATGGTTGACATCAACGGACAATACCGTCATGTTACAATTCCCGCAGAAAACTTCTCGGAAGATACAATGAAAAGCGGCATAGGTTTCGACGCTTCAAACTACGGCTATGCTGTTGTTGAAAAGAGCGACATGGTGTTTATTCCTGATCCCGATACAGCAGTTATCGACCCCTTCTGCGAAATCAAGACTTTGTCAATGACAGGTAATGCAATGATTATCGATTCTCCTGAAAACCGTCCTCTTGCTCAGTATCCCAGAAATATCATCAAAGCAGCTGTTGAATATATGAAAAACAGCGGTATTGCTGATGAGATGAAGATTCTTCCTGAATTTGAATTCTATCTTTTCGACGATGTAAGATGGAATGTTGACGGAAAGCATATCGGTGCAACTGTAGATGCAAGCCAGTCCTATTGGAATTCAAATAGCGAAGGTCACGGTGTTGTTGTTGCAAAGCAGAAAAACTACCATATTGCAAAGCCTTTTGATACTTCCTATGAATGCCGCAGTGAAATGTGCATGCATATGAAAAATGCAGGTATTGAAATCAACTATCATCATCCCGAAGTTGCAGCTTCCGGTCAGTATGAAATTGAGCCTCAGCTTGGCGAAGTTGTTCATATGGCGGATGCTTCAATGATGATTAAATATATCATCCACAATACAGCTCTTAAGTATGACAAGACTGCAACCTTTATGCCCAAGCCCATCTATGGCGAAGCAGGCAGCGGTATGCATGTTCACATGATTCTTTTCAAGGACGGCGAACCTGTATTCTCGGATGATAACGGTTATTCACATCTGAGTGAAACAGCTCATTATTTCATGGGCGGTCTTCTCAAACATATCGGTGCACTCTGCGCTATTACCAACCCCAGCACAAACTCATTCAAACGTCTTATTCCCGGCTTTGAAGCTCCCGTTACTGTTGGCTATGCAACATCAAACAGAAGTGCGGTTATCCGTATTCCTGCTTATGCAAAGAGCCCTGATAAGCGCAGATTTGAGCTTCGTAACCCCGATGCAACCTGCAACCCCTATTTCTGCTATGCAGCTATTCTTATGGCAGGTCTTGACGGTGTTAAGAATAAGATTGACCCCCATGTAAACGGTTGGGGACCCTATGATGTGAATCTTTACCATCTTCCCGAAGAGGAAAAGGCAAAGCTTCAGCATCTTCCCGTATGCCTTGAAGATGCACTTGATGCTCTTGAAGCAGATAATGCTTTCCTTACCGAAGGCGGAGTGTTCCCTGCAGAGCTTATTGCAAACTTCATTAAGACCAAGCGTGAAGAATGCCGTCAGCTTTCTGCAATTCCTCATCCCGCAGAATTTGATAAGTATTATAATCTTTAATAATAAAATCACCGAGGTTTATACTTCGGTGATTTTTTCTTGAATATTCAGAGTTTTTGTGTTATTATAATTGAAAACAAAATTTCGTTGAGGAATAGAATATGACAAGAGGATTCGTTACTCTCGCAACGGGAAGCGATAAATATTATGAAATGGCGGTCAATATGCTCCGCTCTTTTCGTTATCACAATCCTGACTCAAGATTCGCAATTCTTTGCGACAAAGAAAATGAATATACCGCCGAGTTTGACGATGTTGTCGTGCTCGATAATGTTTACGGCTCCTACAAAGACAAATTCCGTTTGTTGATTGATTCGCCTTATGACGAAAATATTTTTATTGAGCCCGACTGTTTTATTTACAGAAATCTCGGATTTTTCTGGGAGATACTGTCTGCAGAATCCGATTATTCAAGCTTCGGATGGAACGATTCTCCACTGAACATATGGTTTAAATCGGAAGAATCACAGAGAGAAATTAAAAAGTTTTTGCCGACTGTTGAAGCTTTTCCGCTTTTTAATCCGGGATATTTCTTCATTCGTAAAGGCGAAAAATGTGAGAAGATGTATCGCGATTGCATGGAAATTTCCGAATACATCATGAATAATCCGATCTTAAAAACCGACACCGCTATTCTCTGCAACGGCAAGCTTCGCGATGACCCTGTTTTAAGTCTGGCAATGGAAGTTAACGGATTAGTCTGCAATGCCAAGCCGAAAGTCGGAAAGTGTATTTCTTTGCCTTCGAAATATCGTATTGATACCATTGATTTCAAGAACGGAATACTTGATGTAACCGATAAAAACGGCAAGGATTTTAAGAACTGTTCGATTCTTCATTTTTCGTCAAGAAGAGTTTTTGAAGACGGACTTTATCCGTGGCAAAACAGGATAATAAAACTTGTTACCAAGGGTAAAAGCGGATTGCCGTTAAAAATTTCGGAAAGCAAGGCTGTTCTGTTTTTCTATAATATCCGCATGAAAATTAAGACCGTATTAAAAAGATTTTTTAAATAAAACAAAGGCATCTCCGATTCGGAGA
>JAZSCO010000217.1:0-8426 GCA_045602965.1 Acutalibacteraceae bacterium | reverse complement strand
AATTATTTGTAATTTAATCTTAATACTTTCGTAATGAAATATTTTTCTTGTTGTGATATTATTAAGAAACGAGAGGAGGAATACTATGGAAAAGAAAAAGCATTTTGACAGGAAACAGTTTATTATCGGTATCGTGATAATGCTTGGTGTTTGGGCTGTGGGTATTTTTGCGTCGGGTATTTTACCTTATGGTTTAGATTATGTTGATGTTTCCGAGGGATATCCGACACTGAGTTTTTTATATCCGTTTTTTCTGGTTATTTATTCTGTTATTTTTGCTGCGGTTTGCAAAAGAAAATCAAAAGATGCAGTGTTTGCCGGCTCGTATTTAATTTTAGCTGTTCCCACAGTTGTTTATCTGATTATTAATGCATTTTTATATCTGGAGTTTACCTTTTTTGATGATTTGCCGTTTTTCGTCTTGACGGTGTTAGCGATAATTGTTTCTCCGATATTGTCTGTTTTGGACGGCTTTCTTTACGCTGTTTACGGTGATGTATCGCCGGAAGGATTTACTGAAGCAGATATGGTTTTTTGTGTTGTGATTTTTGCCGCATCGGCGTTGTCTCTGATAGTTTTCAAGCTTGTCAAATCAAAGCGACCTGAATAATACTGATAGCAAATATATATAACAGAAAAGCACTTCCGTTTGGAAGTGCTTTTTCTGGAGCTGCTAGGCGGAATTGAACCGCCGACCTCATCCTTACCAAGGATGCGCTCTACCGCCTGAGCCATAGCAGCATATAAATATGCGCTCTTATCGAACGCATATTATACTACCATAATGTTTTGTTTTTTGCAAGTCTTTTTTAAAATTTTTTAAATAATTTTTTCATCAACTGCTTTTTCAACAAGCTCTGCGAAAAGTGCGCATGACCAGCTGAACCAGCTTCTTGTAAAGTTATCGGGATTGTTTGCATCAAAGCCTTCGTGCATATATCCCGTACCGCCGTCGGTAGTTTCGAGGATATGAAGAATTTTACGGATTTCATCGGGATTATTGCTTGAAAGACCCTGCATTGAAAGCGCAATGTGCCAGATATAACCTGAGGGGGTATGAGGACTTCCGACGCCCTTTCCGAATTCGCCTTCATAATAGTAGGGGTTATCCTTGCTCAGGATAAATCTTCTTGTGTTAAGATAGATTTCATCATCATATGGGCAGAATCCGAGATAGGGTGCAGAGAGAAGGCTCGGTACATTTGCGTCGTCAAAAAGGAAATAATCGCCTTTGCCGTTAACCTCACACGCATAGATCTTACCGTATTTTTTATGCTCAACAACGGCAAATTCAGAAATACCTTTTTCAATTTCTTTTTTGAGAGTTATGCAGTCTGTGATGAGTTCTTTTTCTTCGGGATATGATGTGTTCAACATTTCTTCAAGATATCCGAGAGCAACAACCGCAAACATATTCGATGCAACGAGATATCCGTATCTACAGGCATCATCGCTCGGTCTAAATCCCGACCATGTCATACCTGTATAGTCAACGGGGTTGCCCATGCCGTTGTTGTGGATAGTGTCCTGCTCGGGGCAATTCTTTCTTGTGAAACGGTAGGGGGATTTTTCAAAATGATACTGCTCGGTTTTCCAGAGATTAACCGTCGTCTTTGAGCTTTCAAGGAAATCTTTGTTTAAAACGGAGTTGTCTCCCGTGGCTTTCCAATAAAGATAGGCAAGTCTGACAGGATAGCAAAGAGAATCAATTTCATATTTTCTTTCCCAGACGATAGGATGGTTTTCGGGGAAATCCTGAAATTCTTTGTGGTTGTTCGGCTCTTTTTTATATGCGTTGGCGTAAGGCTCAAGAGAAATATACATCCTCTGCCTTTTGATAACGCCCTTAATTATGTTCCTGATTTCTTCGTTATCCTTTGCAAGAGGAATGTAGTGGGAAACCTCCGCTGTTGAATCACGGAGCCACATTGCGGGAATATCACCCGTTAAAACAAAAACCGAGCCATCGGGCATGAATTCGGTTGCTGTTTCAAGTGTGTTGGGATAACAGTTTCTGTATAGCTTTGCAAGTTTAGGACTGTATTTTTCAATAACGGAGCAATAATCGTCCATTCTTTTTTCTACGCAAACCGGGAGTTTCATAAGAATAACCTTCTTTATCTTAATATAATAAAATGATATAACGCAGTTAAAATAAAGTCAACATATTATTGCAAAAAGAATAAATTATGTTAATATATATTCATAAGAGAAACGGAGGGATCATGTGAAAAAGTACGGTCTTGTACTCGCAGGCGGAGGTGCCAAGGGTATATATCAGCTTGGAGCATGGCAAGCAATGAAAGAGCTTGATATAAAATTTTCTGCTGTTGTCGGAGTTTCGATAGGCTCAATCAACGGTGCACTCATTGCTGCAGATACGTTTGACGGAGCAAAAACTCTCTGGGAGAGCGTTTCGGTTGATAAGGGTGTAAAAATAACGGAAGAGCTCCGTGACCCCGAAAATCTTTTCAGTTTCAGGAATTTTCCGGCTTTGTTTAAGGAAATTGTCAGAAACGGCGGCATTGATGCTTCGCCCACGAAAGAGCTTATCGCACCATTTATCAATGAAGAAAAGGTCAGGAAATCCGATGTCAGATTTGGAATGGTGACCTTTCATCTTTCTGAATTTACACCAATCGAATATTTTATTGAAAAAATTCCTGAAGGACAGCTTGTCGACTATCTTCTTGCATCTTCAAAAGTGCCCGGGGTGAGCAAAATCGGTCCTGAGGGTGAGAGATATCTTGATGGCGGCGTTTATGACAACGCACCCATAGGAATGCTTCTTCGTAACGGATATAACAGAATGATTGTTATCGATATTTCGTCGATGAAGGGGATAGGACATAAGAATGATATCACATGCGCTGAGATGATTTATATCAGACCTTATGATGTTGAGGATTTGGGTGCTGCTTTTGATTTCAGCGAAGAAATGCTTGAAAAAAGAATGAAAATGGGATATCTTGATGCCCGTAAAGCATTTGGTTATCTTTCGGGTAAAAGATTTTATTTTCATGGCGAAACGATGCGCGAGATGGCGGAAGAATACGGCTCTGATGCTCTTGAAGAGCTTGAAGAATTGGCTTATAATCTTGAGGTTGAAAGATTTACGGTTTATACCAAAGACGAATTTCTTCATACATTGAAAAAACAGCTTGAGGAATATAAAGCCGAAGAAGAGGCAAAAGAAATCGAAACAGAACCCAGATTTTATGATAATATTATCAAAAAGTTATCCCGTTTAAAATCGGAAAGGGATTATTCTCAGGCGTTGGCAATTCTGGATAATATAATAGTTTGAATAAAAACGGCAGCTTCGTAAAAACGAAACTGCCGTTTGTTATTTGTTTATCAGTTGAATGCTTTATCGGATTCGATAATTGAGATGCCGGCTTTACCGAGAATGTTAGCTGCTTTTGCGTTGTCTTCAACTCTGATGATAACACAAGCGGCACCTTCATGACGTGTGATAAAAGCATAGGCATATTCAACCGCAATATCAGCGTCGGAAAGAACCTTTACAGCTTCGGAGAAACCGCCCGGAGTATCGGAAACTTCGATGCCGAGAACATCTGTTACCGAAGCGATGATTCCGTCAGCTTTAAGAGCTTCAAGAGCCTTTTTGTAATCGCTGACGATGAGTCTGAGGATGCCGTAATCCGTTGTGTCTGCAATTGAAAGAGCACGGATATCAACACCTGCATTGTTAAGAACTGAGGTTACCTCGTAAAGTCCGCCTTTTTTATTTTCAACAAAAACCGAAATCTGTTTTACGCTCATTGGTATTTCTCCTTTCCGATTAATCGTGAAGTTTTCTCTTGTCAACAACTCTGACAGCTTTGCCTTCGCTTCTTGTGATGGTTTTGGGTGCAACAAGATGTACCTTGGGGTTGATGCCGAGCATTGTTTTGATAGCGCTTGCAAGAGACTTTTCCTTTGCGGCAAGGTCTTTAACCGTGTCGGAGAACTGCTCGGGAGTAAGTTCAACGGAAATATCAAGAGTGTCAGTATTGTTTGCTCTGTCAACTTCGATAAGATAGTTGGGTGAATAGCCTTCCTGAAGAAGAACTGTTTCAATCTGTGAGGGGAATACGTTAACGCCCCTGATGATCATCATATCATCGCTTCTGCCCATGGGTTTGCTCATCTTGATGAGCGTTCTGCCACAGGAGCATTTCTTTCTTGAAAGAACACAGATATCTCTTGTGCGGTATCTGAGAAGGGGGAAACCTTCCTTATCAAGGCTTGTGAATACAAGCTCACCCTTTGAACCTTCGGGAAGAACTTCGCCTGTGTCGGGATCGATGATTTCAGCAAGGAAGTGGTCCTCATTGATATGCATACCTGTCTGTTCTTCGCATTCGAAAGATACGCCCGGTCCGCTTGTTTCGGTAAGACCGTAAATGTCATATGCTTTTATGCCGAGTGACTTTTCAATGTCACGGCGCATTTCTTCTGTCCAGGGTTCAGCGCCGAAAATACCTGCCTTGAGGTCGATATCGTCGGGTGTAAGACCCATTTCCTTGAGTGTTTCGCCGATGTAAGCCGCATAAGAGGGTGTGCAGCAAATAATAGTTGAATGAAGGTCTCTCATAAACTGAATCTGACGTTCGGTGTTTCCTGAGGACATGGGAAGTGTAAGACAGCCTACTTTATGAGAACCGCCGTTGAGACCGGGACCGCCTGTGAAAAGGCCGTAGCCGTATGCAACCTGGCAAACGTCCTCGTTTGTACCGCCTGCAGCAACAATTGCACGAGCACAGCATTCTTCCCAGAGGTCAACGTCTGCCTGAGTATAGAAAGCAACAACTCTTCTTCCGGTTGTTCCGCTTGTTGACTGAATTCTTACGCAGTTTTTAAGATCTGTTCCGAGAAGACCGTAGGGATATGCATCACGAAGGTCTGCCTTTGTAAGGAACGGAAGCTTGTACAAATCGTCAATGGATTTGATGTCGTCGGGCGTAACACCCTTTTCATCCATAAGGTTGCGGTAATACTCAACGTTTTCGTATACACGCTTAACCTGCTTAACAAGCTTTTCGCTCTGGAGTGCCTTGATTTCTTCAACCGATGCGGTTTCGATTTCAGGCTGATAGTATTTGCTCATTGTCAACACTTCTTTCTTTTTATATGCTGTAGCCCATTTCGAAGGCTTTCATATTGAGATCAAGGAATTTGGGAGGAACGCTTTCTTCAAGTGCTTTTAACCATTTCTCTTTCGCAACAACGGTCATATTTTTTGCCATTGCACCGATGAGAATAACGTTTACAGCTTTTGAGTTGCCTGCTTCAACAGCCATAGGCAACGCATCAACTGTTTCGATATCGGCACCCGATGCCTTGAGAGATTCGATAATTCCGTCGGGATACTCTGCAGCACCCATAACAACAGGCATGGGATCAATCTGCTGGGTGTTTACGATAATCTTGCCGTCAGGTTTAAGATATTCGAGCCATCTTGCAGCTTCGAGTTTTTCGAATGCGAGAATGATATCAGCCTCACCCTTTTCGATAATGGGGGATGATACTTTATCGCCGAATCTTACATATGTTACAACCGAGCCGCCTCTCTGGCTCATTCCGTGAACTTCGGAAACTTTAACGTCGTAGCCGCAGTCAAGCAAAGCAGCGCCGAGAATACGGCTTGCAAGAAGTGTACCCTGACCGCCAACTCCGACAATCATAATTGATTTATTCATGCTGTCCATCCTCCTTATTCAATTGCACCGAATTTGCAAAGCTGACTGCAAACATTACAGCCGAGGCACTGTGTGAAGTCAATCTGTGCCTTGCCGTCCTTCATGCTGATAGCGGGACAACCGATCTTCATGCACATTTTGCAGGACTTGCATTTTTCGGGGTTAACTTTAAGAGGCGGATTATGTTTAACAGTTTTGAGAAGAGCGCAAGGACGTCTTGAAATAACAACGGCGGGACCGTCTGATTCAAGAGCGTTTTTGATGCCTTCCTTTGTTTCTGCGAGATTATAGGGGTCAACAACGCAGACGTTCTCAATTCCGATTGCCTTTGCAAGTTTTTCAAGGCTCACTGCATTTGCGGGCTCGCCCTTGATGTTCTTGCCGGTTGTGGGATTCTGCTGATGACCTGTCATACCGGTGATTGAGTTGTCAAGAATAATTACAACAGAGTTTGTCGCATTGTATGCAATGTTGATAAGACCTGTTATGCCCGAGTGGATGAAGGTTGAGTCGCCGATAACGGCAACGCTCTTCTTTGCGTTTTCGGGATTTGCAAGGTTTCTTCCGTGAAGACCTGAAACCGAAGCGCCCATGCAAAGAACTGTATCCATCATTCCGAGCGGAGGAGTAACGCCGAGTGTATAGCAACCGATATCACCGCTTACGGTAACATTAAGTTGCTTGAGAGCATAGAAAAGACCTCTGTGGGGACAGCCTGCACAGAGAACGGGAGGTCTGGGAACGATGTTGACATCAGACTTGAGACTGTCATTTTCCTTGCCGAGGATTACCTTTGAAATCATGCTCTGTGAATATTCGCCCTGAAGAGTGAAAGCATCCTTGCCGATAACGTCAATTCCGTTCTTGCGGCAGTGAGTTTCGATATAATCATCAAGTTCTTCAAGAACATATACTGTTTCGCATTCAGATGCAAAATTCTTAATCATTTCAACAGGGAGAGGATATACACAGCCGAGCTTGAGATATGAGGCGTTTTCGCCGAGAGCCTCTTTTGCATACTGGTAGCAGATGCCTGAGGTGATAACGCCGATTTTCTTGCTGTTATATTCGATTGTATTAAGACCCTCTGCACCGTCTTCGCAATAAGCGATCTGGTCAAGAATACGCTGCTCAACAACAACGTGTTTTACCTTTGCATTTGCGGGAACCATAACGTATTTCTGAGGGTTCTTTGTATATTCTTTGAGACCGTTATCAACTCTTTCTGAAAGCTCTGCAACGCTTCTGGAGTGAGCGACTCTTGTTGTGAGTCTGAGAATAACGGGAGTATCAAATCTTTCGGAAAGGTCAAATGCACGCTTTGCATAGTCGAGGCATTCGGCTGAATCCGAAGGTTCGAGCATCATTGTTTTCGAACCCATTGCATAGTGTCTTGAATCCTGTTCATTCTGTGAAGAATGCATGCCGGGGTCGTCAGCAACGAGAATAACCATACCTGCGTTAACGCCTGTATATGATGCAGTAAAAAGAGGGTCTGCGGCAACGTTGAGACCAACATGCTTCATTGCGCAGAATGAACGTGCACCTGCAACGGATGCACCGAAAGCAACTTCAGCGGCAACCTTTTCATTGGGAGCCCATTCTGAAAAAATTTCATCGTATTTTGCAGCAAATTCCGTAACTTCCGTACTGGGAGTGCCGGGATAGCTTGATACAACGCGGCAGCCTGCTTCATAAAGACCTCTTGCTACCGCTTCGTTTCCTAAAAGAAGCTTCAAGTGATTTCCTCCTAAATCATAAATAAGAATCAATATATTATAATATTTTAATCAACAAATTACAAGCTTTTATTTATCAATTTTCATTTCAACCTGCGTTGCTACAAGGCTTTCTCCGCAGTAAATCTTACGAAGTTTAGGCTTTTCAATCTTACCTGTGGGATTTCTGGGAACTTCCGCAAAGATTATTTTGTGAGGTCTCTTATAACGGGGAAGGTCACGGCAGAAGTCATTGATATCTTCTTCGTCGGCAACGCAACCCTCCTTGATTTCGATGATGGCGGCGGCAATTTCGCCAAGTCTTGCATCGGGAAGACCGATAACCGCAACGTCTTTTATTGAATCGTGTTTACGAAGGAAATCTTCAATCTGTACGGGATAGAGGTTTTCACCGCCTGAAATGATAACGTCCTTTTTGCGGTCAACAAGATAAATGAAACCGTCTTTATCTTCCTGAGCCATGTCGCCTGTGAAGAGCCAATCACCGTGAAGAACGTCGCTGGTTGCTTTTTCGTCTTTATAATAGCAAAGCATAACTCCGTCACCCTTGACTGCAAGTTCACCGACTTCGCCTTTTGCAACGGTTTTACCGTTTTCATCAACGATTTTTGTTTCCCAACCGTAGCCTGCCTTACCGATTGCGCCAACCTTATGAACATTGTCAACACCGAGATGTACGCATCCGGGGCCTATCGATTCACTGAGACCGTAGTTGGTGTCATACTTGTGGTGCGGGAACACTTTAAGCCATCTCTTGATAAGACTGGGAGGAACGGGCTGTGCACCGATGTGCATAAGACGCCACTGTGCGAGATTATAGCGGTCAAGCTCAATATCGCCTCTTTCAATGGCATCAAGAATATCCTGTGCCCACGGAACAAGAAGCCATACGATTGAGCAGTTTTCTTCCGAAACCGCTTTAATAATCCATTCAGGCTTTGCGCCCTTAAGAAGAACTGTTTTAAAGTCGGATCGTAGCCAT
>JAZSCO010000216.1:0-37866 GCA_045602965.1 Acutalibacteraceae bacterium | reverse complement strand
AATAATCTGTTCTGATGTAAGAGCTTGTTTTTTTCTTGCAACTTCTCTGAACATATTTTATTTCACCTCTGCAAATTGCAGTTTTTATAACTGCTCGACAAATTGGAAATTGTCAATCAGAAAACACCGTTATTATATTTTGGGGGCGCGCAAAGAATGCAGGTAAATCCGATTATTAATCCAACAATTAATACTGCAACCGCAACCAATGTAATCTTTTCCGAACCTCCCAGCAAACTTACTATTCCGCTGAGCAAAAGTGCCGTTGAGATAACAAACATAGCTTTTCCGAAAGATTTTCCGTATGCGGATTTATCGGTAACGTTTGTTTGATGATAATCATGAATCAAATTTGTTTTTCCCCGATATATTGCAACACCAATCACACCAAAAAGTGTCGCTGTCAAAAACATAATTATCGAATATGTAATCATAATGTTACCTCGTCAAATTTCAATTTATCATTTTAATCATACCACAGTAAAAAGAAAAATTCCACATTGATTTTTGTTCCGTTCATATACAAAGGTACTGATATATCTGCACACATCGAAAGGATAGTTCTTCTTTTTTTGCCCCGCTTCGTGCGGGGCATTTTCTTTTTGTACCGCCAACTTGGATTTATTATAAAATTTTTCTCCAATCTTTGGAACATTTTGGCTTTCTTGTGTCGTATATGGTTGGAGGGCAAAATCATTTTTAAAACATGATCTGCCAAAAAGTATTCTCTCTTTTGCATTATTTATGATATCATTCTTTTATCTGTTGTTTTCCGATACAGCTTCTAAAAGTGTTGATTTGGTTTTGTGTTTTTTTCATTTCTTTCTTTTTACACTGCTATCGATTTCTTCAGCTATCTTCGTTGGCGAAAGAAAGCACTTGCCGCTGCGGCAACGGGTGAATTCCGCAGAACAGGTATTCCCGATAAGTTTCTTTCGGCTTTGTTGTATGTATTTTTGGTTTTGTGCGTTGCAATAATTCTTATGAAATCAATTATAATGAGCGAATGGGAAACTACTATTGTAATTGCTGTCATTGCTGTTATGGTAATTATTAATGAGATTTTAGATAAGTTGAAAAAGAAAACAGAGGCTAATTGGAAAAAGAATCTGTTTAAATTTGTTTCGTTTTTGATTTATATTGCAGCTATATTTTTTGCAAACTATATTCTTGATTTGTTTTAATGTCGGCATAAAAAACAGAAGATAAAAATTTAAACCTCTTTGTAAAATGGTATTACCCAATTACAAGGAGGTTTTTCATGTCTTTAAACTGACATCCTCGACAAATCCGTAATTACATTATAATATTATCTCACAATCAAAAATAATGTAACGAAAGGATTTGATTTTGTGGAAAACAAACTTACTTATACCAAAGTCGGGGATTATTACATCCCTAACCTGACAATCAAACCGTCACCGCATTTCGGCAGATACGGCAGAATGCGCCGTGATCAGGCTTAATTTACCGAACATTAGTATTTCCTCCAATTTATATGGGGAAAAATTATTTATCAGGCTCAATGATTTGTGTGCGTGACAAACAGAACACAAATATCCGACGGCGGTTGCGGTGCGTTCGAATTTTTTAGGTTGTAAATTACAGGATAATGTTCTATAATTATTTTATAAGCAAATATTGCGGGGTGACCGATATGAAAACAACCGAAAAAGTTTTAAAAGGCGAGATGAATCAGCTTTCGAAACTCAAAAAAATGCAAAACCGCAGTTCGGGAAGCAAGTATTTTCTGATTCTGCTCACACTTATTGCGATTGTCAACATTCTCGACGAGGTAACGAGCAATCTGACTGTTACCGTGCAGTCGTCGTTTGTGACGGAGTTTTTTGTGAACAATCCCTTTATGGGCAAATATTACACATATGAGGACGGTCTGGCTTTCCATTCGGGAATAGGAGTGTTTACTTATGTGCTCGGTCTTTTCACTCCGTTCTATAAGGCTCTTGCAGATAAATGGGGAAGAAAACCGCTGTTTGCGATTTCAACTCTCGGCATGGCAACAGGCCTTCTGGTTATCCATCTTTCGTCAAGCTACATAATGTTTCTTGTCGGATTTGCAATAATCAGTTTCTTCATGGGTCACGACATACAGATTATTTATATTCTTGAAGAGGCGCCTGATAAACACCGCGCTAAGATCTACAGTTTCCTCAAGAGTTTCGGCATTCTGGGTGTTATCCTTATTCCGACCCTGCGTGATATTCTCATGGGTAACGATGCGACGAAATGGCGTGAGATTTTCCTTGTACCTGCACTTATCGGATTTGCGGCTGTTGTGCTCGTTGTTCTTTTTGCAAAAGACACAAAGGTTTTCATCGGCGAAAGAATCGAATATCTTTCCCGACCCTATGAAGAAAGACAGGCAGAAAAAGCTCTCAAAAAACTGCAGAAAGAAGCACAGCGAAATCAGTCGGGTGTTTTCAACGGTGTGAAGTATATCTTTGCAAACCAAGATACCAAAATGCTTATCATTGCCCATATTATTTTTGACACAGCTATGCCTGCGATTGCTCTTTATTTTGAATCTTCAATGCACCGTGCGGGAATGAGTACGAGTGATATCACAAAGGCTCTGTTTATGGTGCCTGTGATTTATGCGACAATCACATTTCTTTCGGGATTCATTGCCGACAAGGCAGGCAGAAAAACAACGGTTACGCTCTTTTCCGCAACCTGCGTTATCGGATACGTTCTCTTTGTGGCAGGCATTCTTAACGGCTGGAATCCCTATCTTATCGGCTCATTTGCAGGGCTTTATCAGGGCTCATACTGGATTGGCAGAGATTACATGAACGTTATGATGACAGAGAAAGTGCCTACGGATATCCGTGCATCTGTTGTCGGTGCGGAAGGATTGCTTGTTATTATCGGACTTGTCGTCGGCTACGGAAGCATAATTGCAGGCATGATGATTTTGCCGATATGGTGGGCATGCCTTGCAATTTCAATTCCGACGGTCAGTGTTGCTGCGATTCTCTTTGTGCTTAAAGTTAAGGAAACCAAGGGCGCAAATCTTGACGAAATAGCTTGAAATTGATAACGAAAAGGAGTGGTTTCGATGAAAGTTTTAATGATTCTTCCTGACGGTATGCGTCCCGATTCGCTTACAAACATTGAAAAAGCTCAGAGAATAATGAGTCAGTCTTCATATTCTCTTGATGCTGAAACAGTATTTCCGTCGGTTACTTTGCCTTGCCATATTTCGCTTTTTCATAGTGTTACTCCCGCAAGACACGGAACAACAACCAACACATATGTCCCTCAGGTAAGACCCATTGACGGTCTTTGCGAAGTGCTGAAAAGGGCGGATAAAAAATGTGCGATTTTTTATAACTGGGAGGAAATTCGTGATGTTTCCCGTCCGAATTCTCTTGCACATTCTTGCTTCTATGCCGGCAGAAGAATCGGTTATAAGCAGGCGGGGGAGGAGCTTACCGATGCCGCAATCGATTACCTGAAAAAATACGATACTGATTTTACGTTTATCTATTTCGGATATCCCGATATGCAGGGACATAATTTCGGCTGGATGACGGATGAATATATAGAGGCAATTGAGAGCAGCTGGAACAATATCGAAAAGCTGATGGATTCACTGGGAGATGAGTATACATACATCATAACAGCTGACCACGGCGGTCACGACAGAACTCACGGCAGCGATATGCCTGAAGATATGCTTATTCCCGTGATAATCAAGGGCAAGGATTTTGATGTGGGAAAAATATTTGAGAATGTAAATATTATCGACCTTGCGCCGACTGTTGCAAAGCTTCTCGGAGTTGACCCCGATTCCGAATGGGAAGGCAAGTCACTGATATAAACGAATGAAAAACGACCCCCTGCCGAAACAGGGGGTCGTTGTATGTTGTTTAAAACTTATGCAAGTTCGCCAACGCCGAGGTGGATACCCTTCTCAAGATATTCGAAAATTGTGCCGAATACTGTGTTGTAGGGAAGATCAGCAAGAGCGCCGAAGAGACCGCCGAGGATTGTTTCATAAAGATCGGTTTCTTCAAGGAACTTCATGATCTTGTGAACGGGGATGTAGCAATACTTAATCTTGCATTCTGCAACGTGTGCATCGAAAGCATTCTTTGTGATAATGATTTCGCCGCAGTAGTCACATTCACCTTCGTATTCAAGGCAAACGCCTTCGTGAATGGCAAGTTCTTCAACTGTTGCAAAGTCAGCGCCGCAGCCGTAGGGGCAAACGCGGAAATAACCGTCGCAGTCAGCGAGATGCTTGTTGTATTCGGATTCGTTTGTGAATGTTTCTTCACAGTAGGGGCAGATGTTTGTTGATGCAAATGCAACTGTTGCTGTTGAAAGAATGCAAACAAGTGCAAGCACGATTGATAAGAATTTTTTCATTATTCTTATCTCCTTTCATTTTTTTGGTACGCATTATACTGCAACCATATTATCGTAAAAAATATTAGCATAAATGAACATTTTTGTCAATATACATTAACATTTTGTTAACTAAAAAAATAAAAAATGTCAGATTTTTATTTTCCCCAGTTGAAAGGTCTGTCCATGAAATCCACGCTTTCTTTATCCTGAGGAATGATTGCGAATGAAGAAACTCTGTCAAGGCCGTGAGATTTGAAATCATCGTAGAGTTTTTCGTTTTCTTTGAGTCTGCCGGGATTAAGGAATATAAATTCGCCCATAAAGAGATTGGCTTTATAGTATCTCCAGCTGAGCTCAGCGACTTCAATATTAAATTTCTGCTCGTCAGTTACATTGGAATTCAGTGCAAGGTCAAAGAGAATATCACTTTTTGCAACACTCTGAGGTGAGCAGAATCCTGCCTGATAGTGCCAGTCAAAGTCAAATGCGTGTGCGGTTGCTTTTGTCTGTGCTGTCTGAAGGTCGATATATTCCTTGATATAAGGTGCGGCTTCTTCACCGTAGAACGCTTTGAGGAAATCGTTCATGTGATATTCAACGTCGCAGTCAACATCCCATTGAAGTTTGCAAAGCAGATAGTTGCGAAGCTCATTGAAAGCTGCATAGTGACCGTCTCCGCAGTTGTAGATGTAGCCTGTGATGCCGATATCGTGCATATATTTCATCGTGGACTGCATTGTTTCAAAGTTTGAGAAAAACTGTGCGGTGTTGAGGAAATTTATCGTGTAGTCATAGATATATGTTGTGTCGGCAAACTTGACCCAGTTTGCAAAATCTTCGGCAATCTGAGGCTTGGTTTCTCCGTAGAGCTTCTCAAAAGATTCGTTTTCAATGCCGTCCATTGCGCCGCATTCGGTAAGCGGATGGCTTCTGCAAGCCTTGTGAAGTCCGCAGAGTACGGGCGCAACATTTGAGTTACAGCGAAGGGATAAGTCTGTTGGCGGTCTGTCAGTTTCGTTATAGGCATAGAAGGTGAACGTGAAATCGGGGAATTCATCGTCAAGAGCGTCAGCAAAGCTGTTTGTGAAAATAATTGTCGGTGCGCAGACGGTACCGTACTTATCATAGAGCGCTTCGCAGGATTCGCAACGGCAGTAGTTCATGTTGTCCTTCTGGCCGATATGGATATGTTTTGCATCGGTTTCACATTCAAGGATAGCATTTCTTCCGTTTTCAACTGCAATCGGAAGCACATCGGGGTGGGAAAGGCAGACATGGTCGGTGCTTCTTGTGCCGTCAGGCTGAAGAGCGAAGTATTCGGGATGCTCGGCAAAAAGTGAATCGGGAACAAGTTTTGTCAGGGTTACATCCCATAAAACATATGTCAGTGCACCGCCGTAGGCTTCGGCTTCTTTCCAGAACGAAACGTTCATTTTTGTTCTTGCGCGATGGGCATCGTTTGTTCCCATGGTGTCATTTCTGCGAACGGAAAATGAGGGGACAACCGTGCGGTCAAGATTTGCGTCAATTGCAATATCGTCATTTTCGGGGACAACTTCAAGAGTCGGTGTAAACCAACGGACTCCGAAATATTCTTCAAGGAGAGTGTAAACTCCGTAAAGAGTGCCTCTGTTGCTTCCGCCCGAAATATAAAGATTATCCGAATCGGCTTTGAGAGTGAATGCGTCGGCATCCATATTTTCGCCGATACCGAGAATGATTGCATTCTGGCAGTCGGAAAGTTCGTTTTCGGTTATGTGTTCAAGTTCTGCACCGCTGATTTTTTCTATGTAAGTCTGCAATTCGTTGACGGCGGTGAGGATGCATTCATCGGGATTTTTTTCGGTGACGATAACGTAATCAGTTTCACTGTTTTCGACGATATACATCGGGGTTGTTATTTCCGGTGCAAAGTAGTCATCTCCGCCGTAGTTGATATTGGTGTTTAGCGGAATGATTCCGACAGCGAAAAGAATGACTTCAAAGAGTGCAAAAATTGCTTTTAAAGTTGCCATATGTTCAGCCTCCTTATAGTTTAAATATAATTTATAAGAATTAAATTGTCAAGGTTTACGGATTTTTCTTGAAAAGTAAATACATGTATGTTAATATCAAAACATAAGGAGGCGGTTTTATGTGGAAAATAATCAGAGCTTTTGTTTCCGTATTTGTTGCGTTTGAAACGCTGTTTACGGGTATTGCAGGCGGAATCCTGCCCAAAGATATTGAAATGCCTGAAGTAACAACGGGGGAATATACCAAGTATGTTGATCCTTTTATCGGTACGGGAGGTACCCCGTGGACCTGCGGAATGCTCAGTCCTGCGGCAACTGTGCCCTTCGGTGCAGTGAGACTCGGACCTGACACGAGTTTCCTTGGCGGCGTTTACATTACCAAAATGAACACATCGGGTTATTATTATGAGCAAGCGCATATCAAAGGCTTCAGCCATTCAAGACTTTCGGGTACGGGCGCTGAGGATTACAGCCATTTCAGAGTTACTCCTGCAATCGGCGATAATAAGCCTGCAATAATGACATACTCTCATTCGAATGAAACCGCAACCCCCGGATATTATTCTGTTTATCTTCCGACGGTCGGTTGTCTTGCAGAAATGACTGCGGATACGCACACAGGTGTTCACCGCTACACTTTCGGAAGCTCCGACGATGCAAGACTTTATATTGACGTAACAAGTGCATCTTCAAACAAGACATCCAAAGACGGCCATGTTTCGTATGATAAAGAAGCGGGAATAATTACGGGCAGATGTATAATTGACGGTCAGTTTTCGGGCAGATTTGACGGTCTTCCCGCATATTTTGCCGCAGTTGCCGATAAACCTGTAAAGTCATTTGAAATAAAAGAAGAAAACGGAAAAGTTGGAATTGACCTTAATTTCGGTTCACTCGAAAATGAAAAAGTTGAGCTTAAGATGGGCATCAGCTATGTCAGCGAGGAAAACGCACTTCTCAATCTCAAGGCTGAAACAGACGGACTTGATTTTGATGCAGTAAGAGAAAAAGCTGTCAAGTCATGGGATGAACGTCTTTCAACGATAAAAATTGCTTCCGACGATGATGAAATAAAAACAGTTTTCTATACCGCTCTCTATCATGCCATGATTATGCCGACTGATTTCACCGATGTCAACGGAGAATATCTCGGCTTTGATAAAAAGGCTCACACGGCAGAAGGTTATACCTACAGAACAGATATGTCGCTCTGGGATACCTGCCGAACAACGCATCCGCTTTATACTCTTATTGCACAGGATATCCAGACCGACTGCCTCAACAGTCTTGTCAACATGGCACAGCAGGGCGGCGGAAATCTTCCCCGTTGGCCTATGGGTGCAGGATATTCGAGTTCAATGTTCGGAGATTCGGCGAATATTGTCATAACGGAAAGTTACCTCAAGGGAATAACCGGTTTTGATGTTGAAGCGGCGTATGAGGCGATGAAATATTCATCGGAAAACAAAGTCAGCAGAGCAGGAAGAGAATCCGTTGATTTATATAATCAGTACGGATACATTCCGAATGATATTGAGGGTGTAAGAAAATCTGTTGCCTGCACTCTTGAATATGCATGGCAGGATGCGGCAATCGCATCTCTTGCAAAGGCGCTCGGCAAGGATGAAGATGTTCAGAGATACACCGAGAAATCCATGTATTATAAGAATGTTTTCAATCCTGAAACAAAGTATTTTCAGGCGAGAAACGCTGACGGTACTTTTGTATGGAATTTCAGTCCTTACATAACGGAATTCTATGATGCAGTTATGATTAAGAAGTTTGCAAATTGCTATTCCGAGGGAAGCGCAAGACATTGGAGATGGGCGGCGCAGCATGATATCGAAGGTATGATTGAACTTTTCGGCTCGAAGGAATATTTTGTAAGCGAGCTTGAGGATTTCATGAAAGACGCATCACTTACAAGAGCTGCGGTAGACCCCGGTCACGGTTATTGGATAGGCAATCAGCACGATATTCATACCCCGTATCTTTTCAGCAATGCGGGCAGACCCGACCTTACCCAGAAATGGGTGCGCTGGACTCTCAAAAACCGTTTCAGCGATGACATTAACGGTCTTGACGGTAACGATGACGGCGGAACAACGAGCACGTGGTATATTTTCTCCGCACTCGGATTCTATCCGCTTGCAGGCTCGGATAAATACTGGATCGGTTCACCGAATGTTGATTCAGCGGAAATTACACTCTCAAACGGAAACGTTCTTAAAATAACCGCAAATAATCAGAGCGACAAGAATATTTATGTGAGCAGCGCAACGCTCAACGGCGAAAAGCTTGACGGATGCTACGTTACTCATTCACAGCTCATGAACGGCGGCGAGCTTGTTTTCGATATGAGCAGCACCCCAAATAAATAAAAATCAACCGCCCGATTCGGTAAGTCCGAGTCGGGCGGTTTTTATCAGTATATTAATACATTGTCAATTTTCCCGTCAACGATGTCAACGGTAACATAGTAAGTTGTGGGGTTATCTCCGTCGTATTCGCCGATGCGGCATCTGATTTCGTAGATTCTTGTGTGTTTACCGTCGTCGCCGTATTCTTCGGTTATTGTGTCGGGCAGCATATCGAGCTCGATGATTTTTTCAATGAATTGTGTTTCCGTCATGCCGAGGATAAAGTTATCACTCAGTTTCTCCATATCCTGCTCGGTTGCGGATTTGATATAACGGATTTCGCCGTAGTTGGCAATTGCCGTTATTTTTTCAATTTCATCATTTTCATTTGTGCCAATCGAAACGGAAACTTTTTTGCCCTCGGAATAATATAAATCGTCTGTGTCTTCCGATTCGGAGTATTCCATTTTTCTGAGCTTTTTGGTGCATTGTCTCGGTGTATTCCTGAGATTGTTTTCGTTGCAGAATTCTTTTAAAAATGCAGTTATCTCACGGTCTCCGATTTCAAGGGCGCTTTCGGTTACTTCGGTTGTTCTGGAAGCTGCTTCATCAAAACCGTCACTTCTTGAAAAATATCTGTCTGCTACACTTACAACCTTTTCGCTGTCCGAGCCGATCATGATTTTATATGCCATGTGATTGCCAGAATTGCCGTTAAAGTTATCGCAAGAGAATGTCAGCGTGTAGTGTCGGATATAATCCTTATCAAAAAAGATTCTTTCGGAAATATCAAAGGGAAAAACCTTAAGTTCGTTGAACTTTTGGTGAAGCTCATCTTGCGACATACCTTCATAAAAATGAGATTTCAGATTATCAAAGGTTTTGTATGTTGCGCGGGCAATATTTTTTTCTGCAACAAGATTGCAGTAGACATAGATATTGTCAATCTTGCCCGTTTCTTCATTGACGGTCAGATTTATATTTATCTTTCCGCTTTTTGAATATAATTTTTCGGGATTGTTCTGATTCTGAACATATCCCATACTCAGAAGTTTTTCAGCGCATTCTTCAAGCGTCATGTCAAAGTGGAATTCGTTACAGAAATTTTCATAGAGGTTGTTATAATCTTCTGAAATTTCGCTGATATCATGAAGAGCGAAATAACCGCTGTTTGTGTCCGGCTCTGTATTATCGGCTATATCGGTTTTGATTACGGTTGCTGCAGTCAGAATGCTTGCTATAACGGCAATTGCAGCAAGAATAATTGCGACCTTCTTGAATTTGTTTTTATATGCAGCGCCTGAGTTTGTTTCAATAATAACTGATATCATCAAAGAAACTCCGAGAAGAATGAAACTGATTACGGCAACAACCGAAGGAAGCCATTTTATATTGTTAACAAGAGTGTTCCATGTGACGTTATTGAAATAGGTTAATCCTGATATTGCGATGACAATAAAAATCACGGAAGGAATAAAACTGATTGCCGTGCGCATTGAACCTTTAAGCTTGAAACAAATCGGAAGTTCAACGGCAAGAAAAAGTGCGGAAAGAGCAATGACCACGCAGGTATCGGAATAAATCTCAATTGCATTCGGTGCAGAGAAGTAAGGGATACCCGAAGTGTACAGATTACGCTGTGACATGAAGGACGAAAATATATAGGCTGCAATGCCGAAAAAGAGTTCGGCAGTTGATACAATATATTTTGCCGAAACACGCTGAAGCGGTGTGCAGGGCAATGATTTGCAATAATTCTGCCAGCCGCATTTTTCATCAGCCAGAAACGTATGTGAGATTTGACCGACAATAACACCGAGAGCGATAACAGACATTGTGCCTGAGGTGAAACAGGCCAAGATCATCATTACCAGCAAATAAAGCATCAGATATGATCTTGTTTTAAACCATACACAGAATTCTTTTAAAAGCAAACCTTTCATCATCTTACCCCCTTCACAACAGCTACAAAAAGTTCTTCTATTCCCACGGGATTTGTTTCAAATCCGTTCGCGGCATCTCTTGTGACAATAGCTTCAACGCCGTAGGGAGACTCTTTTTTGCTCATTACCGCGTCGGACGAAATTGCGGAAAGCTCGTCCGAGGAGCAATGAATAACGCAGTATTTTTCGAGAAGTCTGTCTTTTTCGTCGCACAGAAGAAGCTTACCCTTATGAATGAAAGCGATGTAGTCGCAAAGCTTCTCAAGATCGCTGACGATATGGGAAGAAATGAGAATTGAGTTCATCGGATTCCTTGTGAACTCATAGAAAATCTCAACAATTTCGTCACGGATAACGGGGTCCAGACCGCTTGTGGGTTCATCAAGAATGAGCAGCTTGGCATCGTGTGAAAGTGCAACAGCGATGCTCATTTTCATTTTCATGCCTTTTGAAAGAGCCTTGAATTTCTTCTTTTCGTCAATGTCGAAGCGTTTGAGAAGCGAAAGGAAGGTTCCCTCATTCCAGTTCGCATATATTTTTTTCATTGTTTTGTTTATGTCCGATGCTTTGAATGTTTCGGGGAAGCAAGGCTCATCAAGCACAACGCCGATGTCATTTTTTATATCAATTGCATCGGATGTCATTTCTTTTCCGAGAACATGAATTGTGCCCGAATCTTTTTTTATTATGTCAAGAAGAAGTTTGATGGTTGTGCTTTTGCCTGCACCGTTTTCTCCGATAAGACCCATAATGCATCCGCAAGGCAAAGTGAGGTCTGTGTTTTCAAGTCTGAAATTGCCGTAATTTTTGCAAAGGCCCTTGATTTCAATCGCATTCATTTTTATTCCTCCTCTGAAATCACTTTGAACATTTCAATAATTTCGTGTGTACTGAGATTACATGAAACCGCAATTTTCGATATTTTTCGCATATAATCTTCGATTTTTTTCAGATTTTCTTCGCGCAACAACTCGGTGTTTTTTGACGCAACGAAACACCCCTTGCCCGCAACGGTATAAACAAATCCCTCATGCTCAAGTTCATCATACGCACGCTTGGTTGTTATAACGCTGATGTGCAAATCTTTCGCAAGATTTCTGATTGAAGGGAGAGACTCGTCTTCTTTTAATGAGCCGTTTATAATCTGGTTTTTTATCTGCCGGTAAATCTGGTCATAAATCGGCTGACCGTTTTTATTATTTATAAGGATTTTCAATGTTGTATCCTCCTAAACAACTGTATATATACAGTATACACAGTCAAAACGCATTTGTCAACAGAAAAATCCGCTCCATTCGGTTGAATGAAGCGGAAAAGTGATTTGTTTATCTGAAAAGCTCCTGAATTTCTTTGATAGGTCCTGCAAATTCTTTGGAAACAGAGGGGAGTGACTTGCCTTTTTTGATGAAGGAATTATAAATCATGCCTTTCTTATCCGTTGACATCTGGAACTTTGAGATAACCTTTGTAAGCTCCTGTTTTTCGTTCTTATTTTCAAGATATACGCAGTTTTCAAGAACGATATTTATATCGGAAACGGATTTTGCATTGACTGCAACTTCAATTGTGTTGCCTGTTTTTTCGGCTTTTGCATCGTATTCTGCACCGTCAACGGTAATTTTGATGTTTGCCGAAACAATATCTTTGAACTTGAAGATAAACGTTCTGGTTTCGGGTGCAACATCTGCAATTCCCTCTGCTTTTGAGACAGAAAATTCAACTTTATCGGCAGATTCGCAAACGGTAAATGAGGTTTTGAGATATTCGCCGTTCTGATATGAAAGGGTATCGCCGTCATCCTCGTAGAGAGTGAAGGTGTTGTTGCCTCTGTAAATGAGAAGTTCGAGCGTTTCGGGGTTTGAGCAGTCGTTTGTTCTGTCATTTGCACTCATGGGAATGATCGCGCCCTCTTTGGCAAGAACGGGGATATAATCAATATCACGGAACATCTTTACAAACTTGTTGCCCTTGTAAATTCTGCCCGTGAAAATATCGGTATATCTGCCTTCGGGAATCCATACGTTGACACCTGCAAGATTTGTTTTGCGCGAAGTGTGTTCAGTGATTGGCGCAACGATAAGCTCCGTTCCGAAGAAGAATTCGTTTCTGCATTCATATGCGCTCTTATCATCGGGATAAGCGTAATACATGGGTTCGCAGATTGCTCTGCACTCTGTATGGGTGCGGTAATTCATTGTGTAGATATAGGGAAGAAGTTTATGTCTTAAACGCAGAGCATCCGTTGCGATTCTCTGAACGGGACCGCTGAAATTCCAGGGTTCTTTGCCTGCAAATTCGTTGTTGGTTGAGTGAAGTCGCATAACGGGACTGAAAACTCCGAGCTGTACCCAGCGAAGATAAAGCTCATCATCTTTTTTGCCCATGCAGTGACCGCCGATATCGTGGCTCCACCAGGGATAAGCAATGTTTGATGCCGTAGCGGTGAATCCGGGCTGGAAGTCAAGGCTCTTCCATGTCTGGGTTGTGTCGCCGCTGAAGCCGAGAGGATATCTCTGGCTGCCTGCTCCGCAGAAACGGGAGAGAATAAGCGGTCTGTGGTTATCCTTTGCGTTATCAAGGAAATGATAATGATTGAGCGCCCAGAGAGGGTCAAGACCCTTGACTGCGGTGTTTTTGCCTTGCTGCCAGTCAATCCACCAGAAGTCAACGCCTGCTTTTTCGAACGGAAGATGAAGAATATCAAAATAGTTTTCCGTGAATTTTTTGTCTGTAATATCAAAAGGCACAGGCTTCTTTTCTGCAGGATTCTGACCCATTGCCTTGCACATATCCTCATACTGATTTTCAAACCAGCGAATGCCCATTGAAGGATGAAGATTGAATGTTACGTGATAGTTATCATTCTTGAGCTTTTTAAGGAAACCGTCGGGGTCAGGGAAAAGCTCGGTGTTGAAGCTGTAACCTGTCCAGCCGACAGACCATACGTCATAAACATATTCCATAAAGTTTCTGTGCTTTGAAACCTTATGAGCGTCTTTTCCGAATTTTTCCTTGATTTTAACCCAATGCCAGTCCATGTCAACCGTTGCAACGGTGATGGGGATTTCTTCCTCTTTGAACTTGTCCATGAGGGTTAAATATTCTTCCTGAGAATAATCTTTATATCTGCTCCACCAGTTGGAAAGCGCATATCTCGGAATGAGAGGGACTTTGCCCGTGAGCTTATAGAGGTCGGTTGTTGCACCGATATAATCGTTGCCGTAGGCAAAATAATATTCGTCTTTTTCTTTGTTGTCACGGGGGAGAATAGTGCCGTCAGGTTTGAGAGCAAGAGTCTTGCTGTCATCGAGCACGGCAACACCGTTTCTTGAACAAACGCCGTCAGAAAGCGTGATTATGCCGGCGGTTATATCAAGTGTACGGCATGTACCTTTGAGGTTGCCCGATTTATAATTTTTAACTTTTCTGCCGTCGGCAAGCTTTATTGAAAGCATCTTTTTGGCAGATACGGAATATGAAAAAGCAACCTTTTCGGTTTTGATTTCGATTTTGTTTCCCGATTCCGTAACATCGAATTTAACTTTGCCGAGATTTCTGAACCATACACTCTGAGTGGGTTCATCGCAGAATTTGCCCTCGTTCTGAACTTCAACACGAAGAAGGCAGGGGGTGATAACCGTCAATCTTATATTCTTATAAACAAAAGTCTGATTTTTGTCCGCAACGGGTGAGCAGTCAATTTTAAAGCGCTGTTCGAAAGTTTTCATAGTGTTCTCCCTTGAAATTGATATAAAATATTATACATTGTTTGAAATATAAAGTCAAATAATGCTTTATTTTATCTTTGAATTATGATATGATGAATTCAGAAAAACAAAGGAGATTGTTGTTATGACCTTTATGGCACTGAAACGTATACTTATGGCGGCAATAATGATACCGTATTTTCTTTTTAACTATGCTTTCAATGATTATGCTTATCCCGCAGTCAGCACTTCGGGTGCATATGTTTTCTGCTATTTTGTCGGAAATGAGGTCAACGAGCAGAGAATTCATCTTGCGGTAAGCACAGACGGATATAATTTTGAGGCTCTCAACAATAACGAGCCGATAATTGAGCAGACGAAAGGTACGGGTTGCGTGCGTGACCCCTATATCCTCAAAGGTGTTGACGAAAACGGCAAGGACTGTTATTTTATCATTGCAACGGATATGAATGCGCTTGAGGGCTGGACTTCAAACCACAGTCTTATCACATGGCGTTCCTATGACCTGATAAACTGGACTGATGAAACTGTTATTGATATACGTCAGTTTGAGGGCTTTGAAACAACCAACAGAGCATGGGCACCTCAGGCTATCTGGGACAGTGACAAAGGAATGTATATGGTTTACTGGGCGAATTCAACCGCCGAAAATGACTGCGCAGGTCATTACTATGCATACACAAAGGACTTTAAAACATTTGAAACCGAGCCTCAGGTGCTTTTCGGCAGATGGAATGAGGTTGATCCCGAAACAGGAGAAACAAGAAATATTCAGTGCATAGACGGCGATATTATCTATAATGAGAAAGACGGTTATTATTATCTCTATTTCAAGGAAGATTTAACGCAGAAGATCGCATATGTGAAATCACAGAATCTTACGGGTCCGTATAATACGGATTACACCATTTGTTCGCTTAACTGGTGGGGTGTTGAGGGAAGCACGATGTACCGCATAACAGGTACGGATGCATGGATGATGATTATGGATGAATATTCGGAGGGAACCTTCTTTGCACAGATGACAAGAGATTTCGAGAATTTCAGGCGAGTACAAAGATCCACCTATTCCATCAACCATCTGAAACCCCGTCACGGCTCGGTTGCCGCAATTTCTGAGGAAGAATATTTTGCTTTGGTTGAAGCGTATAACTGAAATAAAAACACGGTGTCGGATAATTTTCCGACACCGTGAATTATTTTATTCTGTTTTGGGAAGAGAGAGCGTCACTTTGAATAAATCGCTGTCAACCTCAACTCTGAACAAACCTTTCTGCAATTCGCAGAGATTCTGCGCTATTGAAAGACCGAGACCGCTTCCTTCTCCCGAACGTGATGAGTCGCCTCTGACAAATCTTTGGGTCAATTCTTCTGCAGAAACATCTATGGGATATTTTGAGATATTCTTGAAAACGATTGAGCCGTAATCCGTGCCGTCGGTAACCTCAACATGAACCCTTGTTCCTTCAAGCGCATATTTCCTTATGTTGGAGAAAAGATTCTCAACGATTCTTGAGGTTTTCTGGGGGTCTGCTGTTACAGTTACGGGTGCAGGAGGTGCTTTAAGGACTATACCGACGTTGCAACCCTGCAACTCATCTTCATGCTCTCCGACTGTCTGTGCGGCAAATTCACAGAGATTTATTCTTACGGGATGAATTTCAATTGCACCCGAAGATGCCTTTGAAGCTTCAACTAAATCCTCGATGAGTTTTTTCATCCGTGCCGCTTTTTCGTCAAGGACACCGATATATTTCTGTGCAGTTTTATCCTCAACGTTGCATTTCTTGAGCAAATCAACATAGTTGACAATTGAAGTGAGGGGAGTTTTGAGGTCGTGCGATACGTTGGTTATAAGCTCTGCTTTCATTCTCTGGTCTTTGACTGCGCTGTCAACCGCATTCTGCAGTCCGTCCTGCATGGAGAGAACATCTTCAGCGAATCTGCGCACGAATGGCGGCATGAATTTCATATCGATTTTTCCGTCAAGGTTGCCTTGCCTTACCTGTGAAACGAAAGCCATAATCCTGTCGAGTGAAGAAATGATGAGAATAGCAAAACCGATAATCGCAAGGTCGACGGGTATGCCTATAACATACATGAAAAACGCAACGAATTCTTCGTAGTCTGCCATCAGACCGCCGATTGAATAATAGATAATTGTTGCGATAACAAACCCTGCAACGGAGATGAAAGCAATCGTTCGGAATTTTTTGCTTTCTCCCTTTGAGTAGTCACAGACAAATGCGTATCGAATCTTATCAATCGTATTTTTAAAGAGTTTAGTGAACGGTCTGAAAATGAATCTGAGAAGGCGGAGAAGATAAGCGCAAAGAGTATATTTCCAGAAGGTTTTATTGCGGATGTTTCTGATAAGGCTTGCAAGAAGTGCCGTGACGGTAATAAATGCAATCATTATCAGAATGCCGTTAATGAAATCCGTGTTGCCGCTTGCGATGCGGAGAAGTGTGGTTGTTGTACCGTAATCGAGCAAGTTTGTTTGTGCAATTTCTTCGGGATATGTTTCTGTTACGGCAATCAACGCAGCGGCAAAAGCCGAAAATCCTGCAACAGCAGCACCGACTGCCCAGTTGATTACAGCAGGGATTCTGTCAAGGAAACAGATTTTTGTCCCGTCTGCGGTTTTACCGGTAACTGAAAGGAGAAAAATCACCGCTGCAAAGGCGATAAGAAAACTCAGAGCGAAAAAAGCAAGGCAAGCAGTGATGTTGTTTATCGGAGCAGACATGAAAGAGCTGTACGCTCTGTAAGACAAAGTGAACGGATCGGTAACGTTCTGTTCAAGATTCACCGAGAAATAAGCAGAGGTCTTTTCGGGAAAATCAAAGCGTCCGATTCCGTCTTTTAGAACATTTCCCACTCCGCCGAAAAGATCAACGGAAAAATTCTCATAAATGCTCGGTACGCTTTTATTTTCCGTGCCCTTGAGCAATTTGTAATTGCCGTTTACACTTGCTTCAATGAAACTGCCGCCGAGTTTTTCGATAATCTGCGCTTCGGTATCGGATGCCGTAACTCCGCAGTTTGTTTTGACGGAATTGTTGAGAATTATTGCGTAATTTACGCTCTTGTATCTGTCAATGCCGGCATTGTACGAAGAATAAGTTTCGGCGGCGTTATATTGCTCAATGAGAAACTGTTCCCTGTCAGCTTCGATTTCTGCAATAAAACGTTCCTTTGTTGATTCTCCGTAGCAGGTGAAATCGGTTATTGAGCCGATTGCATTGAGTGCTTCGCCGATATCATAAACTTCAAGAGGAGGCTCGCCGTTACCGGGTTCATAAAAGCGAAGTATCTGACCGCCGTTTTTTTGGTATCTGCCGTTACCGTCAGCGTCAACCCATATCTTTGAATCATCCGGAATGACTTGCTCTTGTGTGTTTTTTTCTGCAACTACGGTTGTTGATTCTGCGGTTACACCGTCATCGGGATAAACCCTTGAAATGTCAAAAACGAAGAAGTTATCCTCATGAAGGAGGTTACCTTTATGATTAAAGATATAAACGAAGTTTTTATAGGGATACAGATATCTGTAGCTGTTGTCGGAGGTAACGTAAACCTCAATTCCCGATTTTTCGAGAATGTCATAGGACTTTGAAACGTTGTCAATAAGCACGTTGTAATAATCCGAGGCAGCCTGAAAATAGTCGCTGACGCGGAATTCCTCATAAGAATCGAATTTGCGGTTTTCTTTATCAAATTCATTGATATAAAAAGTTTCAACCGTATTCATCAGCTCGCGGAAAGTGTTGGTATGTGTATAGTCGCTTATGCCGTAGTCATAGGCATTATAGTCGACGAGACCTCTTACAAAGAGATTTGCAAAGTATCCCGAGGAGAAAAACATGGTAATCGCGATTATGAGTGCAACGATTTTTACCGCCCCGGAATATTTAATATTTTTCAATTTTGTAGCCAATTCCCCACACCACCTTTAAATATTTAGGGTCTTTGGGATTGATTTCAAGTTTTTCTCGGATTCTTCTGATGTGTACCGTAACTGTTTTTTCCGTATTATAGGCAGGCTCGTCCCAGACTGCCTCATAAATCTGAGCCGTTGAAAGCACTCTGCCGAGATTTTCCATGAGCACGCTGATTATGCCGTATTCGGTGGCGGTCAGCTTCACCGTTTCACCGTCAATAGTAAGCTCTTTTGCAAGAGTGTCAAGCGAAAGTCCCCCTGTTGTTATAACGCCTTCCTTTTTCTCCATTGAGCCGAGTGCGGTGTATCGTCTTATCTGCGATTTCACTCTTGCCATAAGCTCGAGAGGATTAAAAGGTTTAGTGACATAATCGTCTGCGCCGAAAGAAAGCCCCGTTATTTTGTCGGTATCTTCGCTTTTTGCGGAAAGAAGAATAATGGGTATGTTATGATTTTCGCGAAGTCTCAATGTTGCCTGCAATCCGTCAAGACCCGGCATCATTATGTCAAGAATAACGCAGTGAACCTCGTTATCCTTGACTTTTTCGAGAGCTTCTCTTCCGTTTTCGGCACGAATAACATTATAGCCTTCAAGTTTCAGATAAATTTCAACGGAATCAAGTATTGCGATATCGTCATCGCAGACAAGTACGGTATACATCATTTCACCTCGAAAAAATTCAATCCCTTGGAACAATTATTATTGTAAAAGGTTGGAATTACAAATTAAGTATCAGAATTATTACAAATTTATTACGATTATTTGTAAATAAGCACCTCGGGGTCATCCTCATTCCACGAGCCGAAAGCTTCGCTGAATTCATCGCTCATGAACATGGGGAGATAATTTGCGAAATTCGAAGAAAGCTTCATCTTTTTGATTTCGTCATACGAAGCCCAGAATACCCTGCCTTCCTCTGTTTCAGGAAGCGGTTCTCCGCTGTAATCCGAAGTTTTGTAAAGAAAAACGATATATCGGTTGAAGTTTTTGTTGTGCGACCAATGAATCACTCCGCAAGGTTTCAGATTTCGGATTTGAAGACCGGTTTCCTCTTTGATTTCTCTTATTGCCGAGTCAACAAAGCTTTCGCCCGGCTCAACATGACCGCCGGGAAAGGATATTCCCTTCCAGCTCTTCACTCTTTCCTGAACAAGCATTCTTCCTTCGCTGTCAGTAACCATGACCATGTTTGTCAGTTCAACTGTTCCTTTTTCTGTCGGCATACTACACCTCGCTGAGTTTGATTAGTTTTTCCGCAACTGTGTTGCTTTTAATATCACGCTCGTCAATTATTTCAATTTTCATTGCTTTTGCGCGTTCGTATACAGGTGAATCAATATCCACACATTTCGTTGTTGCAAGTGCGGCATAAGCAAATTCTCCGCCGAAATGTCTGCGGATTGCATAAAGCTCGTTCAGGTCTTCATTCACGGGCATTCTTGTTTTGCAAGAAATAAAAATCGGTCTGATACCCCTGACAGCAACAACGTCAACCTCGTTTCTCGGTGTATTGTCCGAAAGAAGTTCGGAGAGAGAATTTCCGCTGTCGGGAATATCCCATATAAATTTGACTCCTGTGTCTGCATCGGAGAAAGAGTTTTCATTTCTTACGGTGAAATAAATAATCAGTTCCAGCCATACACCTTCGTTGACAAGAAGGTTTGCGATTTCTGATGAAATATATCTGAACTCCACCTTGTTGCTGTTTTCTGAAAAAACAAAATCGGATATTGCGCCCGAATTTTCAAGCTCGGACATGATTTTTTTATTGGCAGAGAAAGTTTTGCCGTCGGTCTTAAAGGTTACAGGCGCTTCAATCCAAAGACTGTCGCCAACCTTTTCGCCTTCTTTTTTCGAAATGCGCTGAAGATATTTGACAAATTTTGTCCATACCTCTCGGTTGTTGAAGTAGACACGAATGATTCTTTCAATGATTTTCCATTCATTATCCGAAAAAGAGAGGTTATGAGTGTTGCTGTAAACCGTGCCTCCCGCAACGGTGATGAGCTCTTCGCACGAGAGCTTTACATCGGCAGGAAAGGTTTCGCCTGTTGAAAGAAAACGAAAAACTTTATTTTTAGGGTCATATCTTATGATTTCAGCTCCGAGTGACATCAGATATCCCGCCGCAACCAATGCAAGGTCGCGGCCTCCGGTAACATCAATAACGCACTCGTTGCCGAGTTTCTTTTCATCCTCGATTATCTCCGCAATTTTGCTGCGAAGAAGCAAAAAATTATCGCGCGATGCGTATTTGTATAAAAATTTTGCATTGATATCCGTCGTATGTGCAAGCTTTATTGTCTTTTTTCTGCAGTTTTCGTCCATGATTTCGCTGTCACCGACAAAATAAACTTTTTCGGGCTTGAAAACTATGGCTGCAAGATAGTTATAAATTTGTTCGGTATCAAAAAGCTCAATCAAAATTTTCATGGCAATACATCCTTTTAATTAATACATTATATTATAACACGTCTGACTCGAAGCTTCAACCTTGAAAAGCGCTGAAAACTTTGCTATAATCAAGAAAAAGGGAGTGACTGTATGGATAAATTTGATTTTATCGGCAGTGAAAAGCTGAAAAAACAGATTGAGTTTATAATAACGATTGATGAGATGAAGAATGTTCTTCGCAGAAATCTTGTTGCAGATGCCTCAAGACGAGAAAACGATGCGGAGCATTCGTGGCATCTTGCTATCATGGCGATGATTCTTGAAGAATACAGTGCCGACAAGATTGATATTGCAAAAGTCCTTAAAATTGCTCTGGTGCATGACCTTGTTGAGGTTTATGCAGGGGACACTTTTGCTTACGATGTCAAGGGCAACGAAGATAAGCTTGACAGGGAAATCGCATCAGCCGAAAAGCTTTTCGGAATGCTTAAAGACGGTCAGGGTGACGAAATCCGTGCACTCTGGGATGAATTTGAGGCAAAGGAAACGGCAGAATCAAAATATGCAAACGCAATTGACCGACTTCAGCCGCTTATTCTGAATTATCTCACAAACGGACACACATGGAAACTCGGAGATGTTCATGCACCGCAGATTTATAAAAGAATGGACATCATCCGCACTGCAACCCCTGAGTTGTGGCATATTGTTGAGGGCATCATCTCAACCTCAATTGAAACAGGTTTGCTTAAACCGTAAAAAATGCTCATCGGTAATTTCCGATGAGCATTTTTTTATTTATTGATTTCGATTTTGCCGTAGAGTGAAGCGCCTGCAGAATCCGAACGGGGTGCTCTTGCGGGAGCATCGGAAGCAGTTTCTGCGTTATCGTTATAACGTCTGCCGCCTTTATTGTATCCGCCTCTGCCGCCCTTATTATATCCGCCCTTGCCGTATCCGCCTCTGCCGCCTTTATTATAGCCGCCGTTGGTGGGTTTTACGCCTTCTTCAAGGGTGATAACAACCTTTCTGTCGCCGTCGCTGCCTACCGAATGGGAGGTAACTCCTTCAATTTCCTGAACTGTTGTGTGGATAATTCGTCTTTCATAGGGATTCATGGGTTCAAGAACAACGTTTCTGCCGTACTTGCGAACCTTTGCCGCATTCTTGCGTGCAAGTGAACGGAGAGTGTTTTCTCTCTTTTCGCGGTAGTTGCCAACGTTGATTGAAACTCTCTTATAATCTTCGGAGCCTCTGTTGATAACAAGGCGTGTGAGATACTGAATGGCATCGAGGGTTTCGCCTCTTCTGCCGATTACCGAGCCGTAATCATCGCCGCATTCGATTGAGAAACGAACGTCCTCTTCGTCTGCTTCAACGCTGATTTCTGCTTCCTCAATGCCGAGATTCTTGAGAATGTTGAGGATATAATCCTTTGCCTTTGCGAACGGATCATCTTCGAATTCGTAAAATGCTTTTACTTTTGCGGGTGAACCGCCGAAAATACCGAGAACCTTTGACTTGGGTCTTTCGAGAACTTCATATTTAACATCTGCATCCTCGGGAGCATTGAGCTCTTTGAGGGCAGCCTCTTTTGCTTCTTCAAGAGTAGCACCTGTGCCGATAGACTCTTTTATCAAGATTAAGTCACCACCTGATATTACTGATTTTTATTTGCCGCAATCTGTTTTGTGTTGATTTCCTTTGAACGGCGGGCAACTGTTTCGTCAACCATAAGTCTGGCAATAGTCTTTTTGGGGCTGTAGAAATGACCGACAATAACGGTAATAATAAAGCTGAAAATGCTGGATGCAATCCAGTAGATGCCGATGCCCGCAGGGTAGCTTACAACGAAGTAAAGCGACATAAGAGGCATACCGAACATCATGCAGCCCATCATGGGGTTATTTGCCATTGTGGGGTTGTTTTTCTTCTGCTTTATCTGAGAATAAAGCGATGTTGCCATTGATGAGAGGAAAGAAAGTACAGGGATTGCCCAAATTACATGCAATCCGTGATCTTTAGGTACATCACCGAGTGAAAACAGGCCGAAGAAATCGAAGTTTATGCCTGCAATTGCATCATAGGTTGCCTGGCTGACACCGGGAATGCCCTGAAGCTGATCGATATTCTGAATTATGAGCAGTTCTGCAAGATGTGAACTGCTTGCAAATTTTGATGTGCTGATTTTAGCAACAGCATCAGAGAGAAGTTTGATTTCGGCATCTGAAATGCCTGTGAGGAAATTGCTCAGAGGATAATAGATAGCGCCGATAAGTCCGAAGAGGATAACGAACTGGAAAAGCATGGGTGTGCAGCCTGCATTCATGGGATTATAACCTTCTCTTTGGTAAAGAGCGGAGGTTTCTTCCTGAATCTTCTGCTGGTTGCCTGCATATTTGGTCTGAATCTTGCGTATTTTTGCCTGAATTCTCTGAGTTTTAGCCATTCCCTTCTGCTGACTGATGGTTGAAGGAATAGTGATAAGTCTTGTGAGAAGAGTAAGTAAAATAATTGAAATAGCATAGCTTTCAAAGCCAATGCTGTTATAAATCAATCTCAGAACAGCGCCGAAAGGTACGCCAAGAAATTCATAAAGTGCGTTCATTTTTCATCCTCCGGGTGTGAATGTTTCTTTGGCGGCACAGGATCGTATCCGCCGCGGAACAGTGGGTTGCATCTCAGAAGCCTGAATATAGTAAGAAGGGTTCCCCGGAATGCACCGTGAACCTTGATCGCTTCTATCGCATAATGAGAACAGGTCGGATAAAACCTGCACATCGGCGGAAAAAGCGGTGAGATGCGTTTCTGATAAAAACGAATAGCGGCAAGCAGAAATTTTTTCATCAAATATCCGCCTCCGCAATGTTTCTGATAACCCCGAGTTCCGAAAGGTGATTTTCCATCACGGGAACGAGGTCACAGCTTTTAAGTTTTTTTGTTTTGAATCTTGCAACGAAAACAATATCATAATTTCCGCTGCAAAACGGAGAAATTGAGGAGAATGCCGCCCTGATGATGCGGCGGCATCTGTTTCTCTCAACTGCACTGCCGAGTTTCTTTGCGGCAGTTATGCCGATACGGCAACCGAGACCTCTGTTTTTGACAACATAGGTTACGAGAACGGGGGAGGTTCTGACCTTACCCCTGCCGTAGGCACGGTGAAATTCCGTGTTTTGCTTAAGGGTTACTGCTCGTGACATTTCAATCAATCCTTTTTCGGATTAATATGTGAGCTGCTTTCTGCCCTTTGCTCTTCTGCGAGCAAGAACCTTGCGGCCGTTTCTGTCAGCCATTCTCTTGCGGAAGCCGTGTTCCATCTTGCGATGACGCTTCTTGGGCTGGTAAGTTCTTTTCATTGTGCAAACCTCCGTTTCAAATTTTATTATGTCTTGACCCTTTCAAGGTCTGAAACAATCAAAACCAAAGGCAAATTGCCGTTAATTCCGATTATTAAGCATGACAAAATGAGGTGAATACACCCCTCAGAATACACATTATATAACAGCTTGACCGAAATTGTCAACAACTTTTTTCGTTTTATATCAAAAATCTTTTATAAAAATATTGTTTTTAATGCTTGAAAAGAGAATTTCTATGTGATATACTTTACTATGTATTATTATGAATTAAAATGCCGAATTGTGCGATAAAATTAAAAGAGGAGGAAGTCGGATATATGGAATCTCTCAAAGAGATGTGGCAGCTCGTGTGTGAGCAATTGAAGAAAAGCTGCGGCGAAGTTATATATGAGATATGGTTCAGACCGCTTGAAATAAGCAGCTTTGACGGGACAAAAGTTGAAATCGCAACAAGTGAATTCAGGAAAAAGACCATCGAACAGCGTTTCAGTGATGACTTGAGGGAAGCCTTCAGACAAGTCATGGGGTTTGAGGTTGAAATTGAACTTATCAATGAGGAGATTGCAGTCAAAGAAAAGTCTGCTCCGGAAGCTAATGCAGGCGTAAACGCAACGTCGTTAAGTATCGAAAAAAACACATTTTCAACATTTGTTGTCGGTTCATCAAACCGATTTGCCCATGCAGCGGCACAGGCTGTTGCAGCAACTCCCGGTGCGGCATATAACCCGCTGTTTATATACGGTAACGCAGGTCTCGGAAAAACTCATCTTCTCTGCGCTATCAGCAATGAAATCAAGAGAAACAACCCCAATGCAGATATAATTTTCACAAGAGGCGAGGATTTTGTAAATCTTATCGTTGACGGTATTCAGAAAAACAGGATGAACGATATCCATCAGAAATACAGAAATTGTGATATTCTTATCGTTGACGATATTCAGTTTATTGCGGGCAGGGCATCAACTCAGGAAGAATTCTTCCACACCTTCAATGCTCTCACTCAGGAAGGCAAGCAGATTGTTCTCGCATCGGACCGTACACCCAAGGATATAGAAATTCTCGACGAAAGACTCAGAAACCGTTTTGAATGGGGACTTATCGCTGATATTCAGCCGCCCGATATTGAGACAAGAATGGCAATCATCAAGAGAAAGGCTGATATTCTCGGCCTTGAGCTTCCCGATGATGTCGTACAGTTTGTGGCTGAAAAAATCAGAACAAACATCCGTCAGCTTGAGGGCGCAGTAAAGAAAATCAATGCGCTTGTCAACATTGAAGGCTCTTCTATTAATATTGCAATGGCTCAGAGTGCCATCAAGGATATCATGAGTGACAGTCTTCCTGTTTCGGCTATAGTCAATAACATAATTGCTGAAACAGCAAGAACTTTCGGTGTTCCTCAGGCTGATATTATTTCAAAGAAGAAGGATGCCAAAACCGCAAGAGCAAGACAGATTGCGATTTATATAGTCAGAGAAATGACCGACCTTACGCAGAAGGAAATCAGCGAATATTTCGGCGGCAGAGACAGAACTACAATTCTTTATTCCGTTGAAACAATCGCCAAGGACTGCGAAAAAGATTCAACTCTCAAGAGAACGATTGACATAATAATGAAAAACGTTCAGGGACAGTAATACATTTTATATATGAGGTAACCTATGGGACTTTTCAAAAGAATTAATCAGGGTCTTAAAAAGACCCGTGACAGTATGTCGGGAGCAATCAATGCTGCTCTTTACGGCAAAAATGAAATTGACGATGAATTTTACGATGAACTCGAAGAAATTCTCGTTATGTCCGATGTCGGTGTAACAACTGCAATGGAAATTGTTCAGAAACTCCGTGATTCGGTTTTTAAGAAAAATCTCCACAAGGCAAAGGATGTAAAGAAAGAAATCCGTAATATCGTTGCAGAGCTTTTAAGCGGTGGCGAAGAAATCGATATGATAACCGTACCTTCCGTTATTCTTGTTATCGGTGTAAACGGTGTCGGTAAAACAACCTCCATCGGTAAGATGGCGGCGATGTTCAAGGCAGAAGGAAAGAAAGTTATTCTCGGCGCGGCAGATACATTCCGTGCGGCAGCCATTGACCAGCTTGAAATCTGGGCAGACCGTGCAGGAGTTGATATTGTTAAGCATAAAGAAGGTGCAGACCCTGCAGCTGTTGTTTTTGATACAATTTCCGCAGGTAAAGCGAGAAATGCCGATATTATTATTTGTGATACTGCAGGCAGACTTCACAATAAGAAAAATCTTATGGAAGAGCTTGCAAAGATTTACAGAGTTATCGACCGTCAGCTTCCGTATGCTGACCGTGAAATCCTTCTTGTACTCGATGCAACAACAGGTCAGAATGCTGTGAACCAGGCAAAGGAATTCAAGGATGTTGCCGAAATCACAGGAATAATTCTTACAAAACTTGACGGTACAGCAAAAGGCGGTGTTGTTCTTGCAATCAAGAATGATCTTAAAGTGCCTGTTAAGTTTATAGGCGTCGGTGAAGGAATTGACGACCTTAAACCTTTCAATGCAGCAGCGTTTGCGGAAGGTTTGTTTGAAGAAGACAACGACTAATATATAATAAGGAAAAGAAGAATGGATTATATAATTGCTACCCATAATATGAAAAAGCGCGATGAGCTTCAGCGAATTCTCGCACCTCTCGGAATAAGAGTGCTTCTTGCTGAGGAAGCCGGCGTTGAACTTACCGACGTTGAAGAAACAGGCACAACATTTGAAGAAAACGCATTTCTCAAGGCTGACAGCGGATGCAAGGAAAGCGGAATGCCCTGTATCGCTGATGATTCGGGACTTGCCGTTGATTATCTTGACGGAGCTCCGGGTGTTTATTCTGCAAGATATGCAGGTGAACACGGTAACGATGATGCGAACAATAAAAAGCTCCTCAAAGCGCTTGAAGGTCTTGAACCCAAGGACAGAGGTGCAGCATTCGTCAGCGTTGTTTGCTGCGTATATCCCGATGGCAGGAAGCTGATTGCAAGAGGTGAGTGCAGAGGTACAATCGGTTATGAAGAAATCGGCGACGGTGGTTTCGGATATGACCCTCTTTTTCTTCCCGTTGAATACGGTGAAAAAAAAACAATGGCTCAGCTCACCGCAGACGAAAAAGACGCAATAAGCCACAGAGGCAAGTCTGTCAGAAAGATTGCCGAACAGATTGGAGAGAATAATTGATGACAAGTAAAGAGAGAGCGGCACTCAGAGCGCAGGCAAACAGCCTTGAGCCTCTTTTTCAGATAGGAAAAGGCGGAATGTCTGATGCGCTTGTTGAACAGACAGCTGATGCACTCCGTAAAAGAGAGCTTATCAAACTCAAGGTTTTGCTTGAAAGTGCCCCCGAAAGCCCCCGCGAATTTGCGGATAAGCTTGCCCAAGCAACCGCAAGCGATGTTGTTCAGGTTGTCGGCGGAAGCATAGTTCTCTATAAGGAAAATCCCGACAAGGATAAGGATGACAAGAAAAAGAAACCCGTAAAAAAGGGTAAACCTCTTTCAAAAGTTAAAGCAAAGAGAGCTTTGGCGGCAAAGCGTGAGGCTGAAGAAAAGAAGAGAAAAAGAGATTTTTACGCCAAAAAACGTACACCTAAAAAATAATTTTTCATTTTTAAAAATTTTTTGCAACAAAAACAGACTATTGACACACATTATATATGTGTGCTATAATCGCACTTCATGAAAGGTAAGACTAATGGATAAAAGCAGTGGTATCAAAATAGTGGCAAACAATAAAAAAGCATATCACGATTACTTTGTGCTTGAAAAGCTTGAGGCAGGCATCGAACTTTTCGGAACGGAAGTCAAATCCGTCCGTCAGGGTAAGATCAATCTCAAGGATTCATGGTGCTTTGTAAAAGACGGCGAAATGTTTGTCAACGGAATGCACATCAGTCCTTATGAGCAGGGGAATATCTTTAACAGAGACCCGCTGCGTACCAAAAGACTTTTGCTCCACAAAAAAGAAATCCGCCGATTTTATGCCATGGTCAAGCAGGACGGACTTGCAATAGTTCCGCTCAGCGTTTACTTTTCAAAAGGCAGAGCAAAGGTTGAAATCGGTCTTTGTAAAGGTAAAAAGCTTTACGATAAACGTGAAGTTGCTGCAAAGAAAGATGCTCAAAGAGATATCGAGCGCAATATGCGCAGATAAATATATGGGGATGAAAGGATTTCGACGGGGAATCTGAGCCCGGATAAGCGAGTAGCGGTGCGGGACCGCTATAAAATCCGCAATTTTCAAAATCAAACGACAACAATAAAGTTGCTCTTGCTGCTTAACTAAGCAGCCGTCTCTGTGCGGAGGACTGCGGCCGCATAAGAGGCGTCGACAAGCAGTGAACGTGAACGGGTAACGGCGGATAGCCCGTCATGAACAATCTGTCTACTGAGTGCCAAAGCCTGCCTTTCGGCGTTGGCATGAGGGAATGTTAAAAGAACGGCTACACTCGTAGAAAGTCCCTGCAAGGGTTTTTCGGACGCGGTTTCGATTACCGCCATCTCCACCAAATATAATTTTATATTCATTATAGATAAGAGAAAATAAAAAACAAATAAAACAAGGAGGATAAAAACGATGAAGTCCCTTCCCGTAGTAGCCGCTTCCCTGGTTGCAGTGTGCATAGTTGCCATAGTTGCAACTCTTGCAATCAAATCGGGCAATCAGCCTGATATCGAAACAGATATAACCAACAGCATCGGTAATGACAGCAACTATTACGATGATTACAACAACTATTACGAAGAGCCGACCACCTCACCGTTTGAAGCGCTTGTAACAACAACAGTTCAGGTTATCACGGATGTTTACGAGCCCTCGACACTTTCAACAACAAAGGCTCCCGTAACCAACGCTAAACCCACCGCTCCTCAAACAACCGTTCCCGCAACTCAGCCTCCCGAAGAAGAAATAACAATTCCCCAGGAAGAAGGCGTTGCAACGAAACCTGTTACACCGTCAGGAGATCTTCCCCAAGATATGTCTTTTGCGGGTCTTTCAAGAATGGGATACGATGTTATCGGTCTCAAGCCTTACATATATAATAACGACAAAGACGATTGTTTCCAGGCGGAATTCGGATACAACCCTCTCTATGATTTAGGTGCAAACCTTATTGACTTCAGCATTGAAACCACCAAGCTCGATTTTGATTATGAAGGCAAGGAATACAGAATTCAGCTTTGGAAGGGTCAGTATATTTCCGGCGAAATCGGTACTATAGGCGGCGAAATCGGTGTTTACAACAGACCCGAAAGCAGATCGGGTCAGCATTATGACTGCGCTGCCGAAGATGACTGGGTTAAGATGGAAATGACAATTTACTGGGATGAATTTGATAACGGCGAATATCTTCCCCAGTTCTCCAGAAACTATGATGATTTCTGGTGGTGCACAGGCTTTGTTGACGGCCAGCTTAAAAACCGCAGAGATTCCAACTCATTGCGTCTTCTCGGAAGAATTACATGGGAAACAGAAGAGCAGGCAGAGCTTTTTGCTCAGGCGATGAGAAAGAAAGGTTTCACAGAAGTTGAGGAATTCTCACCTTATGAAATAGATACGTTTAAAATTTATGGCAAAGATACAATTTTCCTTTGGCAGAACATCAGATAAATCAGGAGGATTTTGAAATGAAATTATCAAAGCAGAAGATTCTTATTCTTGCAATCAGTGCTGTTGTGGTAATTGCCGGTTCAGTTGCATCGGTAGTTCTCATCAGAAACTTCAGCAAGGAAAAAGAAGACACAACCACATCAGCAACATTCCCTACATACGAGTATGTTGAAGAAACATATTATGTTGACGTTCCCGAATTTGTTACCGATGCAAATCACGAAACAGTAACAGACCCCTCAGGTAACGCTCTCACAACCATCAAGCAGGTTATCAAGACAACAAAGAGAGCAGTAACCAATGCTGCCAACGGCAACAAGGCAACAACAAAGAAGCCTGCAAATAACAAAACAACTGCAGCTCCCGTACCCACAACCAAGGCAATTACTCCTCTCGCACAGTGGCTTGCCGAAAATCAGGTTGCAGGTTACAGATATGAACCCAACGGCGACTTCTTCTATACAGACGATAAAGAATGTTGGCAGAAGAACGCAGGTTACAATGAATTTTATGATAACTATGCTCCCGCAGCAGCTATGTTCATTGACCAGATCCGTATCCGTTTCACATATGAAAAGAAGGACTGGATGATCCAGCTCTGGAAGGGTCAGTACGGTTGGCTCTTCGTTGGAGCTGAAACAGGTGTTTATACTGCTCCCGCAGGAACATATAAGGGCGGCAACGGTGACCCCAACCACTACGATTGCGCCGGTAAGGAAGACTGGCTTTATATGCAGCTTGACTGCTATTGGAGCAAGAATAACGACGGTCACTATAAGAAGATTTTCACCAGACCTTATGATAAGTATTGGTGGGCAACAGGTTTCGTTTGGGGTCAGCTTACAAAGTACAGCAAACCCAGAACAGAGCTTAAAGCGAAGAACAGAATCACTTTCAAGAGTGAAGAAATGGCAAATCTTTTCGTTCAGGGACTTAAGGAAGCCGGTTTTGTAAGATCAGTCGGCGCAGATCAGCTTGCAGATGACTCATATTATCAGAGCGGTAAGGATGTTTGGCTTCTTTGGTCCAGCATTCAGCACGATTCATTTGTTGACTATACAGGCACAACAACCTCAACAAAGAAAACAACAACTCAGAAGCCCACAACAACTAAGGCTCCCACAACCACCGCAGCTCCCACAACACAGGCTACAACTAAGGCTCCCACCACAACAGAGTCTGCAACATCAACCACTGTTACCGAAGCAAACGAACAGTAATTAAAAACCAAAATGTAAAAGCAACCTCCTTGATTACAGGGTTCATTGTTTTGCCGCACTTTATATAAAATGATTAAAAAAATCGCAAAAAACGATTCATTTTTGTAATGAAAAGTGTTGACATTGACTTTGGAATATGTTAATATAAGGTAACAATTGTTGCTCTTGCAATAAAAATTGAAAGGAATGGTTCTAAAATGAAGAAAGTACTTGCACTCGCACTTGCACTCGTTATGGCTCTTTCAATGAGCGCTATGGCATTCGCAGCAGACGCAGTAAGCAAATGTGGTATTTGCGGCAGCCAGTTCACAAACGAAGAAGATTTCGCTGCACATGTTGCAGAATGCGAAGCTCCCACACCTGTTACAACAGTAGTAGTAACTCCCACAAATGCATGCCCCCAGTGCGGCAGAGAATTTGCTAGCGAAAATGAATACAATGCACACATTCAGATTTGTGACGGCGAAAGCGCATTCAGAAATTCATGCCCCAAGTGCGGCAGAGAATTTGCTAGCGAAAACGAATTCAACGCACACGTTGAAAAGTGCACATTTGGTGACGAAAAAGATTACGTTGATCTTACAGTTAAGGAAATCCTTACAATGATCATCGACATCGTTAAGGCATCAATGTCACAGTGGGATTCAATTGAAGGCGTAGTTATCCGTCTCGTTGACTTCATCGAAAACATGGGCACACTTGCAGTAAGCGAAGCTGAAGTTAAGGGCGCAGTAGCAGACCTTGAAGCAGCTCTTGCAGATGCAAAGATCCCCGGCGTTGAAGATCTCCTCAATGCTCTCAAGCAGAAGATCAAGGATCTCTATGCTGGCGAAGTTGCAACAACAGTAGTTGAAGAAACAACAGCAGCAGAAGAAATCGTTGAAACAGGTTCTTCATCAGTTGGCATCGCTGTTTTCGCAGCTGTTTCAGTTGCAGCAGCAGCAGCTTATGTTTGCACAAAGAAGAGCAAATAATTAAAACTACTTAGCTTATTTGATTGAATTAGCGCAAGAATTTAATTAAAAAGCACTACGGCGTATCCGCAAGGATGCGCCGTTTTTTTGTTAAAGTTTTATCTCGCTGAATAAAAATCTGCCTGTGTGCCGAAACACACAGGCAGACGGTTTGATGTTTATCAATAATATCTGTAGCTTGCAATTACTTTGCCGAGAATGATAACTTCATTAACAATAATTGGTTCATAGGTGTCGTTTTCCGGCTGGAGTCTGAAATGACCGTTTTCCTTATAAAAAGTCTTTACTGTTGCAGAGTCTTCAATAAGAGCAACAACCATTTCTCCGTTGCGTGCGGTAGGTGTTCTTTCAACAATGACAATGTCGCCGTCAAGAATACCTGCCTGAATCATACTTTCGCCCTTGACTTTAAGAGCAAAAAGCTCTTTGTCCTGAGCGCCGACCATAGAAAACGGAAGATAGCCTTCGATTTCTTCTACTGCAAGAATCGGTGAACCGGCTGTAACCGTACCGAGAAGCGGAACGTGAGTAACATTGTCTGCCTGACCAACGATTTTGATGCATCTTTTGGGCATCGGTGGTCTTTGAATATATCCTGCCGCTTCAAGCGCATCAAGGTTTGCCTGAACCGATGAGGTTGAACGCAGACCGACTGCTGCACCGATTTCTCTGACACTCGGTGTCATGCCGTTTTTTGCCGTTTCAACCAGAAACTCATATATCTTTTGTTGGATAGGTGTTATCGGCTTCATAATTTAACCTCTTTCTTTATCTTTTTGGTGTGATTTTGCGGTTTTTATACTCTCTCGAGGGTATTATAGCACAAATGTTCGCAAAATGCAAACATTTGTTTGATATTTTTTGAAAATATTTTTGTTTTTTTCTATTTAATTTTTATTCTGTTTATGATATAATTAATCGATAATGGATAATTGTTGCTATTTATATTTTTAACGGTAAGGTGTTTTATGTCAGAAAAACTCATAAAACAGAATAACGCTTCGGAAAATCGCAGAAACAAACCGATTATTGCTGCGGTTGCGGTCGTTTGCGCTCTTTTGTTTGCTGTTATTCTTTTCCTTGCCTGCAAGAATTTTCTTTATTTGTCAATTTCTGAATATAAAACTGAAAAGAATCAGTATTCCGAAGCAATGGAAATCATTGAAAATATTCATACCGATGAAGCAGAAGCTCTTTTGCTTTATCTCAAATTGAGAAATGATATCAATGAGAGTTATCCTGTTTTGTTGACGGATTTTCAACCCTCAATTATCGCAGGATGGACTGATGCCGTAACAGCAGTTGAGGATGTTAAGCATTTGCTGAGCGATGAAATCGCTCTTGAAGCTGAAGCTCTCGCTGCAACTCTTCATCAGGTCAATTCCTGCCTGACACAGTATGATACTATCAGACCTGATATTCTTTCTTTAATGGATATATTTGCAGAGATGAACAGGCTTTATACTAAAGCTCCTGACGGCAAGAATATTTCATTCACGGTTTCAGAGGAAAAAATAAAAATTTCCGAATGGGATCAGAAAATTTCAACTCTCATCAATTATGCTCACACTGTACCCGGATTTGAAAACATTTATCTTCTGAATTATCTTATAAAAGAGGCGGAAAGTGAATGTCTTGAACTCAAGAATTCCATGGAATCCGTTCTTCTTATGGGATATAAGGAAACGGATACTATTCGACTCAACGGTTCGGGTCAGAAACAGTTTCCTGCAATAACAAACAGCAACGGTGAATCTGTTAACCTTCTTAAGAAGGAAAGTTACGAAAAATATATGTATGACGGAATATGCGTACAGCTTGCGGAAATTCTCGGCGTATATTATGAGGTGTAAGAAATGAAATTTGTGTCGTTTTTGCTTCTCTTTGCGGGTGAATTTTTTGCTCTAAAATATTACATTAAAATAATGTATCCGAAAATCGGATGGAACACTTTGATTTCAAAATCTGTTTGTTCACTGATTTTTGTGGCAACGGCTGTAACGGCACAAGCTTTTTCGAAAGACGGCTTATCGGCAAATACAATGATATTTGCTTTTGTCTGCTCATTTTTCGGTGATGTATTTCTTCACGTTTATCCGAAACTCGGCAATGTAATCGTAAACTATGCGCTGGGCGGAATCAGTTTTCTTGCCGGTCATGTGCTTTATATCATTTCGTTTTCGAATGCGGAAAAGAATTTTGTTCTGCACGACAATATTCTCATAATTCAGCTCTCTGCAGCGGCAATTCTTTGTGCAGCAGTAAATTGGCTGATGAGAGCGTTCGGCTTGAAATTCGGAAAAACTTTCACCGTACCTATAATAATTTACAGCTTCGCACTCATGATAATGGTTGTTAAGGCTGTTACTCTGGGATATGAAATCATCATTTCTGGCGGCGGACTGATTCCGGCAGTTGTTATAAGTGTCGGCGCGGTACTGTTTGCGGCATCGGATATTGTTCTTGCAAGCGATTTCTTCACCGGAGGAAAAAATCTGAAAAAGAAAACCGCCAATATGATCCTTTATTATGGCGGACAGATGTTTCTTGCGACTTCACTTTTATGGATAAATTTCAATTGAATTATAAATTTATTGACAACAGAATAACTCTATGGTAAAATAAACCTTACAAGTTAAAGGGGAGTAGCTTACGGGTTTTCCCGAGCGGTCTGTCAACAACCGTTGCTTTATGCATCTGGCAGGCACCCAGCTTTTTGGAAGCAAGACCTTTGACAGAGGATTTTACGGTTCTCTGCCAAAGGTTTTTATATTTTATATGAGAAAATTTTGAAAGGATTGAATTCGATGAAGTTCTATCTCGAACAAATTAGCGATGTCTTTTCTCACATCAAAAGCTCCGAAAACGGCTTAACTGCTACCGAAGCTGAAAAGAGACTTGCCGAAAACGGCAAAAACAAACTTGCTGAAGGCAAGAAAAAGACAATGTTCCAGCGTGTGCTTGAACAGCTTTCCGACCCGATGATAATCATTCTTATCGTCGCTGCAGTTATTTCAGCAGTAACAGAATGGTTTGAACACGGAAGTTTCCACTTCGTTTTCCCCACAGATACTGTTATCATTATGGTAGTTGTTGTTATCAACACAGTTCTCGGTGTTGTTCAGGAAAGCAAGGCTGAAGCAGCAATTGAAGCTTTGCAGGAAATGAGTGCCGCAACCTCAAAGGTTATTCGTGACGGCAAAATTGTTTCCGTTCGCAGTGAAGACCTTGTTGTTGGTGACGTTGTTGTTCTTGAAGCAGGCGATGCTGTTCCTGCAGACTGCCGTATCTTTGAATGCGCAAGCATGAAGATTGAAGAAGCTGCTCTTACAGGCGAATCTGTTCCTGTCGGAAAGCTTATAGATGTTCTTATCGGCGGTGATAACGGCGAAGTTCCCCTCGGCGACAGAAAAAATATGGCATATATGGGTTCAACCGTTGTTTACGGCAGAGGTAAAGCAGTTGTTGTTGCAACAGGTATGGATACAGAAATGGGCAAAATTGCCGATGCTATCGCACAGGCAGAAGAAGGTCAGACTCCTCTTCAGATTAAGCTTTCACAGCTTTCAAAGATTCTCACCTATCTCGTTCTCGGAATCTGCGTTGTACTTCTCGCATTCCAGGTTATCACAGCTTATCTCGGCAACGGTCTGAACTTCAGCGTTTTCCTTGAAAGCTTCATGGTTGCCGTTTCACTTGCTGTTGCAGCTATTCCCGAAGGTCTTGCAGCTGTTGTTACAATCGTTCTTTCAATCGGCGTTACAAATATGTCAAAGAAGAACGCAATCATCAGAAAGCTTACTGCAGTTGAAACTCTCGGCTGCGCACAGATTATCTGCTCCGATAAGACAGGTACTCTTACTCAGAATAAGATGACTGTTGTTGACCACTACGGTGACAACGAAGCTCTTATCGCAAAGGCAATGGCTCTTTGCTGTGACGCTGAAATCGATGCAGACGGCGTTGTTACCGGTGAACCCACCGAAGCAGCTCTTGTTTATTACGCAAACGAACTCAGCCTCAACAAGAATGATCTTGTTGCGAATGCTCCCAGAGTCGGCGAAGCTCCCTTTGATTCAGGAAGAAAGATGATGTCAACCGTTCATAAGACTGCCGAAGGTATTGTTCAGTATACAAAGGGTGCACCTGATGAAATTCTCAAGAAGTGCACTCACGCTCTTATCAACGGTGAAGTTGTTGCATTCACCGACGATGTTAAGGCTGCTATTCTTGCAGATAACAAGAGAATGGCTGACCAAGCTCTTCGTGTTCTTGCTGTTGCTTACAGAAATTACGATGCAGCTCCCACTGATTTTGCACCCGAAGCTCTTGAAAATAATCTTACCTTTATCGGACTTACAGGCATGATTGACCCTGCCCGTCCTGAAGTTAAAGCAGCTATAGAAGAATGCCGTTCAGCAGGCATCACTCCCATCATGATTACAGGTGACCATAAGGATACCGCTGTTGCAATCGCAAAGCAGCTCAGCATCATCGAGGATGATTCAAGTGCAATCACAGGCGCACAGCTTGACGAAATCAGCGACGAAGAATTTGCTGAAAGAGTTACCGAATTCAAGGTTTATGCACGTGTTCAGCCTGAGCATAAAACAAGAATTGTTAATGCATGGCGTGCAAAAGGCATGATTACCGCAATGACCGGTGACGGTGTAAACGATGCTCCCTCAATCAAGTGCGCTGATATCGGCGTAGGTATGGGTATCACAGGCACAGACGTTACAAAGAACGTTGCAGATATGGTTCTTGCAGACGATAACTTTGCAACAATCGTTTCGGCAGTTTCTGAAGGTAGAAGAATTTATGACAATATCAGAAAGGCTATCCAGTTCCTTCTCGGTTCAAACCTTTCAGAAGTTCTTTCCATCTTCACCGCAACAATTCTCGGATTTACAATTCTTAAGCCTGTTCATCTTCTTTTCATCAACCTTGTAACAGACAGTATTCCCGCTCTTGCTCTCGGTCTTGAAAGACCTGAAAGAGACATCATGAACCGTAAACCCAGAAACAGCAAAGAAGGCGTTTTTGCAGGTGGTATGGGATTTGACGTTTTCTATCAGGGCGCACTTGTTACAATTCTTACCCTTTCTGCATTCTTTATCGGCGAATTCCTTGAAACAGGTCATTGGCAGTTCAGAAATATTGCGGAATGCAATGAAGGCATGACAATGGCATTCCTCACAATGTCAATGTGTGAAATTTTCCACTCATTTAATATGCGCTCACAGAGAGGCTCTGTTCTTGGCATGGCATTTGCTCAGAAGTCACACAACTGGGTTCTCTACGGTGCAATGGCAGCTTCTCTTGTTCTCACAACTGCAATTATCGAAATTCCCTTCCTTGCAGATATGTTTGACTTCGTTCACCTTGATATGAAAGCATATGCAATTTCAATCGGTCTTGCATTCCTTGTTATTCCCATTGTTGAAGTTATCAAGGCAATTCAAAGAGCTGCATCAAAAAATAAATAAAAAAATAAGGCTTGCACAGATTTTGTGCAAGCCGTTTTTTTATAAAAGAAATGCTTTTGCGAGTCCGAAATAAATTACGAGAGTTACAATATCAACGAGAGTTGCAATCATCGGTCCTGCCATGAGGGCGGGGTCGAGCTTGATGATTTTTGCGAATATCGGAAGAGAACAACCGATAAGCTTTGCAACAACTATTGCGCAGAACATAGCGAGCGAAACAACAAGGAAAACGGAAAGAGTGCCTTCGCTGAATAAATACATTCTTAATATATTTGCAAGAGCAAGAACTCCGCCGCATATTGCTGCAACACGCAATTCCTTGAAAACAATTTTAAGATAGTCTTTGATTTCGATTTCACCGACTGCAAGACCGCGGATTATGAGTGTTGAAACCTGACTGCCTGCGTTACCGCCGGTACCCATGAGCATG
>JAZSCO010000215.1:0-8307 GCA_045602965.1 Acutalibacteraceae bacterium | reverse complement strand
GATTATCAGCCGTGAGCTTTTTGAGCTGACTCAGAAGGAGCTTGAACGCCGTTCTCCGAGTGATGAGCAAAAGAAAAAGCTCGGCAACCGTTATTGTTTCTCGGGTAAAATCACCTGCGAGGAATGCGGTTCAAGCTTTGTTTTACATAACAAGAAGCTGAGAAGCGGTAATTATTTCAAATACTGGCAATGCTATAACCGCAGGCAAAACGGAAAAACAAAGCATATTGATTCTGTGACGGGCAAAGAAGTCGGCTGTTCGATAGATCATATTGCTCACGATGACCTGAAAAACATTATGACAAGTGTCATTGAAATGATGACCGCCGATAAAAGCAGATTTCTTTCGTTGCTGAAAAAACAGCTTGAAGAAGTGTTTTTGCAAAGCGACAACAATGATTTTGAGCGTAAAAAAGAGCAGTTCGATAAGAAAACCGAACGCAGAAAAGCACTTGTGGATTTGTATCTCGACAAGTGCATAACAAGAGAAGAATTCAAAGAAATGTCCGTTCAGCTTGACGGTGAAATCGAAAGCCTTAAAACCGAACTTCAGAGCTGTGTTGCCAACACACTTGACCGAGAGAAGAAGGATGAAATAATCGCCGAGTGCGTTGCGTTTGCAAAAGCAATACTCACTTCGGGAGAGAACAATGATGAGTTCATAAAACAGATACTTGAGTCGATGACCGTATCAAAAGACAACATAATAACAGTAAAATTAAACCTGCTGCCGTTTAAATGGAAATTTGCATTATCTTCCGTTGTAACGGCGGCAGATTCTTCTTTTTATCCTAAAGCCGAACAATGTGTGGAAGAAGTGTCCGAGAATGAAGCTGAAAATGCTCAAAGAGACCATAGTACAACTGATGTACCTACATCTGTAAGCAGACCTTTAAGCTCGTCATAGGGCATGGCAAAACGTTGGCTTAGGTATCTGAGAGACGCACCTAATTCGCCATCCGGTCCGCCGTACTGACTTATAATAATCTGAGCATATTTCGGGTTGGGGTTTTTGATTTTAACGGGAAACTGTAATTTCTTTTCATAGACAAACATCAGCAATCACACTCCTGATTTTCCCATGGCCACGGACCTTTGAGCCATTCCGCGCCTTGTGATTTTTGTGCGGTCAGAGGACAGAATTTTTCTTCGAATTCATTTTTGAGCAATTTGTATTTTGCATGACATTTGTGATAATGTTCAACCATCTGCAAATCCCACGGATGAGTGTCAAGATAAAGATGGATTTCCCAGAGCGTAAACTGTGCAGCGCCGAGTTTTTTCAGCATGGTTTCTCTGCTGTTCATCTGCAACACTTCCCTGCAAAAGGCTTGTTAAGAACGGTGAAAAGAGTTCCGCATTCAAAAGCCTTCATTTCGTCAAACATCGTTGTATCGTTCTGCATGGGTACATAAAGCATGGCGGCAACAGGGTTGGCGGGCAGAGGAGAAATTGCAGCGGTACAGTAATCCCGTTTGTGAAACTGACGCTGCGGATATCTGTATCCGTTGTAATCGGTCATTCAATCAGTCCTTTCGTGAATTGAGGATAACCTCATTACATATTATGCGAAAAATTTTGTTTTGACATTGATATTGTGTTTCTTGACACATGATAATTATGGTTATATACTATATAATAATGTATGGAATTAAGGAGAATTATAATGTCTGTAAAAATAATCGCAACAGACCTTGACGGAACTCTTATGGCACCTGACCATCTTACCGTTACGGAAAGAACGAAAAATGCATTAAAATCCGCTCATGATAAGGGAATAAAAATTACTGTCGCAACCGGCAGAGCTCTCAAGTTTACAAGCGGAGTAACAAAACAGATTCCGTTTGCGGACTATGTTATCTGCTCAAACGGGGCATCGGTATATGACAGAAACAACAACAAATTTATATATACAAATCTTGTTTCGCCTGAAATAACGGCAGATGCAATTGCGCTTCTCAATACTTTGCCCGTTTATTACAATATCTATATCGACGGCAATATCTACGCTCAGAAGGGTGCAGATATATTCTTTAATAATCTTAATTTGCCCACCGAATTTCTTGAAGATTTTGTTTCGAAACTTATCATATGTGAAGATATCGCTGAGGAAACAAAAAATAAGGGTGCTGAGCTGATTGATGTTTTTTTCTCAGACGAAAAATCCAAAAACACAATCCTTGGATTTTTTGAGAAGAACGATCTTTTCCTTGCATCTGCACTGAAAGGCGTTGTTTCCGCAACCGCACAGGGAAGTGACAAAGGAACTGCACTTAAGGGGCTTTGCGATATTCTCGGCATAAGCTCAGACGAATCAATGTCATTTGGTGACGCATCTAACGATGCAACTATGTTAAAATATGCTTATTATTCTTTTGCAATGGAAAACGGAGACAGCATATGCAAAGACAGTGCGCGTTTTTCAGCGCCTTCGAATGCAGATGACGGTGTTGCTCAGATGGTAGAAAAATACGCTTTATGAGGTGAACAGTTTATGGATATCAATAACATACTTTCTCATTGTGACCACACACTTCTTGCAGTTGATGCAACATGGGATGATATAAAACATATTTGTGACGACGGAATGAAATATAAGACTGCAAGTGTATGCATTCCCGCTTCGTATGTAAAGCAGGCGGCTGGATATGTTGACGGAAAGCTTGCAATCTGCACTGTTATAGGTTTCCCAAACGGCTATTCAACAACAGCGGTCAAAGCTTTTGAGGCAAAGAACGCTGTTGAAAACGGTGCGGATGAAATTGATATGGTTATTAATGTCGGCTGGGCAAAAGACGGAAGATTTGATGATATTTTAAATGAAATAAAAGAAGTAAAAGCGGCTTGCCGCGGAAAGATATTAAAGGTTATCATTGAAACCTGCCTGCTTACAGATGAAGAGAAAATAGAGATGTGCCGTGTTGTGACTGAATCGGGTGCAGACTTTATCAAGACGTCGACAGGATTTTCAAAGAGCGGTGCAACAAGGGAAGATATAGTTCTGTTTTCGAAAAATATAGGTAAGGATGTCAGAATGAAAGCGGCAGGAGGTATCCGTTCATTTGACGATGCCGCGGATTATCTGAATCTCGGCTGCGAAAGACTTGGTACAAGTGCCATTGTGAAACTTGTTAAGAATCAAGATGTAACAGGTTATTGAGAAAAGGAGCTTTTTATGAATAAAATACCTACTCCGCATATTGCTGCAACGGAAAAAGACGCATTCGGTAAAACCGTGCTTATGCCGGGAGATCCCATGAGATCGAAATATATTGCCGAAAAGTTCCTTGAAAATCCCGTTCTTGTCAATAATATAAGAGGCGTTCAAGGGTATACCGGATATTATAAAGGGAAAAAGATTTCCGTTATGGCATCGGGTATGGGTATGCCTTCAATCGGACTTTATTCTTACGAACTGTATAATTTTTATGATGTTGAAACGATAATCAGAGTCGGCTCTGCAGGAGCAATAAATCCTGAACTTAAGCTTCACGATGTTGTTTTCGGTATGGGCGCATGCACGGATTCAGCGTTTGCAGACCAATACAGATTGCCGGGTGACTTTGCTCCCGTTGCCGATTATCAGACGCTCTGCAATGCAGTTAAAGCGGCTGAAAATCTCGGGGTGAAGCCGTATATCGGTAATATCCTTTCATCTGATTTGTTTTATGATGATGCAAACAGTCTTGCCGATTGGCAGAAAATGGGCGTTCTTGCAGTTGAAATGGAAAGTGCTGCACTTTATATGAGTGCTGCGAGAGCTGGTAAAAAGGCACTTGCAATCTGTACGATTTCCGACTGCCCTTTTTCAGGCGGTCAGAAATGCACTGCAAACGAAAGAGAGAAGTCTTTTATTAAAATGATGGAAATTGCTCTGGAGGCTGCGGAATGAAGAACTCCGATCTTATAAATCTGGCTCTTGAAGCGAGAAAAATGTCGTATTCACCTTATTCGGGATTTTCTGTCGGCGCGGCTTTACTTTGCAAAGACGGTACTGTTTTTACGGGTTGTAACATCGAAAATTCCGCATTCTCGCCCACAAACTGCGCTGAAAGAACCGCGTTCTTTAAAGCAATTTCGGAGGGTAAAAGATATTTTGAAAAAATCGCGGTTGTCGGAGGAAATTCAAAGGAAGATATTCCCGAAAATTATTGTCCTCCGTGCGGTGTATGCAGACAGGTGATGAAAGAATTTTGTTTGTCGGATTTTGAAATAATAATCGCAAAGAATCCCGAAGACTTTAAAGTGATGACGTTATCTGAAATACTGCCGTTATCATTTGATAAACGTGAGGTATGATATGAATTTTGTTGATATTATTCGCAAAAAGCGTGATGGATTTGAGCTTTCCAAAGAGGAAATTGAATGCTTTGCATTTTCTGCTGCCGACGCAAGTGTACCTGATTATCAGCTTTCTGCGCTTCTCATGGCAATTTGTTTTAACGGTCTTAGCGAGCGTGAAACTCTCGATTTGACCGATGCAATGGCACGCTCGGGCGACATGGCTGATTTGTCGGGAATAGAAGGAATAACCGGCGACAAGCATTCAACCGGCGGTGTCGGAGACAAAACAACTCTTATCGTTGCGCCTATTGTTGCTTCGTGCGGAGTTAAAATTGCAAAAATGAGCGGACGAGGACTCGGTCATACCGGTGGCACGGTTGATAAGCTTGAGTCGATTCCCGGATTCAGGACTTCTCTTGAATCCGATGAGTTTATTTCGAATGTAAATGAATGCGGAATCTGTGTCACAGGTCAGTCTGGAAAGCTTTGTCCTGCAGATAAAAAGCTTTATGCACTGCGTGATGTTACGGCAACGGTTGATAATGTTTCGCTTATCGCATCGAGTATCATGAGCAAAAAGCTTGCAGGCGGTGCAGATTGTATTGTTCTGGATGTGAAATGCGGCAGCGGTGCGTTTATGAAGGATGAGAAATCTGCGGCTGTCCTTGCTGAAAAGATGGTTGAAATCGGCAGGGGAGCAGGAAGAAAGATTTCTGCGCTTATAACCGATATGGATGTGCCGCTCGGTTACAATATCGGAAATTCTCTTGAAATCATTGAGGCTGTTGCAACATTAAAGGGTAACGGTCCTGAAGATTTAACGGATATTTCGGTTTCTCTTGCGGCGAAGCTTCTTGAGCTTTCGGGAAAGGGAAGTTTTGATGATTGCAAAGATATTGCAAGGTCAAAAATCAGCGATGGCTCTGCATTTGATAAATTGTGCGAAATGGTTACACTTCAGGGTGGCGATTCGGAATATATACGCAACACGGAGCTGTTTCCTGTTTCCAAATATATATATAATGTAATAATGCCCGAAAGCGGATATATAACTCATATGGAAACGGCGGGCATTGGCTCTGTCTGTGTTTCACTCGGTGCCGGAAGGATGAAAAAAGAGGATGATATCGATCCGTCTGCAGGAATTATTCTTTATAAAAAAACAGGTGATTATGCCGAAAAGGGTGAAATTATTGCAGAGCTGCATGCAAACGACGAATCTCTTTTCGGGAAAGCAGCCGAGCAGTTTTTCTCATCCGTTACGCTCGGAAACGAAAAACCTGAAGCGAAACCGCTTGTTTTCAGCATTGTTGAGTAATAGTGCACAAAAAAATGTGTCAATTTTTGACTTGCCAATTATAATATTTTTATGATATAATACATTGAATTTATAATGTTAGGAGATAATATTCATGGGAAAATTAAATCAGATCGATAAAGCTGCCGAGAGCAAAGGTTCACTTCTTGTAACAATCTGGCAGTTTATTAAGTTCATTGTTGTAAGCCTTCTTGCAATGATCGTTCAGTTTGTTCTTCTCAACACACTTAATCTTATTCCGCCCATCGCTGAACTCTATAATCAGGATTTTGCATGGTGGGTATTTGTTTATCCTGTTGCAGTAGGCGGTCTCGGTTACTTCATCGTAAGCAATGTTGCCAATATTATCGCTCAGATAGTTGCTTTCTTTGTTAATAAAGAAAAGACCTTCAATTCTGGCGCAAACGTTGCAGTTGCTCTTCCTATCTACATAGTTTTCACAATCGCCCTCATTTTCTTCTCAGCATGGCTTAATCCTACTCTTAAAGAAGTTTTTGTTGGTTGGGGTCTTGAAGAAGTTGCTGCAAAGAATATCGCAACAATGATTTGCTCTGCAGTTCAGTTCTTCCTTTATTTCCCTGTTGACAAGATTCTTTTCCACAAGAAGAAGGAAGAAAAATAATATTACATATTGTTTTGACGGCAATCTTCGGGTTGCCGTCTTTTTTGCCAGAATTTTAAAACAATTTAAAAAAATATCAAAATTTTGTGGTTTTAGGTATTGCAAAACACAACATCTTGTGTTATTATAGGCATACACCACCAATTAACCGCAACTAACTCTGTTGTAAAAGGGGGAATTTACCATGAATATTCAGGGCTTTCAGAAATTGACGCTGCTTGATTATCCGGGAAAAATGGCATGTACAATTTTTACGGCGGGTTGTAATCTCCGATGTCCGTTTTGTCATAATTCCAGATTGGTAATCAACCCCGAAAAGCAGAGCGAGTATTCTGAAGATGAGATTTTTGCTTTTCTCAAAAAAAGGGCCGGAATTCTTGATGGCGTAGCGATAACAGGCGGAGAGCCTCTTATGCAAAAGGACATTGAAGAGTTTATCATAAAAGTCAAAGACCTTGGCTATGCTGTGAAGCTTGACACAAACGGCACTTATCCCGAAAAACTCTGTGACCTTGTTGAAAAAAGACTTATTGACTATGTTGCCATGGATATCAAGAATTCGCCCGAGCTTTATGCGGAAACGGTCGGAATAAGCGGATACGATATTTCCAGAATAAAAGAGAGCGTAGGTTTTCTTCTTGAAGGCAAGGTTGATTATGAATTCCGAACAACAGTTGTCCGTGAGTTTCACAGCGTTTTCGGTATGAATGCGCTTGGCGAAATGATAAAAGGGGCTAAACGCCATTTTCTTCAGGGATTTATTGATTCGGGTGAGCTGATAGGTTTCGGAATGTCCGCTGTACCTATTGAAGAGATGGAAAGAATGAAAAAGATCATGCTTCAATATGTAGATGAATGCGAAATTCGCGGAGCATGAAAAAATATCCAAAATATCATGCATATATAGTGCATTATTCACAAAGTTAAAAATAACGACACAATATCTTGTAAAAACCATTGACAGAACCATATTTATTTGCTAATATCTTAATCGTTGCCGTTGAGGCACAACATATAGTGTTTGGTTATAATAAAATTCATATACAAACAACGAAAGGAAAAGACGGTATGTATCAGGTAATCAAAAGAGACGGAAAAACCGCAGAATTCAACATCACCAAAATCGCAGAAGCTATCAAAAAGGCATTTGAATCCCAGGAAAAGCAGTACCATCCCTCAACAATTGATTTCCTCGCGCTCAAAGTTACAGCTGACTTTGAACCCAAAATTCAGAATAATCTTATTGCTGTTGAAGATGTTCAGGATAGCGTAGAATCTGTTCTTATTCAGGCAGGATATGCAGACATCGCAAAAGCATATATCCTTTACCGCAGACAGCGTGAAAAGCTCCGTAACCTCAAGTCAACCATCCTTGACTATAAGGAACTTGTTAACAGCTACGTTAACGTTACCGACTGGAGAGTAAAGGAAAACTCAACCGTTACCTATTCCGTAGGCGGTCTTATTCTCAGTAACTCAGGTGCAATCACGGCTAACTATTGGCTTTCCGAAATCTATGATGATGAAATTGCCAACGCTCACAGAAACGCTGACATTCATCTTCATGACCTCTCAATGCTTACAGGCTATTGTGCAGGCTGGTCGCTCAAGCAGCTTATTCAGGAAGGTCTTGGCGGTGTAACCGGTAAAATTACTTCAGCTCCTGCAAGCCATCTCGCAACTCTTTGCAATCAGATGGTTAACTTCCTCGGCATTATGCAGAATGAATGGGCAGGTGCACAGGCTTTCTCATCATTCGATACCTATCTTGCTCCCTTCGTAAAGGTTGATAATCTCACTTATGATCAGGTGAAGAAGTGCATTGAATCCTTCGTTTTCGGTGTTAATACACCCAGCCGTTGGGGTACACAGGCACCCTTCTCAAACATCACTCTTGACTGGACCGTTCCCGCTGACCTTGCAGAGCAGAATGCTATTGTCGGCGGCAAGGAAATGGACTTCAAATATAAAGACTGTAAAGCCGAAATGGATATGATTAATAAGGCTTTCATTGAGATTATGATTGAAGGCGATGCAAACGGCAGAGGCTTCCAGTATCCCATCCCCACATATTCAATCACAA
>JAZSCO010000214.1:0-3396 GCA_045602965.1 Acutalibacteraceae bacterium | reverse complement strand
AAACGCAAGATATTTACTCTTTCCGCTCATTCCTTTTATGTAGTCCATACCGAGATAAACGGTGTCGTTTTCACGGCAGAGAAAATAGGTTTTCGGAACTTTATATGAAACCTTGGGAGAAAGAAAATCAAGCATATCCTTTTCTTTACAAATCGCATCATAGAATTTGCTCGTTTTGACTGCAATTTCATAAGGCTTGGTTGTGATTTTTACAAGATAAACACTTCCGCTTGCGCCTTTACCGACAGCACGGATTTGCCTAACCGTTGTGTGCATTTGCTTTTCAACAACCGATTTGATTAAATCTGTATTCATAGAAATATCCTTTTATATCAAAATAAATCCCATCAGCAGACCGCCTGCAAATCCTGAGATATGTTCCCAAGCGGTTGCTTTGCCCATAAACATTCCGCCGACTGTGTAAATTGCCAGAACTATCAATGCTATTGTCGGTACGGGCGAAAAGAAAATAGTTCCGTTTTTAACGGCAAGCATAACAAATACGGCAATCAGACCGTAGATACCCGTTGATGCGCCTTCACCCTCGTGTAGCTTATAGACAAATGCCATATACAAACCCGATATGAACGCAGAGCCAATATAACAGAGTGCGGTTTTTAACGAGCCGAGCTGAGATTCAACGGCATATCCGACAATGAGGGTTGCGGTTATATTTGAAATGATGTGCCACGTTCCGATATGGAGAAGTGACGACGATACCAATCGCCAAACTTGTCCCTTTTTGATTTTCTTTTCGGACAGATGCAGAGCGTGATTTATGTAGCCTTTGTTATGTCCCGACCACAGTTTTTCTTTAAGTGTTACCGTTGCTGTTTTGGGGATTATGAGAAAATTATCAAGTATGAATATTACAAAAATCAACGCACAAAAAGTTATTGTAAATATCGGCATACGCATTTATCTCCTTATAAAATGATTTTGATTACAGCGAAAACAAATCAACATATTTTATTGAAATACATTCGTCATTTTGAAAGGTAAATTCAACAATCCAAGGCATAACGGTGCGTATTTTCTCAAAATCTTCATATCCGAATGATTTATCATAATAGTTAATGATTGTACTCAAAGCAGTGCCGTGACTACCGATTGCAATGTTTTTGTCTTTGTGTTTTTCAAGGACACTATTTAATGCGGAAATATTCCTGCTTTGAACTTCATTCAAACTTTCGCCGTCAGAGAGTTTATAGTCAAAATCTGCCCATTGAGCTTTGCTGAAAGCCGTAAAATCCTCAATCCAGATGCTATCCACTTTGCGTTCTCTGAAATCATCAATGATTTCTATACTTAAACCTTTGCTGTCGGCAAAGTGAGCGACTGTATCTACAGCTCTTATATATGGGCTTGATAAAATAATCTCAATATTTTTCTCCGACAAAAACTGCGTAACAAGTTCTCTGTCAACCATTCCTTTGGCGGACAGTTCTCTTGACAGATCATCACGGTTGTTATAATTCGGTTCAGCGTGTCTGACGAAATAAACTTTTGTCATTATTAAATCTCCATAATTATTTTATAGCCAGCGTAGCAATATACTGCGGATAATATTTGCCGATTATGTTTCCGCCTTCTCCGTCACGGTCTTCGTATAATGCTTTGAGTGTAAACCCTGCTTTGAGCTGACCGCCGATTTGTTCATCCAATGTATGGCTGAACTGTACGCCGTCACCGTTTGCAATCATTGCTTCAAGACGTTCTTTCGGCATTTTGAGAGGATTGTACGGCAAGGGATTAACAACCTTCAACGGATCATCTTCTTCAAACAAATAGTCAATGCCGTTGTCAAGTCCCGAAAGCAATCTGCCGCCTTTTTTGAGCACACGGAAACACTCGTTCCAGACGTGATAAACATCTTCAACATAGTTGTTTGAAACGGGATGGAAAATCAAATCAAAGCTTTCATCTTCAAAAGGAAGCGTTTTTGACATATCACCTTTGATGATCGTAATACTGTATCCTTCTCTTTCGGACACCATTTTCTCTGCTTCAAGCTGTCTGTCGGAATAATCAAATACGGTACAAACTGCACCGAGCTTTGAAAGCACGGGCATCTGCTGACCGCCACCACTTGCAAGTCCCAACACTTTTTTACCTTTCAAATCACCAAACCATTCGTGAGGAACGGCGATGCAAGGAGTAAGAATAACCGAATAATTATTGGGAGTAATTTTCTCGTATTCTTCGTGGCTTATGGGCACGGTGTATTCGCAACCGTCTTCCGCCCACGAATCCCAAGTTTCTGAATTTATTTTAGTGTAGTCGATCATTGTGATTCCTCATTTCCTATGCAGAATATGCCACACATCATTACCTACAAATCCGCATTTTCTGTATAGTGCTTCGGGGTTTGTTTCATTATCAATTTTACCCGAAACAGTTGCAAAATCTGCAACACCTTTCATTCTGAAAAGCAGGTCTGTTACTATTAACTGACCGATTTTCTTACCACGGTATTCAGGTAACACTTGTATCCATTCAAGCACAAGCTCTTTTGCTTCTGCATCATAATCTGCCAAACCGCAACCGACAAAATTGCCGGTTGCTTTTTCTTTAACCATTATCCATAAGTTTTCATTGTAAACAGGTGTTTTGGTATAGCCTTTGATTAGTTCCTTGTTAACCGAAATATCTGTATATGAATCGTTTATTATCTGCACGATTGCTTTAATATCTTTTCGTGTTGCGGTTGTGATTTCAAAATCATTCGTTGCAATTTTGGGTATATCTTTAAGGGTATGATATAAACGAAAATACTTTTCATCAGTGTATTCAGATAATATGTCAGATGAAAAATCATTATCGTGTAAAATTATCATATTAGGCGGAATTGTTATGCTTTTAGCTTTCCAATATGGAATGGATAATGTTCCGCAAGGGTTGTTCAGATATTCGGTTAGTGTAATCATTTCTGCTCCTGATTTAAAAAGGTTTTCATCATATTAAGCAATATTTTTCTGTTATCATTTGTCAACAATGTTTCTTTTTTAGGTTGATAATGATGCCCGAATTCTGTATCAATATAACTACTGCCGTTTATAGTTATGGCTTTGCTATGTCGAGGTCTTACATGAAGATGCAAGTGTGGGTTGGGAGTGGCTGATTTATAAAAATCATTCATCAGACAACTCCAATTACACAAATCAGCACCCAATATTTTTTCAAAACATTTTTCGAGCCTGTTGATTAGTTCTTTCAATTCAATCCATTCGGACAAATCAAGGTCTGACAGACTTTCACTATGCCGTTTAAGAACGATAACACATCTTCCTATATAATCCTGATTGTCTGCCAGAAACACATACCAATATGCACTTTCAAATAAAATGTTTTGTTTTTCTTCGTCAGTAAAATTGCACCAACAGCATTCTTTTGTCA
>JAZSCO010000213.1:0-8570 GCA_045602965.1 Acutalibacteraceae bacterium | reverse complement strand
GAATTATCCGAAAACGGAAAGTTCAGCAAGAAAAAGCTGAAGTTGCTTTATGATGCAACAGAACTTTTTAACTCTCTCCCCGAAGAAAAAACAAATCCCGTACTCATACACGGCGACCTCAATATAATGAACATAATGGCTGACCCTAAAACTTTAGAACTTACGGCTTTCATCGACCCTTGCGGCAGTCTTTGGTCAGACAGAGAATATGATTTGTTCCAGCTTCGCAATATGTGGGGCGACGCTTACGGTCTGTATGAAACATACAAACAGAAATATAAATTATCCGAATATGCGGATTTCAGAGTTGCTTATTACGCTTCCATGCACGAAGCTGCAATGAGACTAAAAGGCGGTCTGATTATGCCGCTGTGGGAAGATTTAAATAATGCACGACTGAAAAAAGAAATGAAAAAGCTGAAAGAAAAACTGCTTTAAATTCAGGAGACTTCTGTATGGAAGTCTCCTTTTTAATATGGCCGAAGCCAACCAATATGCTTAATTATTGTCTTTGACGATTGTTTTTTGCATCTTACCCCTTCTAAAATGCATCTTGATTAAAATCTGTTGCCAAGCAAGCAGAGTTCTGTATATAATTCAATCAGGATAAAACAAGGAGGGGCACAGATGAAAGCAATAACCGTAAATAATCTTACAAAGCGATTCGGTGATTTTACTGCCGTTAATAAAATTAGTTTTGACGTGAACAAAGGAGAACTTTTAGGTTTTCTGGGAGTAAACGGGGCAGGAAAATCAACCACAATAAATATGTTGTCCACATTGCTTAAGTCAAATGAAGGTCATGTAGAAATCTGCGGAGAAATTCTGGGAAAGAATGACGAAGCAATTCGCCGAAAAATAGGAATCGTTTATCAGCAAAACTGTCTTGACGATATATTGAGCGTTAAGGAAAACCTTTTGTGTCGAGGTATACTGCATGGTGCTTCAAAAAGCAAAGCACAGAAACGCCTTGATGAACTGAGCGAAATGCTATCTCTTTCGGAACTTCTGAAAAAACGTTATTCAAAGTTGTCGGGCGGTCAGAAAAGACGTTGCGAAATTGCGGCAGCGCTTATGCATACACCGGAAATTCTTTTCCTTGATGAGCCCACAACCGGTCTTGATCCCGCTACCAGAAAAGATGTGTGGAGTGTAATTGAAAGTCTGCGCCGTAATACCGGCATGACAATTTTTCTGACAACGCACTATATGGAGGAAGCTGCCGGAGCAAACAGAATAATCATAATCGATAAAGGCTCTGTTCGTGCACAGGGAACTCCATTTGAGCTGAAGGAAAAATACGCATCTGATACAGTGAAAATATATTGCAGCAAAGAAAACGGTGACAAGAATTTCCAAACACTTTCCGATCAGGGCTTTTCTGTAAAAAAAGAAGAATACGGTCTTAGCTTTCCGATAAAAAATACCGTTGATGCCATAGAGCCTGTCCACTCACTCAAAGAACAAATAACAGGTTTCGAAGTTATTCAGGGCAATATGGATGATGTGTTCTTAAACGCATGTTCGAATTAATAAAATGGGGTGTTAAAATGAATTTTTATGAATTAATAAAGAGAAATCTTAAAATATATTTTCGGGATAAATCCGCCGTGTTTTTTTCGCTGTTATCAATGATTGTAACAATAATTCTGATGCTTTTCTTCTTGAGCGATTTTCAAATCGATGCAATTGTATCAATGATAGGTGAGTTTCCTGGAAGAAATGCCGATTCCGATAAGATTAATGCAACAGTTTTTGTTTTGCAATGGATTGCGGGCGGAATAGTCGGTATAAATGCCGTAACAGTTACAATTGCGTTTTATTCCGCTATGATTCGTGACCGTGTTGACGGCAGACTGAATTCAATATATACTGCACCCGTAAGCCGATTTACAATTTCTGCAGCATATGTGACATCAGCCTGGATTTGTTCGGTTATAATCTGCATATTAACTTTGGCGTTTTCGGAATTATATTGTATAATCAAGGGTGCCGATGTCTATTCATTTGTTTCTCACATCAAGCTGATTGGTATTATTGCAGTGAATTCATTTACATATTCCGCTTTAATGTATTTATTAGCTATGCTTGTCGCAACCCAGGGCGCTTGGGGAGGACTCGGAACAGTTATCGGAACGATAGTAGGCTTTCTTGGGGGAATATATCTTCCGATAGGAGATTATTCGGAGACAATGGCAAATATAATAAAATTTCTGCCTGTCATATATGGTACAAAGCTTTTCAGAACAGTTATGACTGAGGATGTGCAGGCGATTATTTTTAAAGACGCTCCTGCTGAGTTGATAAACGAATACCGTTTGGAAATGGGTGTTGACCTCGAGATTTTCTCATATAAAATAAGTGACTTTGACAGTATAATAATATTACTTACCTGCGGCATCGTTTTTTTGGCGTGCGGTGCAATTGTAACAAAAAGAGCAAAAAAATCTGACAAATGATCGGAGGCTGTTATGAAAATAACAATTGAAGCTTTGGTTGACGGTGCCGAAGAAGAAATAATCATCAGAACCAATACTATGGACAGCGATATAATAAATCTGATATATGCTGTCAAAGCCGGAAGAAACCGGATAACTGCCTTTTACGAAAATGAAATTGTTCAGCTTGATTCAAAAGAAGTTTATTATTTTGAATCGGTTGATAACAAAGTTTACGCTTGCTGTGAAAAAAAGGTTTTTGAAATAAAGCAAAAATTGTATGAGCTTGAAGAAATATACAAACAAACGAATTATGTGCGAATTTCAAAATCAATGATAGTAAATATTTCAAAAGTCAGCAAAATAGTACCGATGTTTAACGGCAGACTTGAAGGTGTGCTCTGCAATGGTGAAAAAGTTATAATAACAAGACAGTATGTCGCAAATCTAAAGAAAAAACTTGGAATATAGGAGGAATGAAAATGAATTTTTTAAAGGTATTTATTAATTTTTTCTCAACAATAACTTTGGGGATAGTTTTTGTTTGTGCGGTAAATATGTCTTTGTCACCGGGTTACGATGTGCCTGACAGTGTGCTTTGGCAAGTTCTTCTTTCCGGATTTATCACATCAATCATGACAAGCATCGGTGCTTTTATTTTCACGGCAATAAACACCAAGACAAAACTTGCGGTTTCGATTGTGATACACTATGCTTTAATGTCAGTAATTATGATTAGTTTAGGCGTATGGTTTGATTGGTTGAATTTTGATATAAAAGGTATTGTAATGATGCTTATTTCAGTTGCCGTTGTTTATTTAATTGCTTTTTTACTCAATTATTACATCATCAAAAAAGAAGCTGAAGGAATTAATATCGCTTTAGAAAAGCATAACAAGCGTAATCAGTAATACGTAAATTTTATTTCGAAGTGCTTTTGCAGATTTCTTTTGTAAATAAACTACACTCCAATTATAAATACCGAGTAAAACCCTCTGAAAATCATTTGATTCTCAGTGGTTTTAAAACATATTTATTTAATCATCCCGAAGTGTTTTAATTCTTCCTTGATTGCTTTTTCTTTATCGGGGGGCTTTGGGGTTGTCTTGCATCTTCGGACTTTGGTTTATTATAACAATCACGCTCGATGATACCGCATTTTTGTTTTATCTGTGCGATATTTAGGGTGCTGACTTTCAAGCCGCTATGCTCAAGCACATAATCTTTGATTTCTTGATAGGTAGCTTTCTTCTCCGCATCGGTCAAGTCCAGCTCATCCATATCCAGATCAATTTCAATATGATGCTTTGTATTAAGTTTGGACAAAAGACATACCGTCTCGACTGTTGTATCTTTGTCCCAACGCAGACCGATGATTTCTTCTCCCTCGTAAAAGATAGGGAACTTGAAGTGAATGCTCTTTAAAAATCTGCCGCTCGGGAGTACATCTTCATAGATTTCAATCGAGTCAATAAAGCTATTCATAAACTGCTTCTTTTCCTTATCTGTAAATTTATCATAAAGCTTATCAAAATACAAGAGATACCGATAAACATTGTCTCCTGAAACTTTCTGCTGAATGATAGAATCTATTCGGTTTTGAATTTCTGCAATTTCACATTCAATGCTGTCAATTTCTTCATAAAGTCTGTCCAGACGTTTCTGCATATCGTCGTATTTACTGTCATAATGCTTGTCGCTAACATCAAGGCTATCCATTTGCTGTCCGAGCTTGTTTTTTGCTCCGATTTGCTGTTTTAACTGCTTGTTGAGAGCTTCGATTTCTGCTTCAAGTGCTGCGGTATCAACGCTTGATTCAATCTTCTCGCGGATAGCAGATTCAAATTTCGGATTATGAATAAGGTTTTTGATTATCTCTGTAACGGCATTGTTGACCATTTCCTGATTCCATTGTTTTCTATAGTCACATGGCTTACCGTTAACATGATTTCTGTGCTTACAGCGGTAGCAGTAATAACCCTTGTAATATGATCCGTCTTCTTTTTTCTTCTTTCTGTTCGGATTTCCGTAAAGTGGAGCTCCACATACGGGACAATGAAGAATACCGGATAATATGTTTTCATGTTCTAAATCGTGAACCTTTTCACATCTGTTGCCTGTTTCAAGCCGTTTCTGATGAGCAGCTTCCCATTCGTCTTCTGATACAACCGCTTCATGTATTCCGTCAAAAAGCAGGTAGTTATCCTGCTTTACGATACGGGATGCGCCTCTTTGACCGGGAATTTTTTCGGTTTTTCTTCTTTGATATGCAATTTTTCCGCAGTAAACAGGATTATCAAGAACGCTTTTTATGAAATGCGGAGTAAAACTATCACGGTGAGTTTTCTGGCGCTGCTTTTTCTTTATGCCGTGTTTATTAAGATAGTCCGCAATACCTGTTACACCCATGGTGGTATGGACAAATTTATCAAAGATAAATTTTATATCCTCAACCTCATCTTCGGCGATTCTAAGTTCACCTTTTTCGAGTTTGTAGCCGTAGGGTGCAAAACCGCCATTCCATTTGCCTTCGCTCGCCTTCTGCAAGCGCCCTGCCATAGTCTGTTCAAGAATATTTTCTCTTTCAATTTCCGCAACGGAAGATAAAACTGCAATCATCAGTTTTCCTGTGCTTCTTGAACTGTCAAGACCGTCTTTAATGCAAATCAATTCAATGCCGTAATCCTGTATTTCCTGCAAGGAATTGAGAACGTCAGCAGCGTTTCTGCCAAAACGGGAAAGCTTGAATACAAGTACAAAAGAAACTTTGTCTTTACCGTTTCGGATATCTCTGAGCATTCTCATGAAATCAGGTCTGCCGTTTATGCTTTTACCTGATTTGCCTTCATCGGAATATTCGCCGACAACAACCATATCATTTCTTTCGGCGTATTCCATAAGAGAGTTTTTCTGAGCTTCAAGGCTGAACCCGTCAACCTGTATTGCCGTTGAAACTCGTGTATAAATATAACACTTTGTTTTCTGCATAAAACCTCCTGCTGAACTGAAGTGTGATAATGTGTCCCAACAACATTCTATCGACTAAAGAAAAACATGTCAAGGCCATTATTTCTGATGATCGTCGGGAAGGACGATGTCCTTCCCATACTTTTCAATCATCAATGTCATAAAGTCAACAAACCTTTCAAAATTCAGTTCATAGACTTCTTCTTTTGATATACTTATATTTTTTCTGTTTACATAATTGTTCTCCTTATATTTTGACATTTATTTATCCTCATATGGTTATTTTTTTGAGGATTATCTATATGAACCCCAAAGGGTTGTTTTCGTTTTCATCCTGAGAAAGCGAGCTTTCGTTTAACTAAAACGGGTGAAATCAAATCGTTCCCGTATCCTCAGGTTAGTGCGATAAAAGATATGACTGCACGGTCACGTTGTTTCTCCAGTGAGCCAAGTGAAAAATTGAAACAGCAGCCAACGCAAGATTGTTGTATTCCGTTGGTAAGCCGTATCTGATTGCCAACTCTTTGTTTTTGCCTTTGATTTTGTATGTACCGCTGATAAGCTTTTCATCAAAGGGTTTCGGGATAATCGTACCGTCGGAGAGTTTCTTTGTGCAGTACAATTCCCAACGCAGACGGATTTCGGCGGCTAATTTTTCTGCATATCCTTCTTCTGTTTCAATTTTGTTTAAATAGTAGTTGTAACAACGTTGAGCATTTTCAGCTCTGATGTGGTGATAGTCGATAGAGTTTGACAACTCAATCGGCTGAAAGACTTTTTCTTTTTCACCAAGGCCCTCAAAATAGCTTTTTACAAACTCTTCGTTTTCAGGCAGGATTCTTTGAAGTGAGTCTTTGCCGCCTTTTCCGTTTTTAACGAAAACACAAAGGTGACCCGACTCATCTCTGACCAAATCACGACCCTCAAGTTTAGCAAGTTCCGATGCCCTGATTCCCACAACACGCTGAAACGATATTGTTCGTTCATATCTTGGATTATCGGGGTCGTTATCTGCACGAATGGTTTTGCCGTTATCGGAACGGGATTTTGTATATTCGGCTGTATGGCGGATAGGTTTTGTGATTGAATTCATCGGCACACTGTAAAAACTGCAAACAGCAGCAAGATAATTGTGAATCGTAGATGCGGGATAACCTTGTTCCTGCAGATAGTCCGAATATTCTTGAATGTGTTCGGCACACTCTCCATGTGTTTTGCAGTTGTGGTGTTCACGGCAATAGCGGATATATGCCGTAAGCCATTTGCGATAGTTTTTCTGAGTAACAGAACTTTTGCGTGTCTGAATAAACGGCTCGATTTCATCACGCAACTGTCTCGTTGTACTTTTGCCTCTGACCTTGTTTTGCTTTTTTGCATTAATCATTCCTTTCATAAAATCTGAAACTTTTTTCTGTTGGTGTTTCTGCCAACCCGTGCCAAAAGGCTCGTTAAATCAATCGGTGATGTCTCAATTTCCATGCAGAAAACCATCTGCCGCCGAGAAAAGGCCGGTTGAGCAGGTTACCATCCTATTCACACCAAAGTGTTTCTGAGCAGAAATTTTCTCTCAAAAACCTTGCATAAGCGGTTATCACGTAAAAATCACTATGATTTTCCGTGATAACCCTTATGCACAGACCGACTGAAGCTTCAAGAATCGGTCTGCTTGTGATGAAAACATTTTGCTGTTTTCATTACTCCAATCTCACTTGTTTAGTGAGATTGAATGGGATGCGATTGCTTCTTTGGTTTTGTCCTTATCAATTGTTTGCCGTCTCCGCATTTCGGTCCGTAGGCAAACATATCTTTACGAGCATTCCTCAATAGATGTTTTTAATTGATTCGTAATCAAAGCCAAACGCAACAATACGCATCGGTCGTGTGGCTCAGACAAATCGAAAGACCTCCGACTCTTTCAATTTGTCTTTCTGCCGCCGTTTATATTCGGATGTTTTGTGTGCATCGGAGAATACACAACCATCGGAATTATCCGAATGGATTTACTCCTGTCGTGGTCCATATATACCAAGTATGTACGATTCACAGGCCTCGTAACTCGAAAAATGAGCTCTTTGCATAGAATCAAGCCGAAAACGGTAGTTATATTTGCAAATTAGAATAATACGGCTATTCGCAGCGCAAAAAGACCCCTGACGCAAGCAGTAATCAGAACTGTCCGCTTCAGGGGTTCCTTGATATAAAAATTGCCATACAAGTTGATCTCGTTTCAACTCGTATGGCTTGATTGTTTTATGTTTTCTTTGCTTTGACAATCAAAAAGTTTGGCTTGATATATTCCTTTATCCAGGCAGGCACTTTTTCGATTACCCAGTCTTCGGGAACGGGTTCGCAGACTTCTTCGATAACAAATCCTGCTCTGGCAAGTGCGTTTATAATGTTGCTGAAGGTGCGATGATATTTTATAACACCTTCAATGTACCAATGAATTCTGCGCTCGCCTGGTTGATTGTAGTTTGAAAAAGTGTAAGAAAATTTCTCGCCGTTTTCGTTCTTGTTGAAATGACCTGCGCCGTCAACGGTTGAGGTGATAATAGGATGTTCCTGTGAGAACAAAAGTTGACCTCCGACGTTGAGAACAGAATACATATCCTTTGCGAAAGTATCAAAATCTTTTACATAATGAAAAGCAAGAGAGCTGTAAATGAAATCAAAGGTTTCGCCGAGTTTTGATATATCTGTCATACTCATGTTGCGGTATTCGATTTTGCTGTGTGCGGATTCTTCTTTTGCAACGGCAAGCATCTTTTCGGATATATCAATGCCGACAACCCTTGTTGCGCCTCTTTTTACAAAATCAATGCAGTTGTGACCGTAGCCGCAACCCAGATCAAGAACGGATTTGCCGTTCAAATCGGGCAGAAGTTTACGCATTGCAGGCTGTTCAATCAGATCGTTTGCATTGCAATCGCTGTCACGAAGAGCTTTGTAGCCACTGAAAAATGTTTCGTTGTCAAATATGTTTTGTAAGTTCATCGGTTCTCTCCTTGTCAATCAGATACAAATCAATAATTCTGTTACGGTAATAGTTTGCCTGCCGTTCAGAGCTTTTGTCTGATTGTTCAAACTGATTTATCCATTGAAAATAATGTGTCAATTCGTGTACAAAAGAAGATAATATAGTGTAAGCTGCGTTTTCTTTGCCTT
>JAZSCO010000212.1:0-14188 GCA_045602965.1 Acutalibacteraceae bacterium | reverse complement strand
ACAGAACGACATGGCTACGATCCGACTTTATAGCCGTCAATGGGTCCGTATTCAATCCAATAGTTGTAGTAATCTTCGTTGCTCTCAAAATCATCACCTACATGAACAATCGTGACTGTTCTGGTGGGTGAAAATTCTGCTTTATAGAATTCTGTACGAAACTCAAAATCCTGATTATACCAACCGTATTCACCTTCAAGGGGCTGCTGTGCGGTTACGGTATAGTCGAAGGCAAAATATTCATCGGGGGCATAAAATACCGCTTTGTCATAAAGAAGTTTTGATTCGTCGCCAAGCTCAGATTCGGCATAATATTTTTTCTCATTGCCGTTTTCGTCCGTGAAGGTGACTCTGTAATATTCGCCGTAGCTGTATTCCGTGTCTGAATATTCTTTAGTAATAAAATCTTTGGCTAAATCCGCAAAATATCTGACCATTTCCTTAGTTGAATTGCTTTTGAAATAAAAAATCTGCTTTTCGCCGTCAATTTTGGTATCAACAAGCTCAATGGGAGTGTCATCCTGAATGTCACATTCCCATACAATTCCTTTCTCCGGTTCATAGGGCAGCACAACCTCGGTTTTGTCAATACCCGTTACCGCACCGATAACCGATGAAAACGCAAAATATATAAGAAAAAGCGGAATTATAATAATTATTGTTACCGAACCCATAATTTTCTCCTTTGATATGTTGTAATATAATTGCCGGACAGGATTCCCTCATTCCACCGTTATCCGAACAGTCCGCCGAAAAAGTCCGAAATTTTTACCGTATACGATGATTATATTTTACCATACATAATTATATAATCAAGCAACTCTGGTTTGTATTTGCCTGATTTCAGAAAAAATTCCTTCTCCAATGGAAAAGATACTGCTGTGCGATACCTCTCACGCCGTTTGTGCATTCGGGGAGACCTTCGGGATAAAGCTCGCTCATGATTCGTTTTACCCACACATCAACGGGAAATGCATCAATCTTTCCGAAGCCATAGAGAAGTGAACACTGTGCAACCTTCTCCCCAACTCCCTTGATTTTTATCAGCTCATCCCTGCCCTCATCAATGGTAAGGCTGTAGATTTTTTCAATATCGATTTCACCGTTTGCAACCTTTTCGGCGGCATCAATTATATATTTTGCTCTGAAGCCTGCTCTTATAGGCGCAAGCGCCTCAACTCCCGCTTCCGCAATTTTCTGCGCAGAGGGAAAAGAATAATCGTCATTTCCCAAAGGCTCGCCCAGAAGTCGGCAAAGACGGTCTATGATACCTTTGATACGCGGAATGTTGTTATTCTGCGAAATGATGAATGAACAAATCGCTTCCCACGGCTCCTGACGGAGAAGACGGATTCCGTAGCAGGTATCAACAGCCTCGGCAAGATAACGGTCAGCCATGAATCGACGGCAGAGCACGCCGTAATCCCTTTCAAGGTCAAAATAAGGAACCCAGATTTTTTCGAAATCCTCTTTTGTCGTTCCGATAAACTCTATTCCCCTCTCCGTCTTTCTGAGAGTAAGCGGTTTTGAGAATGCCACGCCATGCCATTCGTCATCGCCCGTTTGCACCCATCTGAACGCCTGACCGCAGTCAAGCGTGAGCGCCGGATCAAAACAATCGACAGTCAGAATTACTCTGTCATCTTCAATTTTATATATATTTTTTACAGCCATTTTTGTTTATTCTCCAAACTGTAATATTTTCTTTTCATCTCGACTTTAATCGGGATTTTCCGATGTAAATTCATGTCTGTTTGCACAAAAATATCACCATAATTTTATCGACAATTTGCAACATTTTGTAAAGAATGTACAACCTTTCGTATATTCTTTTTTAGAACATTGCAGTTATTCACACCCATTTTTGGTGATAAATAAGGGGTTTTCAGCATAGTTATTCAACTTTTCCACACAGTTATCCACTTTTTCTGTGGAAAAGCGTGTTATACAGATTGTATATTCAGCATTACAACACCGCATTTTTTTCGTCAGAAATTCAGTATGTATATCTCCCCTTATCTCTGCCAAAAATAACATAGAAATCCATCGGAGTGAAGGGGGAAATCAGGTTGATTAAAGGGGTCAACAGACAGGTTGTTGAAATCACGCAGACTCAATGCGAATATTTCGAGAGAGTGCTGTTTTTTATCAAGCCCGAATACTCGGCGGTCAGTGAGGGTGACCTCAGGGAAAGGGCAAGCGAAATCGCACAAAGTGCAGGTATGCCGCCTGCATCAAGGCTTCGGAGAAACAGAATCCGAATTGCGCTGAGCATGAGTGCCGCTGCCTGCGCGGGCGCATCAATCAGCGGAGCAATTTTTCTGCTCGTTTCATTTTTGTGAATGATGACTGCAGAATGCATTCATCACACAGCTTTCGCACTTTGGTCTGCCCGAAATGCAGGTTTCTCTGCCGTGCAAAACACAGCGATGACAAAAATCGTTGCTTTCTTCGGGGGGAAGAATTTCTCGAAGCTGCATCTCAACCTTAAACGGGTCTTTTGTTGAAACAAGTCCGAGAAGATTGGATATTCTGATAAGATGAGTATCCGCAACAACGGCAGGCTGACCGTAAACATCTCCCATGATGAGATTTGCGGTTTTTCTGCCGACTCCCGGAAGAGAAGTCAGCTTTTCGAGAGTGTCGGGCACTTCGCCGCCGTATTCGTCAATCATTTTTCGGCACATTCCGACGATATCTTTCGCCTTTGCTCTGAAAAATCCGCAGGAATGAATCAGGTTTTCGATATCGGATATCTCTGCATTCGCAAAATCCTCAACCGTTTTATATTTTTCAAAAAGTGCGGGCGTAACAAGATTGACCCTTGCATCTGTGCATTGTGCCGAAAGGCGCGTTGCAATTATCAACTGCAGAGGATTGTCGGCATTGAGCGAGCAAATTGAATCGGGGTATTTTTCCTTGAGCGCATTCACTGCGAGCAAGGCTTTTTCTTTTTTATCCATAAATTTCTCCGTTATGTTTTGAATATATTCTAATTATATATCAACGCTCCTGATTTTTGAAGATAAAATTTTAAATAAATATGAATTTTTGTCATTGCCATATAAAAACAGTTGATTTTAAATCAATTTAATGATAAAATATCTGTAACTATATAATGGGAGGATACCCTTATGAAGAATAAATTCACCTCAAGGCTCTGTGTTTTCATGTGCTTTGTACTTATTCTTTCAACATTTGCAGCCTGCAGTGTTAAGAATGATAACATTGATTCAACAACATTGCCTGTTATACCCGACAACGAATGGGTTCCCGGAATCGATACATATGTTCCTGTTGAAATCACCGACGTTGAACTTGTTCAGCTCGTTTCCGAAGCTCTCGGCGATGAAGCAAGCGGCTTCAACGGTGACCTGAGCACCCTCACTCCCGAACAGCTCGAAAAGGTTGAAGACCTTGCCGCTGACAAGGGACTCGTTGTTGAAAAAGACGAAAACGACAACACCGTTATCAAGAAGGAAGATGTTCCTGCAACTAACATTACTCCCGAGCAGTATACCCAGATTATGAATCAGGTTTCTGTTAAGGACCCCAGCAACATCTCCCCCAGCGAATATGTTGAAATTTCCAAGGTTGCAGCAACAAACAACATGGTTGTTGTTTCAAAACCCGGTTCAAGCGAAGTTTCCATCGTTAAACCCGTAAGCACAACCAAGAGACCTGATCCCGTAACAAACAACTCCAATCCCGACAATCCCCCTTCACGCACTTATGTTACTCCCTCAGGTCCCAGAAAAACCACAACTCAGAAACCCATCATTCTTGATACCACAAAGAAAACAACATCTGTTTACGTTCCCCAGACTCCCGCTTACGTTGCTTCAAAGGGAACAACCCAAAAAGCTGTTTCAGCCATTTCAAGCGATTGGGTAACCACAGCAGGCACAGCTTCCGGCTGTACTTTCTGGGACAACGAAATAACTTCTGACGGTGGCGTTGTTGCTGTTGGTTTCACATATCAGTATATCGACGGTTCAATCAAAGACTACACCTCGGGTGTTATTTCGAAATACTCCGATAAGGGTAAGCTTGAATGGACAAAAGTCATCGGCGGTACAGCAACCACAGCCGACGAAAGCAAGAAACCCAGAGCTGCAAAAACAACCTTCGAAAACGTAACAGTACTCAGCGACGGCAGCATCCTTGCTGTTGGCGAAACAAGAGCAGAAGACCTTGCAGCACCTTCCGAATACAAGTGCCCCCAGACTGTTGAAGGCATTGTTGTTAAGTTCAACAATAAGGGCGACATTATCTGGACAAAGCTTTACGGCGGCAGCAGAGGCGACATGATTCACTCCGTGCACGCAACTCCCGACGGCGGTTTTGTTATCGGCGGCAAGTCCGAATCACCCGACTACGACCTCAAGAATCTCGGCACACAGTCTATCAAAGCATTCATTTTCAAGTGCGACGCAAACGGCAATATTCAGTGGCGTCAGGCTCTTTCAGGTTCAAAGCACTGTACGGTAGAAGACCTTGAAGTTTCTCCCTCAGGCGAAATTTATGCAGACATCGCTTCCTATTGCGGCGACGGTGAATTTGCGGACGTTACAGGCACTGCTCCCATCAAGAGAACAACAGTTGTTGTTAAGTTCAATCCCAACGGTAACATCCTTTGGAAGAGAGCTTTCTATGATACAGGCGTAACCAACCTCTACGCTATGGAACTTGCTTCTGACGGAGGCGTTGTTATCGCAGGTAACTATTCTCTCAACGCAACAGGCGACAGAACAGGCACCACCTTCGAAGGAACCTTCAACGGCGGTACTCCCGGCACAATGGACGGCGCAATCATCAAGATTAAGGCTGACGGCTCAACAGGCTGGATTCGCACTCTTGTCGGATTCGAGCACGACTTCATCACCGGTATCGTTGCAATCCCCGGCGGATATGCCGTTTCGGGTTACACCAAATCAACAAACAGAGATTTCAACAACGGAAACATCGGCGATTTCGACGGCTTTGCTTACACAATTTCCACTCTTGGCAGACTCGGCTCTCTCTATTCATTCGGCGGTTCAATGACCGATAACCCCAGAGGCATCTGCTCAGACGGCGAAGTTCTCTATCTCTGCGGCTCAACCAATTCTTCCGACGGCAGATTTGCAGAAGGCGCAGTCAAGAGCAACGGCGAACTTCCCGTTTGCTTCCTGACACGTTATAACATCGGCGAATAAGCTCAAAAAAATTAAACCCTGCTTCACCAAACGGTGAGGCAGGGTTTTCTGCTATTATGAGATTTTATGACTGCTGCTGTCTTACATCGCCGCAGCACTTCTTATATTCCTTACCGCTTCCGCAGGCACAGGGATCGTTGGGCTTCACCTTTTCTTTTTTTCTTACAGGCTGCTTTTTGTCGCTGCCGTCGGTTGCACCGCTTGTTGCGGTAATCTTTGCGGTCTGTTCACGCTTTGTATCTTCCTGGCTCTTGATCATAACCGTCAGAATCTGTCTTGCGGTATCCTCACGGATAGCTTCGTTCATGCTGTCAAACATTTCCGAGCCGACATTTCTGTAAGCAACAACGGGATCGGTCTGTCCGTATGCACGAAGTCCGATACCTCTGCGAAGCTGGTCCATACCGTCGATATGGTCCATCCACTGTCTGTCAACATTACGAAGAAGAATCTGCTTTTCAAGCTCACGCATAATAGGCTCGCCGTTTTCGCCTGCGCCAAAAAGTTCTTCACGGGCTTCGTAGCTCTTGTGCGCTCTTTCAATAAGCATTTCACGGGCTTCTTCTTTATCGAAGTCATCCTTGAAATCATCTTCAACAGTAAGCCATCCCTTGAATTTATCGCGAAGACCGTCGATATTCCAGTCGCTCTTCGGAAGGCTCGATGAGCAGAAGAAATCAATCGCTTCATTGATACTGCCTTCAATCATACGGATGATAACAGGCTTGAGTTCTTCGCCGTTAAGCACCTGATCACGCTGTTTATAGATAAGCTCTCTCTGACGGTTCATAACATCGTCATACTGAAGAACACTCTTTCTGATAGCAAAGTTTCTGCCTTCAATCTTCTTCTGCGCACTCTCGATTGTATTGGTTATCATCTTCGCTTCAATGGGCATATCCTCGGGGGTTTTGAGGGTATTCATAACCGTTGTGATTCTTTCACCGCCGAAAAGACGCATGAGGTCATCCTGAAGGGAAAGGAAGAAACGGCTTGCACCGGGGTCGCCCTGACGGCCTGCACGGCCTCTGAGCTGGTTATCGATTCGTCTTGATTCGTGGCGCTCTGTTCCGATAATGAAAAGACCGCCCGCTTCACGCACCAGCTGTGCCTCGGGTGCAATTTCTTCGTCATATTTCTTCTCAAGAGCCGAATACTGCGCTCTTGCATTGAGAATTTCTTCGTTATCGGTTTCCGCAAAACCCGTTGCCTCAGCAATAAGTTCTTCAGAATAACCCATCCTGCGAAGTTCAGACTTTGCAAGATACTCGGAGTTACCGCCGAGCTTGATATCCGTACCGCGGCCTGCCATATTGGTGGCGATGGTTACTGCATTGAGTTTACCTGCCTGAGCAACGATTTCCGCTTCCTTCTCATGATGCTTTGCGTTGAGCACTTCGTGCTTGATGCCTTTTCTCTTGAGAAGTGCACTGAGTAGTTCGGATTTTTCAATCGAAACAGTACCGACAAGCACAGGCTGTCCCTTTGCATGGCATTCTTCGATTGTCTGAATAACGGCAAGATACTTCGCCTGCTCCGTTTTATAAACAACATCCGCCATGTCATTTCTAATCATGGGTTTGTTTGTGGGAATTTCAATAACATCAAGACTGTAAATCTGATTGAATTCGGTTTCCTCGGTCATCGCAGTACCCGTCATACCCGAAAGTTTCTTATAAAGACGGAAATAATTCTGGAATGTAATTGTTGCAAGGGTCTTGCTTTCATGCTCAACGTTAACGTTTTCCTTGGCTTCAATCGCCTGATGCAGACCTTCGTTATAACGTCTGCCCATCATGATTCTGCCTGTGAATTCGTCAACAATAAGCACCTGATTATCCTTTACAACATAGTCAACGTCACGCTTCATAACTCCGATAGCCTTGATAGCCTGGTTGATATGATGCTGAATTGTCATGTTTTCGGGGTCCATAAGATTTTCGAGATTGAAGAAAGACTCTGCCTTTGCAATACCGCTCTTTGTGAGAGTTGCGGTCTTTGCCTTTTCGTCAACTACGAAATCGCAGCTTTCGTCAACAAGGTCATCAACCTCTTCCTTGGACTGCACTTCCTTGATTCTTGTGCATTTGAGCGAAAGAGCAAAGCGGTTTGCCATCTTATAAAGGTCTGTGGACTTTTCGCCTCTGCCCGAAATAATAAGGGGTGTTCTTGCTTCGTCGATAAGAATGGAGTCAACTTCGTCGACGATTGCAAAGTTATGACCTCTCTGCACCTTATGCTCTTTATAAACAACCATATTATCACGAAGATAGTCGAAGCCCATTTCATTGTTTGTGCCGTAAGTAATATCGGCAGCATAAGCTTCCTTACGCTCTGCGTTTTCTTTTTCGTGAATAATAAGACCGACGCTCAGACCCATGAAACGGTATACCTTACCCATCCACTCACTGTCACGGCGTGCAAGATAATCGTTTACGGTAACGATATGAACACCGTTGCCCGAAAGACCGTTAAGATATGCAGGAAGAGTTGCGACGAGAGTTTTACCTTCACCCGTTCTCATTTCGGCAATTCTGCCCTGATGAAGAATAATACCGCCGATAATCTGTACGGGGAAATGCTTGAGTCCGATAACACGCCATGATGCCTCTCGGCAAGCGGCAAATGCTTCGGGAAGAATATCGTCAAGGGTTTCGCCGTTAGCAAGACGCTCTCTGAATTCGGGAGTTTTCGCCTGAAGCTGTTCATCGGTAAGACGCGAATATTCCTCTTCAAGATCAAGCACCTTGTTGCAAAGCGGACGGATTCGCTTGATTTCCTTCTGGGAATAATCGCCGAAGATTTTTTTCAAAAGACCCATAGTACACCTCTTGTTTAATTCGGAATTGTTTTTTTCTATTGTAAAAATTTGTTTTTTATGTTACTATTTTTTCATATCAAATAAAAAGGAGAGTTCAGACATGCCTAAAAGAGAAGATTATATTTCGTGGGACGAATATTTCATGGGTATCGCCATGCTTTCATCATATCGCAGCAAAGACCCCAACACACAGGTCGGCGCCTGCATAGTCAATGACCGCAACAAGATTATGTCCGTCGGCTATAACGGATTCCCTCTCGGCTGCAGCGACGACGAATTCCCCTGGGAAAGAACGGGCGAAATGTACGACACAAAATATCCCTATGTCTGCCACGCTGAGCTCAATGCAATTCTCAACAGCAGAGGTTCAAACCTCGAAGGCTGCAAGATTTACGTTGCTCTTTTCCCCTGCAACGAATGCGCAAAGGCAATCATTCAGTGCGGAATAAAAGAAGTTGTTTATATTTCGGATAAATATGCCGACACTCCCGGCACAAGAGCCTCAAAAAGAATGTTTGACGCCGCAGGAATAAAATATACTCAGCTCAAACCAAAAAAAGATGAACTGACAATCGATTTCCGCGAAGAAAAAATTTAAAACGCATAAACAACCGAGCCGACCTTTGAGCCATCAGCGGTCAAAGCACGAACGCTCATAACGCCCATATTATCAACCCAGACAAAGCCTGAGCTTTCAACGAAAAGCATGGGTTCGGTAAAAATAACGGGGTCTGCGGAATTATCGGTTGTGCAATAAATAAGAGTCTGAATAGGAGTACCGTTTGCATTCGGCTTTCCGCAAGAAGCAAAAACTGCTTTCGTGCCATCGGGACTGATTGAAAAAGCATCAGCCGATTCAATATTGATATCCTTAAGAGTCTTGGTTTCACCGGTCAAAAGGTCGGTGATTTCAAGGCTCTTTTTGTTTACAAGATATTTTCCGCTCTGAAGATAGTCGGCAAAATAATCGCCTTCAAATTCGGCAAGGACTCTGTCGCCGCACATATTAGCAAATCCGCTGTCAGTTTTGCGCAGGAAATGCATACCGTTTGCGTCATTGACAAACCAGAGACCGAGAATATCCTTGACAACAATCTTGGGTCTGTAAGCGTTTGAAAGCTCCATGATATCGGCACGGATACCTTTTTCGCTTTCGTTATAGTATCTCGAAGAAATGAAATATTTTGCACTGCCGAGATTCTTTATGAAATCATCGGTGAGCATTGTCCAGTCCTGACGGAATGAACCGTTTTTGTCAATAAGACGGGTATTGTTTGAAACATATGTTGAAGTTTTTCCGCTTGCGATATCAAGATTATAGATTTCGGAATAAATTTTATCCGCATTGTAGAAATTGTTTTTATCGAAATCGGCAAGAAGAAGATAACCTTCACCGTAACCCGAAGGTTTTGCGGTGAGCTTCACAAAAGCGTAGGAATAAACGTCAACATCCGCTTTCATATCGGAGGTGAAAACGCCGTAGCCGCAAGCTTTGCCGTCTTTTTCAATGTAGCTGACAGTTACGGGAATTGTTTCGTACGATGCGGCAAGATTTGCATTAAGCTGCTTAACGGCAAGAGTGCTTGCAGTCATCTGTCCGCTTAAATATTCATAGAATTTAACCGAGCCTTTGAGGTCGGCGGTATAATAGATATTTTCGAAATCCGTGGGAAGAAAAATCTCGCCCTGTGCACCCTTCACGGAAAGATTTTCGCTCATTTTATAGTCGCTCTGCTCATAGGAATAAACAACGTTACTGATTTCATCTTCGGTAACTTCAGGTGTTTTCGGGTTGCCCGAAAGGAAGAATACAACACCCGAAACTATTGCGGCAACAGCTAAAAGTGCGGTGACAATTATCAATGCTTTATTTTTCATTTTACTTTCTCCTTACAGCTCAATTTCAACCTCAACGGGACAATGGTCTGAGCCGAAAATTTCGTTATGAATTTTTGCGTCCTTAAGACTTCCCCTCAATCTTTCGGAAACGATAAAATAGTCAATTCTCCATCCCGCATTCTTAGCTCTCGCCGAAAAACGGTATGACCACCAACTGTATGCACCCTCAAGGTCGGGGTAAAAATGTCTGAACGTGTCAACAAATCCGCTTTCAAGCATTTCGGAGAATTTGCCTCTCTCCTCGTCGGTAAAACCGGGATTTTTGCGGTTGGATTTCGGATTTTTCAGGTCGATTTCGTTATGTGCAACATTCAGATCCCCGCAAAAAATCACGGGTTTTTTCTTATCCAGCTCAACAATATAATTTCTGAATGCGTCCTCCCACTCCATGCGATAATCAAGTCTGACAAGACCGTCACGGGCATTGGGAACATAAACCGTTATAAAATAATAATTATCAAATTCAAGGGTTATAACTCTGCCCTCGGTGTCATGCTCGGGAATTCCGAGACCGTACGAAACGGAAACGGGCTCTTCACGGGTGAATACCGCCGTGCCCGAATATCCTTTCTTCTCGGCGTAATTCCAATACTGATGATATCCGTCAAGAATCAGCTCCGCCTGACCCTCCTGCATTTTTGTTTCCTGCAAACAGAAAATATCAGCATCAAGCGACGCAAAGCTTTCATAGAAATCCTTGCCGAGACAGGCTCTTATTCCGTTAACATTCCATGAAACAAATCTTTTTATCGCCATACACATATTTCTCCATTTTAGCTTTTATAAATAATAATGTATTATAACATATATTTTTAAATATGTCACCCTTAAATATTAATATTGTGTAAACATTAATTGTTTTTGTGCCTGTTTTTGAAATCCGTTTTTGCTTTTTGACTTGACAAAACGGCATTTTTGAGGTATTTTTAATATAAGTAAATCTGCGGTGTTTTGCCGCAAAATAAAAACATATTTTCAGGAGGAAGAATCATGAAAAAAATTCTCGCAATTCTCCTCGCAGCTTCAATGCTCTTCGCATTCGCAGCTTGCGGCGGAAACACAGACGACACTACAACAACAGCTCCCGTAGCAGAAGACATTATCGACCACGGTGACCACACCCATCTCGCAGGCGATGAGAACATCAATCACGAAGACACAACAGCAGCGGTTGAAGACACAACAGCAGCTCCCGTTGAAGACACAACAGCAGCTCCCGTTGAAGATACAACAGCAGCAGTTGAAGACACAACTCTCGCTAACGGCGAAACAACAACAGCAGCAGCTCCCGCAGCTGACATGACAAAGGCTGAATTCGTTGCATTCCTTAACGCTGAAACAGCTAAGGCTGCAAAGGGTTCATACAACTTCAACAGAGATTGCTCATACACAAGCCCCATCGATGTTGGCGGTGCAACAGGCATCCTTAACGGCATCATCAGCGCTATCGACGAAAACTCCAGCCTCGACACAGTTGTTGGTGATTTCCTCGGCATCGGCGTTAAGAAGGGTTCATTCCCCAAGGATGACCTCAAGAAAGACTATCAGATCAAGGCTACAAAGCTTCAGGAAGCTGACCTTGGCAACTTCAAGGCTGAAAACGGCGTTTACACATTCACACTTGCAAACGCTACCAACCCCAAGAAGACAAATGCTACTCCCTTCTCAAGATTCACAAATGACTTCATCACACACGAAGAAGTTGTTGACGGTATCGCTGATTTCACAACCGCTATCACAGTTAAGGACACAACTGTTAACTACAAGAACATCAAGGTTACAGTAACCGTTGCTGACGGCAAGATCACAAACATCAAGTATTCATATGCTTTCGATGCAGTTCTTTCACTCAAGGCAGGTATCACAATCAACGGTAACGGCGCAGCAGTTACAAAGGCTGAATTCTCCAACATCAAGTATTAATCTTAATTAATGCAAATTGCCCCTGCACTCCGGTGCAGGGGTTTTCTTTTATAATGCAGGAAAAAAAATAAAGGCATTCCGCTTGGAATGCCTTTTTCTTGTAAGATTTAATTATTTAAACTTACGCTTACGAGCAGCTTCGGACTTCTTCTTTCTCTTTACCGAAGGCTTCTCATAGTGTTCTCTTTTGCGAACCTCCTGGATAACGCCGTCTCTTGAAGTCTGTCTCTTGAATCTTCTGAGTGCGTTTTCGAGTGACTCGCCTTCCTTAACTTTTACCTGACTCAATGTATTCCCTCCCCTCGTCTTATAAACAGGGACTAATTTTCATAGCTTATCAGTTATTATACAACAGATATACCCGAATTGTCAACCTCAAATTATCAAATTTTTCGGACAATTACGGTCTGACAACAATATTAACAAGTCTGCCCTTGACATAAAGCTCTTTAACAACTGTCATTCCGTCGATAGCAGCAGCAATTTTTTCGTTTGCTTTTGCTGCGGCAATTGCTTCTTCCTGAGTTGCTTCTGCAGGAATAACGAGCTTTTCTCTTACCTTGCCGTTAATCTGAACAGCAATTTCAACCTCATTGTCAACGCACTTCGCTTCGTCATATGTGGGCCAGCTTGTTTCGTTGAGCATACCCTCAAAGCCTGCAGCCGCCCAGATTTCCTCGGTGATATGAGGAGCGATGGGGTTAAGAAGAGTAATGAAGGTCTTAAGCTCCGCTTTGTTTATTGCGCCCTTTGCATAAATCTCGTTTGTGAGAGTCATGAGAGCAGCAATTGCGGTGTTATACTTAAGGGTTTCAATATCGTTTGAAACCTTCTTGACTGTCTTATGGAAGCTGCTTTCGAGTTCCTTTGAATATGCATCGCCGTCTGTTACGATATCGAGCATACCCCATACTCTGTCGATGAATCTCTTGCAACCCTTAACGGAAGTTTCGCTCCAGGGAGCAGCCTTTTCGTAGTCACCCATGAAAAGAACATAGGAACGCAGAACGTCTGCACCGAATTCGTCAACAACCTCATTGGGGTCGATAACGTTACCCTTTGACTTCGACATCTTTTCGCCGTCAGGTCCGAGAATGAGACCCTGAGCCGTTCTCTTTGCGTAAGGCTCTGAAACGGGAACTTCGCCGAGATCATAGAGGAATTTATACCAGAATCTTGAATAGATAAGGTGTCTTGTAACGTGTTCCATGCCGCCGTTGTACCAGTCAACGGGCATCCAGTACTTAAGCTTATCCTTATCTGCGAATGTTTCGGTGTTGTGGGGGTCAATGTAGCGAAGGAAATACCATGATGAACCAGCCCACTGAGGCATGGTATCGGTTTCTCTCTTTGCTGCTGCGCCGCACTTGGGGCAGGTGCAGTTAACAAATGAATCAATCTTTGCAAGCGGACTTTCGCCGTCTGTACCGGGTTCGAAGTTTTCAACGTCGGGAAGCTCAAGAGGAAGCTCGCTGTAAGGTACGGGAACGATTCCGCAATGGGGGCAATGAACTATGGGAATGGGTTCACCCCAATATCTCTGGCGGTTGGATGCCCAGTCATTCATCTTATACTGAACGCCCTTTTCGCCGATGCCCTTTTCCTGAAGGAATTCAGCCATTTTTTCGATGGAATCCTTCTTGTTGGTCATGCCGTTGAGGAAGCCTGAGTTAACCATTTCGCCGTCGCCTGTATAAGCTTCAACAGCGATATCTCCGCCCTTGATAACTTCAATGATATCAATGCCGAACTTGGTTGCAAACTCATAGTCACGCTGGTCATGAGCAGGAACAGCCATGATAGCGCCTGTACCGTAACCCATCATAACGTAGTCGGAAATGTAAATGGGAACTTCCTTGCCGTTAACGGGATTGGTTGCGGTGAAGCCGCTGAGCTTGACGCCTGTCTTTTCCTTGACAAGCTGTGTTCTTTCGAATGCAGACTTCTTGCTGCACATATCTCTGTAAGCTTCAACCTCATCCATATTGCCGATCATTGAAGCATACTTATCAATAAGAGGATGCTCGGGTGCCATTACCATGAATGTAACACCGAAAAGGGTATCGGGTCTGGTTGTATAAATCTTAAGCATTTCATCGGTGCCGTTAACGCAGAAGTTAACGAATGCGCCCGTTGATTTGCCGATCCAGTTTTCCTGCTGAAGCTTTATGTTGGGAAGATAATCAACTTCCTTAAGTCCTTCAAGGAGTTTATCGGCATATTCTGTTATGCGCAGATACCAAACGTCCTTTGACTTCTGAACGATATCGCTGTGGCAGATATCGCACTTGCCGCCCTGTGAGTCTTCGTTTGAAAGAACAACCTTGCAGTGGGGGCAGTAGTTAAC
>JAZSCO010000211.1:0-2594 GCA_045602965.1 Acutalibacteraceae bacterium | reverse complement strand
CTCTCGGATCTTCACAACCGATATGCAAACTGCCTAAATCTTTATGATATGCTTTAATCTTCATAGTTCCTCCTATTAAAGAAAAGTATATATTATATATATCACAGAGCATCCATTTTTTCAAGATAAAGAGCAATTATTTATGTTAAAAATCACAACAAAAGCCACCTTGAAATATTAGCTAACTTGGATTATACTTTATATTATAAGGATATTATAGGGGTGATAATAAAAATGAAACTTCAAAAATTACAGAATCTTGCAATCGCAGCATTACTCACTGCAGCAGTCTGCGTTGCAACATTTGTTGTGAAAATCCCCTCTCCCGCAACAAACGGATATTTCAATCTCGGCGATTGCTTTGTTCTGCTTTCAGGCTGGCTTCTCGGGCCTGTTTACGGCGCACTTGCGGCAGGTCTCGGCTCGGCACTGGCAGATATCCTTTCGGGTTATGCACAGTACGCACCTGCAACATTTATAATCAAAGCACTTATGGCTGTTTCGGTGTATTTCATTATGAATGCAATTTGCAAGAAACCTTTAATCGGAAAAATTCTCGGAAGCATCGTTGCAGAAACAATAATGATACTCGGATATTTCGGGTACGAAGCGGTTATTCTCGGTTACGGCATTGCGGCAGCAGGAAGCATTTTATCGAATGTTATGCAGGGAATCGTCGGTGCAGTTGCGGGAATTGCAGTTACATCCGCCATTCAGAAAAACAAAACCATAAACTCATTTTTAAAGAGGTAAAAAATAATGCAGGATATTTTTAATCAGGCGCAGCTTGCCGCAAAAGAACTTGTTGAAAAAGCTGAACTCAAAAGCGGAGATGTCGTTATTATCGGATGCTCAACGAGTGAAGTTATCGGAGAAAGAATAGGTACAAGCGGTACTGTTGAAGTAGCTCAACAGATTTTCGATGGACTTGACAGCGTTTTTGCAGAAAAAGGAATATACATCGCCGCACAATGCTGCGAACATCTTAACAGAGCGATTATTATCGAGAGCGAAAAGGCAGACAAACTCGGACTTGAAAAAGTCTGCGTTGTTCCCCATCCCCGTGCAGGCGGTTCATTTGCAACCGCAGCATGGCACACAATGAAAACTCCTGCCGCCGTTGAAGAAATCAGGGCTGATGCAGGAATCGATATCGGATTCACACTTATCGGTATGCATCTCAAAAGAGTTGCTGTACCTTTAAGACTTGAAAACAACATTATCGGAGAAGCAAAACTCAATGCCGCAAAAACAAGAGCAAAATATATCGGCGGTGAAAGAGCAAAGTACGAATAAGATTAAGGCGGGATTCAAAACGAATCCTGCCTTTTTTATAATTATGCCACACTATTCAACCGACTGAAACGGGCTTGGAATCCGACGATACAACCGTTTAAGATGAAACACAAAAACGGCAGACAACCTCATTCTGCAAATCAGAAGGAGGCTGTCAACAAGGAAATATAAATTTGCTTTCAGGTCAATAAAACATATCCTCAATTATTTCGGGAACATGAACTGACTCAACCCTTTCAGAATTAAGCAACTCAACAAAATTTTCGGCTTTCGTCATATCATCGGTGAAATCACCGTAATCATGACTTTCATCCGCAACGCCGAACAGAACAATATCTTTGTTTTCGACACGCCTGCAATTCTTTGTCAAGATATACATAGGTACCCATATCACCTCTTTTTGTGTTCCATGTCGGAACATATTATATATCCGTCACAGTTAATTTGCAAGCATTTTTTACAAAATTTACCGAAAACTGGGAATTTTTGTTATTTGTGTCAAAAAATATGTAACAATTTTATTAATTATGCAACATTCATATTTGCTTTTTGACAAAAAAGCCGCAGACCGAAGTCTGCGGCAAACTGAAAAGCATTATTCAACTGTTACTGTTCCGTCTTCGTCAACGGTAATCTTCATGCCGACCTTAACATAATCAAGGAATTCCTGACCGAGACAGTCAACCGTTACCATGGGTTCGTCTGTCCATACCGCAGCAAGAACCGCACCTGCGCAAGCAAGAGAGTCTATATGCTCGGAGAAAAGCATGCAAGTGGGGTTTCACTTCATGGCGTTTGCACAGTAGAGAACCATGCCGCCTGTTGTTGAACCGATGGTCTGAGGAAGGCAGAGAGCGGTATTTACCATGGGTTTACCGTAAAGGTCTGCGTTATTCTGGTCGCCGCACTTTGCTTCTTTGTCGCCGAACTGAAGAGCGTTCTGGAATGAGGCGAGAGTGTTGAAACCGCCGTGGGAAACAAGAGCGGATGCTGTGCATTTACCTGCAACAACGGGACGTCCTTTAAACTGTTTCATTTTACTTTGCCTCCTTTTGTTGTGATGATTTCAAGAATTTCATCGCTTGTGTAGTAGCGTGAAGTTGTGTATGTTCTCAATTTGTTTGAGTTTGTGATAACAGGCATTTTCTTTGAAAGAGGATTGTTCATATACATAAGGGGACAAATGTAACTGAGAACAACGCCTGTGTCTGCAAGTTTCTTTGCATAGTCAGTTTTGTTGAATTCTTCAACAACTGCAGGAGCAGCAGTGAACACTGTGGGGATAGAAACCTTTTTGA
>JAZSCO010000210.1:0-3491 GCA_045602965.1 Acutalibacteraceae bacterium | reverse complement strand
TATAATATAATAAAATAAATACAGTTTGATGTCAAGATGTTATCGACAAACTTTGATAAATAATAGTTTAAATAACAATTCATTCAATTTTTTGGAAGTTCACAAATTGTTAACAAATAAAATTTCACATTTTGGGAATCTGATTTGTTTCTATTATGGATATTATCGACAAAGGGAGGTGTTCCGTAATTTTATGCAAAAACATAATAAAACTGAAGAAGAAATAAAGGAGCTGGTTGAAAATTACAGCACTTTGATTTTCAGAATTTCATACTGTATTTTATGCAACTCTCATGATGCAGAGGATGCCGTTCAGTAAACATTTTTGAAATATATTACTAAAGCTCCGGAATTCATTAATGAGGAACACCGGAAGGCATGGTTGATAAAGGTTTCGGCGAATATCAGCAAGAATATGCTCATGTTCCGTTTGAGAAGGGATACTGTTGATATAGAAGAAATTGAAAGTATCGGCATTTCCCAGAATGATTTTGAAACTTTTGAACTGATTATGAGTCTGCCTGTTAAGTATAAGGTTGTTATGACTCTTTATTATGTTGAAGGTTATAGGAGCAAGGAAATAGCAGATATTATCAACATAAGTGAGGATGCAGTCAGGAAACGTCTTCAAAAGGGCAGAGAAATATTAAAAACTGAATTTGAAAAGGAGCAATTGTTATGATTGACCGTGAAATAAAAGAATATATCCGTTTAATCGGTTCGCTTTCTCTGAATGAATCCGGAAGGGAAAGAATAACAGATTTTTTGATTAATAACTCGGTGAAAAAAGAGTTTTCAGGTAAATATGTTGCTGTGGCATCGGCAGTGGCATTTGTTGCTGTCGGAACATATCTTCTTGCCAAAGGCATGAAACAGGATATCAATATAATGTGAGGTAAAATATGAGTAATACAGTCATCAATCCGTTTTTTAAATATGAAAACAGCAATATGCCGCTTGGATTTGAGATTCCTGATTGTTCAATGTTCGGAATGATTAAAATAACTGCTGAAAACCAGCCCGAATCGCTTGCATATGAGTATTTCGGAACAAAATGTACGTACAGAAACTTTATCAATAAAATTAAAGAAATTTCAGGTGCTTATTATTCTCTCGGAGTACGAAAAGGTGATATTGTAACAATAATTATGCCTAACACACCTGAGGCAGTTATAAGCATTTATGCTCTTAACAGAATTGGCGCTGTTGCAAATATTCTTCATCCTCTTTCGGCGCAGGAAGAAATAAAAAATCATATAAACAGGGTATCAAGTAAAGTTTTACTTTGTGTTGATATCTGTACTGAAAAGCTTTCACATATTATCGATGAAACATCTGTAAAAAAAGTAGTTGTTGCATCACCCGGGGAATCAATGCCTGCGATAATGAAAGCTCTTTATTCGATTAAGTGTTTAAAAAACTTTAAATATAATAAGTCGGACAAAAGATATATTTCCTGGAATGAATTTTCAAAACAGGAAAGAACTGTTGCTGAATATTTACCGAAGGGTGATGAAAATAAAAAGGTTGCCGTTATTCTTCACAGCGGCGGTACAACCGGCACACCAAAGGATATAATGATTTCAAACAGCAATTTCAATGCTTTCGGAATTCAGTCTGTACTCACTTTGAGGGATGTTAAGTCAGGCGACAAAATTCTTGCAATTCTTCCGATTTTCCATGGATTTGGTTTAGGCGTTTGTGTTCATGTTTCGTTCTGCTTCGGAGCATGTTCCGTATTGATTCCTCAGTTTAATGCAAAGCAGTTTGCAAGCATTCTTAAAAAACATAAGCCTACAATGATTTTTGGTGTTCCTACTCTTTACGATGCATTGTTGAAAGCAAAGGGAACAGATAAAATTGATTTTTCATTTCTTAAATATGCTGTCAGCGGCGGTGATACACTTCCCGAAAAGCTTGAAAAGAGTGTTAACGATTTTCTTGCTGCCCATAATTCAGACATTAAAATCTGTGAAGGTTACGGAATGACTGAAGGTCTGGCTGCGCTCTGTCTTTCCGTTGGTGAAAATTACAAATCAAGAACTATCGGAAAGCCCCTTATCGGAACGGAAATGTGTATTGTTGAACCCGGCACAACTAATGTTCTTCCTGCTGGAGTGGACGGCGAGCTTTGTGTAAGCGGTCCGACTGTTATGATTGGCTACAGAAATAATCCTGATGAAACTTCAAATGCTCTTCAGATTCATGAAGACGGAAAAACCTGGCTTCATACAGGTGATATGGCTGAAATTGATGAGGATGGATTCGTTCATTATAAACTCAGAATCAAAAGAATGATGATTACATCCGGTTTTAATGTTTATCCTACTCAGATTGAGAGCGTTGTTGAAGAGCTTGATTTTGTTGATAAATGTGTAGTTGTTTCTGTTCCTCATCAGTATAAAAAAGAGGTTGCTAAGGCATACATCGTGCTTAAAAACGGAAAAGAAAAGAACGAAAAAACCGTGGAAGAAATCCGCGAACATTGTAAAAAGAAACTTATGCATTACAGTGTTCCTTATAAATATGAGTTTGTAGATCTTCTTCCTAAGACAGCTTACAATAAAATTGATTTTATGAAGCTTCAGAATGAGAGCGTAAAGGAGGCTGTTTGCTGATGGCAAAAAAGCCGAGAACATGGGGTTACCGACTGCTTGCTCCTTTGCTTCTTGCCGTTTTTTCTTTGTATTACAGTCCGAAAGTGTTCGGAAAAGGCAATATTCCGAAGAAGGGTGCCGTTGTTGTCTGCAGTAATCATAAGCATGTTCTTGATCAGTGCCTTGCTGCTCTTGCTACTCACAGAGCTATAAATTATATGGCTAAATCTGAATACTTCAAAGGAAAATTCGCATGGTTTTTCAAGCTTACAGGATGTATTTGCGTAAATCGTAACGGACATGACGATGATGCAAAAAACTCTGCAAATGCGGTTTTGTCAAACGGCGGTGCATTGGGAATCTTTCCTGAAGGAACAAGAAATAAAACAGATGATTTACTTGGTCAGTTTAAATACGGCGCAGCTTCACTTGCTTGCAAAAATGAAGCGATGATGGTGCCTGTTGCAGTTACAGGCGAGTATAAGTTCAGAAGTAAAACTCTTTCATCAAGAATCGGCAAACCTTTTTCTACAAAAGGAATGACTGTTGAAGAGGCTAATGAAAAACTTCATGACGAAATCGTTAAGCTTATTAAGGAGAATATTTCAGAAGGGTATGCTACACCTGAAGAAATTGAAAGAGCGAAGCGGTATTGTAAATAATAAAAGTGGTTTGCATCGAGAAATCAATGCAAACCGCTTTTTTTATTTAATAATTAAAGAGTTGAACCGAAGTCAGTCACAATTGACTGACCGGTTATTGCGCGGGATTCATCTGACGCAAAGAAGAGGAGCATATTTGCAACATCTTCAGGCATGCAAGGCTGAACTTTGAGGTCGTTGTGTTTCATCATCTGACCGAAAATGTTCATGTCCATATTTGCGGGATTCATAC
>JAZSCO010000209.1:0-5749 GCA_045602965.1 Acutalibacteraceae bacterium | reverse complement strand
ACAGCACGATTACCCTCTATTCAAGCAACGATGCGGGTAAATCGTTCAACGCTTTCTACAATGTTGACAAAGCAGGCGGAATACAGTGGTGTGTGTGGGAACCGTATTTGATTTATGAAGAAGAAACTGGCAGACTTTTCTGTTTCTATTCAGATGATTCCGACCCCGAGCATTCGCAGAAGCTTGTTTATAAATACACAACCGACCTTGTTAACTGGAGCGAGAAGTTCGAGTGTGTTGCCTGTTCCGATTCTTCGCTCAGACCCGGTATGGTTTCAATTGTAAAAATGGGCAACGGCGAATATTTAATGGTTTATGAGATGGTCGGTATTTTTATGAATCCGATTTATTGTAAGAGAACGACTTCTCTTGATGATTGGGGAGACGTTTCGGATTACGGCAAAATAGTTTCTGCAGGCGGCAAAACTTTCGGCTCATCTCCTTGCGTTGCGTGGTCACCCGTCGGTGGCGAATGCGGAACGCTTATTGTTACAGGTCGACATGCCATCAGAGGCGAAAGCGACACGGGTGCGGATATGTTCATCAGCTTTGATTACGGCAAAACCTTTGCGCCGATTGATAATCCCATTCCGTATCCGACTGACGAACCTTACGCAAAATGCGGTTACAGTCCGTCGCTCTTTTTCTCGGAGGACGGAACAACTCTTTATTACGTCAACAATCCTCCGTGTTATGAATCAACCTACAAAATAACGGTTGCGAAAATCAGAATTTCAGAATGATATGAACGGTTCGATGAAGCGGATAAGAGGAGCAATTGAACTCATCAATCGTTTTAACCGAGTTGATTTTCGGGACATTCCTTGGACATTATTTGGACATTATTTTCAAGAAAAATCGCAACGGATTATCAGAGAATACGAAAAGCAGCACCGAAAAACCGTTGATATACAAGGGCTTACAGAATTTGCAAAAAACCGCAACAAGTTCGGTGACTTTTTCAAGTCTCGCCACTCGGACCATCTAAACCGTTGAAAGTATTAAGTTTTCAACGGTTTTTGTTTTTTGGTTTTGACCTTGTTTGTGGTTTTTAATGTAAAACACCCCCTGTTTACGGCTCTTGGGAACAGTCAAAAGCTATGCAAGACAAACGAAGAAATATTGACATCCAAATACAAATCTCGTACCTTCTCATACATTATAGGTCTGATATCTGCGTTTGGTGCCGTTTTACCTCCGACATTTTTTTAGTTGTATAACATATCCATCACCGTCAATTTATATATTATAACGCGTTTCAAATTACCACAGTATATTTGACATGATCCGAACAGAGAATTATAATTTTCGTATCAGATCTAAAAGCGGTGTCGGTATGAGATATATTGCAGACCGCAGTTTTCATATTTATTCAACTGTTTAGTGTTGCTGTTACGATGAAAAGCAGGCTTCCAATGCGATATTTGTCTGCGCAAAAGAAAATTTTGAGGATATAATTACAAAGCATAATCTTAAGGAAAACGGTAAATTTTCTGCAAATCTTAACTCTTGACAAAAACGGCTTTTATGATATAATAATTAGAAACAAATATATAATTAAGGGAACCAGCTGTCTGCAGAGGATGTTGGTTCCTTTATGCTTTTTTTGAATCAAATAATATCTATTATCATAAAGGAGACTGCGTTATGGAAATTCAACTTCAGGAACTTATTGAACAGATAAAAAAAGACGGCGTTGAAGCTGCTGAAACTCAAGCTGAAGCGATACTTGTATCCGCAAAAGCAGAAGCTGAAAAAATCATCGCTGATGCAAAAACTCAGGCCGATAAGATTATAGCCGATGCAAAAAACGAAAATGCAAAAACCGTTAAATCGGGTGAAGATGCAATCCGTCAGGCCGGACGCAATCTGCTTATCTCATTCAGAGAAAGCGTTACAAGAGAACTCAAAGCGATTGTCGGAGATAATGTTAATTCCGTTTATTCATCAGATGCTTTTTTAAAGCTTATCATAAATGCTGTTGAATGCTGGACCGGCAAGCCTGAGGCAGAGGAAATTTCCGTGATTCTTAACAGCGATGATCTTTCAAAGCTTGAAGAAGCACTTCTTGCAGAACTTAATGCAAAGATGTTAAAAGGCGTAACCCTTAAAGCTAATGATAATTTTGACGGCGGATTCAGAATTGCGGTAAATAACGGTGCGGTTTATTATGATTACTCCGCTGAGGCGGTTACCGACATGCTTTCAAATTATCTCAGTCCCAAAGTTACTGCGCTTTTGAAAGAGGCTGAATAATATGGCTGAATATTATCTGATATCTCAATTGCCGTCACTTGACGGAATCAATGAAAACACGCCGTTACCCATTACATCGGAGAGATTTGAAGAACTCTGCGGGAGATTTCTCGGTAAAAAGGCTCAGGCTGAAATTTGCAAGCTAACTCTTGCACCGCCGAGAAATCCTGAAAAATCATCTTCTTCTCTGATTGAAAAATGGAATGAGGGTGAACGCAATCTTCGTCTTGCACTTGCAAAACTTCGTGCAGATAAAATGAACAAGCATTTTGATGCGGAAACGCAATCTTTTTCTGCAGGACTTTTACAGGCGGTACGCACAGCTGCAGAAATTGAAAGCCCTATGGAAGCGGAGAAGTTTCTAAATAAATACCGTCTTGATTTTCTTGAATCACTCAGACCTATGGATTCATTCTCGGAGGAATTTGTTTTCTATTACGGACTGAAACTGAAACTTATTGAGCGTATCAGGAAATTTGATTCGGAAAGCGGAGAAGCCGCATACAGAAATATTTATGACTCCATTATGAATTCAGACAGATCGGAGGTTATACAATGACCGAAAATAAAGGTAAGGTAGTAAGTATTAACGGCAACCTTGTATCAGTAAGGTTTGACGGCAATGTTTCAATGAACGAAATCTGCTACGTTAATGTTGATAATACAAAGCTTAAGAGTGAGGTTATCCGTATTCGCGGAAACATTGCTCAGATTCAGGTTTATGAAATGACCGGCGGCATCAAATGTGACGATGACGTTGAATTTACGGGCGAAATGCTTTCCGCACAGCTCGGTCCCGGTCTGCTCGGACAGATTTATGACGGACTTCAGAATCCTCTTCCGATTCTGGCGGAGCAGGCGGGCTGGTTCCTTGAAAGAGGAATATACGCAGACGGACTCAATGCCGAAAAGAAATGGGAATTTACTCCTGTTGCCAAAATCGGTGAAACTCTTCGCGCAGGTGAATATATCGGAACAGTTCCTGAAGGTCCGTTTACCCATAAGATTTTTGTTCCTTTCTATCTTCTCGGAAACTACACTCTCAAATCAATTGCAGATAAGGGTGAATATACGGTGAACGAAACCGTTGCCGTTCTTTCGGATGAGAGAGGCAGAGAAATTCCTGTTTCAATGTCATTCAAGTGGCCTGTTAAAAGAGCTGTTAAATGCTACAGTGAAAGGCTTGCACCTGTTGAAACAATGGAAACAAAGGTTCGCCTTATCGACTCTTTCTTCCCTGTTGCCAAAGGCGGAACTTACTGTACACCCGGTCCTTTCGGCGCAGGAAAAACCGTTTTACAGCATACAACTTCAAAATATGCAGATGTTGATATTGTTATCATCGCTGCCTGCGGCGAGCGCGCAGGTGAAGTTGTTGAAACAATAACCGAATTTCCTGAGCTTACCGACCCCAAAACAGGCCGTTCTCTCATGGAACGCACCATCATTATTTGCAACACTTCCTCAATGCCTGTTGCATCCCGTGAAGCATCGGTTTATACCTCGGTGACGCTTGCTGAGTATTACCGTCAGATGGGACTCAACGTTCTTCTTCTTGCTGATTCAACCTCACGTTGGGCTCAGGCACTGCGTGAAATGTCGGGCAGACTTGAAGAAATCCCCGGTGAAGAAGCATTCCCTGCATATCTCGAATCATATATCGCCGCTTTCTATGAAAGAGCGGGATGTGTCCGTCTTCCTGACGGCAGTAAGGGTTCTGTTACAATCGGAGGCACTGTTTCGCCTGCAGGCGGTAACTTTGAAGAACCCGTTACACAGGCTACGCTCAAGGTTGTCGGTGCATTCCACGGTTTATCCCGTGAACGTTCCGATGCAAGAAAATATCCCGCAATTGATCCGCTTATTTCGTGGTCAAAATATAAAACAGTTACAGATTCCTCAAAATCGGCTTTCTGCAAGAATATACTTCTTCACGGCGATGAAATCGGCTCGATGATGAAAGTTGTCGGCGAAGAAGGCACAAGTCTTGACGATTATATTACCTATCTGAAAGCGGAAATGCTCGATTCAGTTTATCTTCAGCAGAATTCATTTGATCCGATTGATGCTGACTGCGGAAAAGACCGTCAGCGCTATGTTACCGACAAATTGATTTGTGTAATCGGCAGTGAATATGCACTTGATAATAAAGATGACGCACGAAGCTTTTTCAACCGTATGCGTCAGAAATTCATTGACTGGAATTATACTGAATTTAAAAGCGAAGCTTTTTCAAAGGCGGAAGCTGAAATTGATGCAATGTATGCCGGAGGAAACGGCAAAACAAGCCGTGAGGCAGAGCTTTTGTTAAAGGGTGGTGAGTGAGAATGAATAAAGTTTTTAACAGAATTGAATCCATAACGGGCAACGTTATCACTGTGCGTGCAGAGGGTGTCAGATACCACGAGCTTGCACAGATTAATACCCGTTTCGGTAAATCACTTGCCGAGGTTAACAAAATTGACGGCGACCTTGTATCGCTTCAGGTTTTTGCAGGCGGTCAGGGCGTTTCAACAGGGGATGAAGTGCGTTTTTTAGGTCATGAAATGCGTGTTTCATTCAGTGAAGATCTTCTTGGCAGAATCTTCAACGGTTCGGGAGAACCGAGAGACAGAGGTCCTGCACTGACCGAAAATATGAAGCCTATCGGCGGACCTTCCGTTAACCCCACAAAGCGTATTCTTGCAAACCGTATGATGAGAACAAACATTCCGATGATTGATATGTTCAATACGCTTGTTGTTTCTCAGAAGCTTCCCATATTCTCAATTTCGGGCGAACCCTATAACCAGCTTCTTGCACGAATTGCCCTTCAGGCTGAAGCGGATGTTATCGTGCTCGGAGGCATGGGTCTTAAATATGACGATTTTCTTTATTTCAAAGAGGAACTTTCAAACGGCGGTGCTTTGAGTAAAACCGTAATGTTTATTCACACTGCATCCGATCCTACCGTTGAATGCATGATGATCCCGGATATGGCGCTTGCTGTTGCGGAGCAGTTTGCATTGCAGGATAAGGATGTTCTTGTTCTTCTGACCGATATGACGAACTTTGCCGATGCGATGAAAGAAATTGCTATTACGCAAGAGCAGGTTCCCTCAAACCGAGGATATCCCGGCGACCTTTATTCACAGCTTGCATCACGATATGAAAAGGCTGTTGACTTTGATGATTCAGGTTCCGTTACCGTTCTTGCTGTTACAACAATGCCCGGCGATGACGTTACTCATCCTGTTCCCGACAACACCGGTTACATCACTGAAGGTCAGTATTATCTCAAGGGCGGTCGTATCGAGCCTTTCGGTTCCCTCTCCCGTCTGAAACAGAACGTAAACAACAAGACCCGCAAAGACCACCGTACTCTTATGGACTCCATGATCCGTCTCTACTCTTCTTACAAAGAAACCGTAGAAAAGAAGAACATGGGCTTTGCAATGTCTCGCTGGGACGAGAAGTTACTTAAGTATGGTAAGCTGTTCGAAGATAAGCTTAT
>JAZSCO010000208.1:0-13655 GCA_045602965.1 Acutalibacteraceae bacterium | reverse complement strand
GAGGATAAGCTTTCGGAAGAAATGCTTGAAGGAAAACTTGTTTCGGGCAAAAAATATATCTGCACAGTCGATAACGGAAAATATCTATTCGGCGAAACCGCATAAACAGAAACAGGGTGTTTCAAGCACCCTGTTTTCTATTTTTTAATAATATGTTAATATTTTTTAATTTAATATATAAGTATTGTAATTTGTGCAAAAATCTGTCATAATGCATATAAGCAATAAATCCCATAAAACATATCGGAGGACAAAAAATATGAAAAAAGCAATTATCGCAATCGTTGTTATCGCAATCGCAGCAGCTGCCGCAGTCGGCATTTATTTCGCAGTTTCAAACAACGATTCTCAAAATGAATCCGCACCCGAACTTCTTGTTACAAAAGATGAACTCGGCGAGAGAATAACTCTTCTTGAAGCTCTTATCAAAAACCCTGACAGATATAAGAAACATCTTGCAGAACACTACGGTCTCGGCACGGAAAAGGCTGAAGAATTCTATGCCGCTCCCGAAAACTGGCTCACATACGAACAGATTATTGTTATTGAAAATATCGGTGACCAGAACTATACAGTTTACGGCTACGACGTAAAGGAAAACGGCAAAAACGGCATTTATATCAACACTTCTTCAGGCGGCGAAATCGGAATTGCTCCCGGAAGCTCCGCAACAACAAGCTTCAGCGTTCTCTGCTCAAACATCGAACTTTCAACCGATGAAGTAAAGGCTCTCATTGACGAAATGGAAGTCAGCGTTGTTTATACAAACAGCCCCACAGAATATGCTGACGGCTCTGTAAGCGTTGAAGAAACAAAGCTTGCAACTATCGAAAAGGAACCCAAATAAGATGAATTTTTTCTCCAGAAACAAAACACCTTCCGGTCCGCCCGAATTTATCATCGTCGGGCTCGGAAATCCGGGAAAAAAATATGAACTTACCCGCCATAACGCAGGATTTCTCTTTGCTGACCTTCTGGCAGATAAGAACAGCGAAAAAATATCCAAAATTCAATTCAAATCTGTGACCGCCAACATCTCAGTCGGCGGTCACAGGTGCTTGCTTATGAAGCCGCAGACATTCATGAATAACAGCGGTGAAGCCGTAAAGCAAGCTGCAGCTTTTTATAAAATACCGCCTGAAAACATCATCGTTGTTTTTGATGATATTTCTCTTCCCTGCGGCAAATTGCGCATAAGAAGAAAAGGCAGCGACGGCGGTCACAACGGAATAAAGAGCGTTATTTATCTTCTCAATTCCGATAAATTCCCCAGAATCAAGCTGGGAGTAGGCGAAAAACCTCATCCCGATTATGATCTCGCGGATTGGGTTCTTTCGTCATTCAAAAAAACCGAACTTGACGAGTTGAGGACTGCCGCCGAAAACGCCTGCAAGGCGGTTGAGATGATGGTGCAGGGCAATATCGACGGTGCAATGAGCAACTTCAACAGCTGATTATCTCGTCATCGACACAATGCCGTCCATCATGCTTTCCATGCTTTTCATGCATTTGGCAACATTTTTTTTGCAAGCCTTCATGCCGCTTTTCGACATCATTTTTGTGCTTGCAACAGCTGCTGCAGTACCCACTGCGATGCCAATTCCTATCCCTTTTGCCATTGTCATATTTTTTGATGATGCAAACAAAATTATCCCTCCAATCACAGATATTCATTAATATTTTAACCTGACGGAGGGATAAAACAAATGTTAATATCTTTTAAGGAAGTCATAAAATGCCAACGTTAAATATAGTTCTTGTTGAACCTCAGATTCCGCAGAATACGGGTAATATTGCAAGAACCTGCGCCGCAACAGGTGCAAGGCTTCATCTCGTTGAACCGATGGGTTTCCGGGTTGACAATGCCAAACTCAAAAGAGCAGGTCTTGATTACTGGCATCTGCTCGATATCACATATTATGATAATATTGATGATTTTTTCGAGAAAAATAAAGACGGTAATTTCTTTTATTTTTCTACAAAAGCAACAAAAATATACTCCGGGGTTGAATATCCCGATAACTGCTATCTTGTTTTCGGCAAAGAAACGGCCGGTTTGCCCGAAGAACTTCTTCACGCCAATCCCGACAAATGCGTGCGTCTTCCCATGATAAACAACAGCGCAGCAAGGAGTCTCAATCTTTCAAACTCCGTTGCCGTTGGTGCATATGAAGTTCTTCGTCAATGGGATTTCCCCGATTTGCTCTGCAAAGGAAAACTGACCAGATTCGATTGGAGTGAATAAAAATGAAACCGTTAACCGCAGCGTATAAGGCACTTGAATTTGTTCTCACCTCACAGTCAAAGCATCTGACCGATAAGAAATGTACAAGGCCTCTTGAAAAAGGCAGATTCGACTGCACTCCGAGAGCAAAGAGCGATCTTTTCTCCCTTGGATTTTCAAAAGAAAGCATTCTTCCCGATGATGTTGACAAAAAGAAATATTACATTGCCGGTTACGGCGAAAACAAACCCGCAAAGGGTGTTCTTGATGCGCCCCACACTCATGCTGTCTGGATTGATGACCTTTCCGGTCATGGCGGAATAGTTATTGTTTCGCTCGACTGTGTCGGTCTTCTCAACAGCGATGTCAACAAACTTCGTTCAAGACTGAGCGAATTTTCAAAGCTCTCGGGTTGCCGTTCAATAAATGTTGTCTGCACGCATAATCATGCAGGCATCGACACAATGGGAATCTGGGGTCCTCTCCCCTTAAGCGGCAAAGATCCGAAATATATGGAACTTGTTTTCTCTCAGAGTGTAAAAGCGGTTGAAAAAGCTTATGCCACAAGAAAAATCGGCAAGCTTTATCTCGGAAAAATTGAAGTTCCCGATATGCAAGAAGACATCAGAACTCCGATTGTTTATTCCAAAACGCTTACCCGTCTGCGTTTTGTTCCCGAAGACGGTTCAAAAGAAACTTACATAATCAATTTTGCTTCCCATTCCGAATCGCTTCAAGGCTGCAACGAACTTGTCAGCGCAGATTTCCCACACTATTTCAGAGAGAAAATCCGCGAAAAAACAGGCGCAGAAACTCTCTATTGCGTCGGTGCAATCGGCGGAATGATAAGCATGGATATTCCCAACGAAAAAGAAATCCGCGACAACGGCAGTGATTTTTCACAGTCAACAGCCGACATCGGAAGAAAGCTTGCGGATTACGCTCTTTCAATTGAAAACGAAACTCTTCTCAAACCGAAAATCGGTTTTATCCGTCAGGAAGTCTATTTCAAAGCGGAAAATCTTCTTCTGTTAATTGCCGCAAAGGCAGGTATTCTTAAAGCTAAGGAATACAGAATGGCAGATAAATCAGGCTTTGCAATGAAATCTGAAATAAGCTATCTTGAAATCGATTCTCTTAAAATCCTTATGCTTCCCTGCGAAATTTTCCCTGAACTTATCTACGGCGGTTATCTCCCCGCAGAAGAATCGGCAACGGGATACGGTGCAGAAATCAATCCCGTACCTCTTCAGGAAATTGTTGGTGAAGACGTTATGATAATCGGTCTTGCAAACGATGAACTCGGTTACGTTCTTCCTCCGAATGATTTTATTCTTCATGAAGAAACTCCTTATTTCGAAAACGGACGCGATATCCATAACAGACGTCATTACGAAGAAACCAATTCTCTCGGACCGAAAACCGCAGTCACAATTGCTGACACCGTAAAAGAAATTATCAATACTGTTGAAAAAAGCAAAAATATATGATAATATATAATTAAGCAAAGTATATACATATGAAAGGACTTATTGTTATGAAATCATTAATCTGTGTTATTCTTGCCATGACTGTTATCACGCTCTGCTTCTTCGGATGCAAATCAAATATCCCCGAAGAACCCGCTACAACAGGCAGCGCTAATTATTCATATGTTAACCCCTACGGTCAGACTGCTCCCGATCCCGAAAACGTTGAGCCTTCAGAAGGTCAGACTTTCCCCGTTGTTTATGTTGAAACAATCAACAACGTTGAAGTTGTTCTCAGCGATTATTATGTTTTCGGCAACTCCGTTGCAAAAATCACCAATATTGCTCTTGAAGATGACGGCGTATCCGTTAATGCAGACGGTTATGCAGACGTTGTGATGACTGCAATCGGTTCAAGAAGAGAAGATGTCAGAATCGGTTATATCGCATATGACGCAAACGGCGATATCGTAAGAAACACATACATCACAGTTCCTATTAAGAACGTAAAAGAAAACGAAACAGTTTCAAGACGCCGCTTCGATTTCCCCAGAGATGCAGTTAAAATTGTTTTCATGGATTACGTTGAAGAAGAATAATTTATAATCAAACAAACAACAAGCCGTTTTTGCCCGAAAGCAAAAACGGCTTTTATTTTTATTCAGCTGTATTCATCGAGTTTCTGTAAACCACAAATCTGCAATAAAGATATTCGGTAACAAGATTGACAAGCATTGTTCCGGCTTCAATAAGATATTCATTGATGCCCAACGCAGTAAGCTCATGTGTCCACCATGTTGAAAGCGGTGCGAAAACACAGTAGAAAAGCGCAACCTTAAGCATTGCAACGGGAACATTGGCCGCGGATTTGAACGTGAATTTTCTGTTGAAAGTGAAATTCCACAGCACGGAAAGAGCAAGCGAAATAATGTAGCTTACCGTGTTGTTAAGATTTGCAACCTCAAAAAGCAGGGTAAATGAAACAATCTGGATTATACCTGCAGATGCAGAAAAAAGTGCAAATTTCACAATCTGAATTATATTCTGTTTTTTAGTCAATTTCTGTTCACCCATATTATTCCTCTCTTTCTTTTATAACAAGATTTGCAACACGGCACGCTCTTGCATATGCCTCGGAAACATATTCTTCTATCGGCATAGCGGCATACTTTTTGTTTTCATGCCTTCCGGGCTTACTGTTTATTGACAATTCAAAAGAAAGCGGTCCGTTAAAGCCGCATTTTACTATTCTTTTTGCAACAGAATTCCAATCTGTGATTCCGTCAAAAGGAAGAAGATGCAAATCGTCAATATACGTTATCTTGCCTTCATAATTACGGATTCCGAGATTGTCGTTGATATGCGTCACAGACAATCTGTCACCGTAAAGAGCAAGCAAATCTTTTCCGTAATTGTAACAAAGCTCATGACCTGTATCCCAGCAAAATGAAACACTCGGTATTCCCGAAAGCTCTTTCATAAGGGCAGCGAGATATTCTTCGCCCTCAGTATTCTCAAGCGCAAGTTTAACTCCGAGTTCATTGGCTCTTACAGCAAGAGCTCCGTAGCGTTCAATACCGATTCGTGTCGGAATACCGTCACTGTCAAAGCCGATAAAAGCATGGGCAACCATATCAGGAATTTCAAGATTCGAACATATTTCAACACGGTCAAGAAGCTCCGCAAGAGCAATATCTCCGATTTCTCCCTCCATCCACATATCATCAGACTTATTAAACGGTGCATGAAGATATGAGATTATCATATTTTCTTCTTTTGCAACCGAAGCAATTTTGTATGCATCGGCTTTTCTGTCACTCAAATCTATGGCGCATCCTTCAAACCCTGCGGATTTAAAAAGTCTTATCTGGTCTTCGTAAGATATTCCGTAGCCGTCACTTAATGCAAGACAAAGCTTTTGTTTATACATTATTATCACCGATTTTATGTTAAATCAAAAACATATTATTGTCAAGACTCATTTAGTATGATAAAATTAAAAACGGAAGGAGTGATATTATGCCACTTAATATTTTCGTTGTGACAGACACTCACTATTTTGAAAACTCTCTTGGCGCAAGCGGAGAAGCATATGAAAAAAGAAGCCGTACAGACCAGAAGTGCGTTGCGGAAACAGGCGCAATCCTTGACGCAACATTTGAAAAATTAGCTCAGGATAAGGAAACGAAAATTATTATTATTCCTGGAGACCTTGTTTACAGAGGCGAAACGGCAAGCCATGTCGGTCTTATTGAAAAATTCAGAAAACTTGAAAAAGCGGGCAAAAAGATTTATGTTGTTACCGCACGCCATGACTATGCAGGCAATCCCTGCGGATTTATCGGCGATAAAACCGTGCCTGTTGAAGGTATGCCCCGTGAAAAACTCCGCGATTATTATATGGACTTCGGATTCGGCGATGCAATTTCCGAGCATCTGAGCTCACTCTCATATGTCGCACAGTTATCCGACAAAATAAGACTTCTCGCAATCAACTGTGACGGTGACTGCGGCGACTTCAAAGGTCTCTGGGATGACCAGATGGAATGGATTTTCGAGCAGATTAAAAAAGCCCACGATGACGGATGCTACATATTTGCAATGATGCACTATCCTCTGCTCCCCGGCTCACCGATTATGAAATTAATAGGTGACGCAAAACTCGGAGATTGGGAAAGACGCGCAAATGAACTTGCAAACCTTGGTCTTGACCTTATTTTTACGGGTCATATGCATATGCAAAGTTTCACAGAGCATATTTCACCCGAAGGAAATAAAATAACCGATATATGCACAGGCTCCGCTGTAGGATGTCCGGCATATTACAGAAAAGTTATTTTCAATGAAAACGGCACAGCCGACATTACTTCTCATAAAATTGACGACTTCGACTGGGATAAAGACGGAAAAAATGCTGATGAATATTTTCAGTGGCGTTTTGACCGCATGATAACCGATATCATTGACGGTATGGCCTATGATTTTGCTGCGTTTACCCGTTATTTCGGAGGTCCCGAAAAGAATAAAAAGCTGAAAATTCCCGTTACAATCGTCGGCAGAATCCTTCAGAAACTGACAGTCGGAGGGCTCGGCAGACTTCTCTTCTTCAGAGTTGACAAATCAATCAGCAAACTCCTTGTCAAAGACGTTGCCGTTGAACTTGTCAGAAACGTTTTCATAGGCAACGAACCTTACGTAAAAGGCACTCCTATGTACGAGGCTATCATGAAACTTCTCAAGCGACTCAAACCCGTTCTCTCAATTCTCGAGAAAAAACTCGGCGCCAAAAACGAAATGTTTTCAGATATCCCCGCTTTCGTTGCATCTCTTATCGGCGACGAAAAACAGCTTGACTACACTGCGACAGTAAATATTAATTATAAAGGATAAAAAATATGGGTATAATTGTTGGCGTCGGCGGCGGAAGAACCGACGATAATGAAATTCTTCCGATTTTTGAGCATATCGTTAAGCTTTCTGAAAAGAAAGCTCCGTCTGTTTTATTTGTTCCAACCGCAGGATTTGACGATATTAACGGTGACGAACACATTTTCAGACTTTTCATCGGTCTCGGATGCAGTGTTTCTGCTCTCATGCTGACCGATAAATCGCTCACAAAAGATGAAATTGAAGAAAAAATCCTCTCGGCAGATATTGTTTATGCCGGCGGCGGAAACCTTAAGTTTCTTATGGACACATGGAAAGAAACAGGTGCAGACAAAATTTTCAGGAAAGCATATGACAAAGGAGTTATTCTTTCAGGAGTCAGTTCAGGATCAATGTGCTGGTTTTCAAGAGGCTATGACGATTGCGGTGAGAATCACGAATTCATGTTTGTAGACTGTCTCGGACTTCTCGACTTCTGCAACTGCCCTCATTTCGAAAGCGATTATTGGCAGGTTTTCTCTCAGGCAGTTAAAACTCAGGACCTCTCAGGCATAGCAATCGATGACGGTGCAGCTCTGATTTTTAACAACGGAAAATACTCCTGCATCCACGGTAACGACGGAGGAGAAGTTTATTATTTCGACAACAAAAACAGTTTCAGAAAATCTCTTTTTGTTGACACAATTTAACATATATATAATGTATATTATTATATACTTTATATTATATATCACAGGCGGCAAATTCGTTTTAGGATTTGCCGCTTTTATGTAATATCCGAGCTGAATGCATCATATAATAAACCCGGAAATGAAATTCTTGAATTAAATGGAATAAATTGACAATAATATATCTGCAGGCATTAAGATTTACTTTTATTATATATAGAGGAGCTAATGCCTGTATTTTTCTGTTTCAGAAAAATGTAACCGTTTTTTACTGTTTTGTAACCATTTGTAACTTTTTCTGTTTTTCACAAAAGAATTACCATTTTCTGACAAAATAAAACAAGCTTGCAAAGTTACTCATGTTTCTGTTTGGGAATTTTTGTTAATTCATTTGTGCAATTTGTACAAAATTAGTTTCAAAAAAAATTTGACAAATAAAGCTTTTGTCAATATAATGTCACCCGTTGCACAAAAGGAAATCGCGGCTTACCCCAAAATCACATAAAAAGGGACAAACCAAAAAACTACTAATGCGCAAAATAAGGAGAAATTTATGATTACAAATTCATTATCCGAGAGCAAAACGCCCCGTAAATTCAGCTTCAAGATACTGACAGCTGTTATCACGGTTTTGTTCATTTGCTCAGTAACTTTTACGGCTTTTGCAACAACCAATTCCGTTAACAAAGTTACCGTAACAGACGGAGAAAAATCAGTAAGCATTTCTACCGCAGAAACAGACCCTTACGCAATCATTAAAGCAGCCAGCTTTGACATTGAAATCTTCGATGAAGTTGTCACCAAGGATTTCACTGCAGAAAACGGCGGCACAATCGTTATCAAAAAAGCCAAGCTTGTCAGAGTTGAAGACGGAGGAGTTATTTCTTACTTCCTCGGACACGACGAAACTCTCGGCGGTATGCTTGATAAGAAAGGCTTCACCTTTGATATCAATGACGATTTAGGTATTAATCCTTCGGAAAACATTTTCGACGGCATGAACGTATTCATTAAAAGAGCATTCGGCGTTGACATTGAGGCTGACGGTGAAAGCAAAAAAGTTTATGTTGCCAAAGGCACTGTTGCAGATGCAATCGAAAAGGCAGACATCGAGCTCGGCGAAAATGACCTCGTTTTCCCCTCTCTTGATACCAAACTCACTAACTTTACCAAAATCAGAATCGTAAGAGTTAAATATGATATCAAGAGCGAATACCAGGAAATCCCCTACGAAACAGAAATAATCAAAGATAAAAATATGTTTGTTGGCGAAGAGGAAATCGTAACCAAAGGCGTCAACGGCAAGAAATACGCTTTTTATACTGAAAAATATATTGACGGCGAACTTGAAGAAATTGTTTTCTCAAGAGAAAAGGTTATTAACGAACCTGTCAATGAAGTCAAAAAAGTCGGAACAAAACAGAGAGTTGCTCTTTCTGATTTCAAAAACAACGGCGCACCCATTTCAGACCTTAAGGTTCCTTCAGACCTGAAGCTTGACAAAAACGGAGTTCCCGTTGATTATGAATACTGCATTTCAGGCAAGGCAACCGCTTACACAGGCGATCCCGAAACATCAACCGGTAGAAAACCCATGCCCGGTCACATTGCAGTTGACCCCAAGGAAATCCCCTACGGAACAGAGCTTTATGTTGTTTCTGCTGACGGAAGCTATGTTTACGGCTACTGCATTGCAGCTGATACCGGCGGATTTGTTAAAATGGGCAACACAGATATTGACCTTTACATGGACAACGAAGATATGTGCGACGATTGGGGTAACAGAAACGTTAAAATCTATGTTTTAGGCTAAAATGAACAAAGGAAACAAGGTTTTCAGCACCTTGTTTCCTTTTCTTTTTTAGCATTATGTTTAAAAAATAACCGCGAGATTTGTTGAAAGTGATAACAAATTCTTGATTATCAAATAAAACAATATAAACTTTGTACATTGACTTTTTGCTCTATCATCATTAAAATATATTGCAATGAGAGAACTTGTGCTAAGTTTTTAAAGGTGGGTTGAAGAACCGTGAATATTACCGTATCTTTTGCGGATAATATTACAAAAAGGTTCTTCATATATTCCCCCTTGACTCGTGTTTACAAAAATTAAATTTTGTCTATAGTCAATTTCAACAAAACAAAAATTTTTGACCGCACTCACTTTGGCTGACAAGCCGAATATTTCTAAAAGCGCCAAAACTGCGGTTGAAAATGTTGACGAAGCAAAGTTTTATGATATAATAAGTAATAGCTAACAAGAAAATTTTCAGCGTGGGAGATATATAACTATGTATGTAAAAGACGTAACCGTTCAGAATCAGGTTGGACTTCATGCTCGTCCTGCAACATTCTTTATCCAGAAGGCTAACGAATTCAAGTCATCAATCTGGGTTGAAAAAGAAGAACGCAGAGTTAATGCAAAGAGCCTTCTCGGTGTGCTTTCACTCGGCATCATGGGTGGCACAAACATCCGCGTTATCGCAGGCGGTCCCGATGAAGAACAGGCTGTTAATGAGCTTGTTAAGCTTGTTGAATCAGGCTTTGCAGAATAATTGAATATCAAAAATAACAGACCGAAAAGTTTTCACTTTCCGGTCTGTTTTATTATATCGCATTCAGATTCAATTCCGAAATTTTCAAAATACCTGTCCTCAAGCGGTATCCATTTTGTCTTGAAAACTTCAAGAGCCTCTTCACCGTTTCTTTTGAGAATTCGCTCAAGCCTCGTTTCATAATCGGCTTTCATAAATATTTTCAAATCATAATTCAGCTTTATTTCAGGATGAAGTGCATATGTGCCTTCAATTATTAGCGGTTTATCAGGTGAAACCGCTTTGCTTCCCCTATACTCTCCATATTTGCAACTGAACACTCTGTAAGCAAATACTTCTCCTCTGTCAAGGCATGATGCCACTTCGTCGTTAAAACGTTCATAATGAACGTTTCCGCCCGGCTGCGAGAATCTTTCGTCCGTGCGCATCTCAAACGGCAGAAAAAAATCATCCATATGAATTATCTGCATACCGAAATCTTCTGCCAACTGCATAGCAAGAGTTGTTTTTCCGCAGGCGCAATGACCATCAATCCCAATAACAGCGTTCGGTTTTTTAGAAAGAAGTTTTTTGATTGTATCAAATATTTGTTCCATAAAAAAATCCTTGTATAAAACCCCCGACATGAATGTCGGGGGTTTTGTTGATATTATTCTTCGTTTGAATCTGTGCCTGCAGCGTCATTGAATTCCTTGACTTCCGCAGCGATTGCCTTACGTCTTTCACGAAGTTCCATATACATTCTGTTTCTCTTCTCACCCTGAAGGTCATAGAAGAGCTGGGGAACGATGCTGAGAATGCCTGTAACAACGGGAAGAAGAGTACACATAAAGAAGAGAGCGTAACGTGCTTCGGGAGTCTGTGCGCCCTGATTCTTTGTATTGTCGTATCCGAAAGCCTTGAAAAGGAGAGGCTGAACAACATTCTTAACGCCGTTAACCATCTTGGTAACAAGACCCTTTGCAACGCCTGTCATACCTTCGGAACGGAAACCGTTCTTCCATTCGCCGTAGTCAATAGCTTCGTTTCTCATTTCTTCGGGAATAACCTTTCTGATGCCCCAGAAGAACATCCAGATGGTTTCACGAAGCATGAATGCGGGAATCATAACCCAGAGACTTTCGTAACCCTTCTTGCCGCCGACATTGATAAATCTACCTGCGGCATATACACCGAGCATCAGGAAGCTGTCAATATGGGAGCCTGCAATCCACAGGGCCTTTGTTGAGAACTTGGAACGTGCCCAAGGAACATACGAATAAGAAATGGGAGAAACAACCGCACCGGGAATACCAACGATTGTTGCCATCGATGCAAGGTTGAGAACTTCGATGTAGTAAAGGTTTGTACCCGAGTTGAGGCTGAATGCGCCGAGGAACTCGGAAAGAGTGATGAGAAGGAGCGGTTTATTGGTGATAACAGACTTGATACCGCCGAATACGCTGGGACGGTCGATTGTCTGCATAACTCTTTCTTTTGCAACGAATGCATAGAAGAGTGCGAAAAGACCGGAAACAACCGCTGTTATAACACCGCCGAGAACGAACATTCTGTTATAACCTGCCTGATACATATCCGGATTTGTTGCCTGAAGAACATCATTTGCAGGGCTGTTGATATAAATATCAATCAGAAGACCCATAAGGATTTCAGGTGCTTTTTCAACGAAGCCCGAAAGAAGGTTTGCTGAAGTGATAAGCCTGGTTCGGTCAATTATATTCGGGGTTATTGTTGAGGTCATACCCTGACGGACAATTGCAATAAGTGAACTTGCAAGGTTTGAGAAAATCTGAAGCAGCAGATAAATCGCAAATTTCGGAACATTGGAACCAATACCTTCAGTGCCCATAAATATGGGAAGCGCCCAATAAATAACGGTAAGAAAAACGCCGGGAATAGCATAAACAACAAGCCACGGCTTGAATTTACCCCATCTTGTACGGGTTTTGTCAACGATGGCTGCGAGGAAAAGGTCGTTGATAATATCCCATATAGAGATAACACCGTTGGTGACCGACTGAAGAACAAGGTCAATTTTGAGGATGTTCATTTTGAAAACATCGTCATACTTACCGATATTAAAGCTCTGAGCTATGTCATCGAGTATGTATGCAAAGGTTTCTTTGGAGCCGACATAACGTCTGTCTTTAGGGACTGCGCTCGGAGCCTTCTCTTCAACCCTTGCGGTTGATTCAGATGCCATATAATCTCTCCTTATCTTTATAAATTATCTTTAATATATTAACATAGTCGTAACAGTTTTTCAATACCGCAATATTTTTTTATGAATATTATACAGTAAACATTATCTCTTTTTGGTTATATAGCCGATACAAATATAAGATAGTTGTAAAAACTAATGGAGCAGGTGTCAGAACCTGCTCCTTGAATTATAATCTGAATCAAACTTTGAAATTAACCGACTTATCGCCTTTTTCGTCCGAACCGAATTCATAGTCCTTGCCTGGAAGAATTGCATTAAGGATAATACCCACAAGAGCACCTACTGCAAGACCTGAAAAACTGATTGTTACAGAACCGATGGGAATCTGGATTGCGCCTGCATAGTTTATGCCGATTGAAAGAACAAGAATAAGAGCTGCGATAATAACATTTCTTGTATTCTCAAAGTTAACTTTATTTTCAACAACATTTCTGACACCGACTGCGGAAATCATACCGTAAAGAACAAGTGACGCGCCGCCGATTGTTGCAGTAGGCATAAGGCTTACAAGAGCTGCAAACTTGGGTGAGAATGAAACAAGAACAGCAAGATAAGCTGCGATTCTTACAACCTTGGGGTCAAACACCTTGGAGAGCGAAAGAACACCTGTGTTTTCACCGTATGTTGTGTTTGCAGGAGCACCGAAAAGAGATGCAATTGTTGTTGCAAGACCGTCACCGAGAAGAGTTCTGTGAAGGCCGGGATCAGCAATGTAATTTCTCTTGCAAGTGGAGCTGATAGCAGAAATATCGCCGATATGCTCAACCATTGTTGCAAGAGAAATGGGCATAATGGTAATAACTGCGGAAACAAGAAGATCTTTATCAAAATCGCCTGCCAAAAGACCGAATACGGTATCCTTCATCTGGAAGGGAAGACCAACCCATGCTGCAGACTTGAAAGCTTCAAGCTTTGCAGGGTCAAGAGTTTCCATCGCTCCTGTAAAATGAAGAATAACAGCAACAAGCGATGAGCCGAGAACACCGAGCATAATGGGAATAATCTTAATCATACCCTTGCCCCAGATGTTGCAGCCGATGATGATTACAATTGCGATAACCGCAATAAGCCAGTTTGCCTGGCAGTTCTGGATTGCGCTTGAAGAAAGGGTAAGACCGATTGCGA
>JAZSCO010000207.1:0-6964 GCA_045602965.1 Acutalibacteraceae bacterium | reverse complement strand
CAACCGTTGCTTATATCTTCGAGTATTTGCTCGGCATAAAGCAGTCTGAGCAAAGTGTCGGATACACTTCGCTTGTTATTGCTCCTGAATCTGTCAACCGTTTCGGAAGAATGAGCGGAAGTATCAGAACTCTTCATGGCGATGTGGCTGTAAGTTATGAAAATGATTCGGGTAAGGTGAAATTCAAGGTTTCAATCCCTGAAGGTACAAAAGCAGTTTTCCGTTATGCGGACAATGAATCTGACCTTGCCGAGGGTGAAAATGAATTTGAGATTGCTCTATAAATTCAGAGAAAAGTGCTTCTTCGGAGGTGCTTTTCTTTATTATTCCAAAAAGTTTACAATATGTTAACCGATTGCGTTAAAAAATAATATAAAATATAATGGAACAAAAAATCGGAGGGTTGGATTTGCTCGGATACGTTAAAGCCTTCAAGCCTGAAATGAAGGTAAAGGATTATGAGCTTTACAGAGGCATATACTGTTCGCTGTGCAGGGCGCTCGGCAGGAATTATTCTCCGATAGCTCAGCTTTTTCTGAGTTATGATTTTGCCTTTGCGGCGGTGCTTCGTCTTGCGTCGGCAGATGCTGGCTGTTCTTTTATAAAAAAAAGCTGTCCTTACAATCCTGCAAAAAAATGCATGATTTGTCAGAGCAGAGAAACGCTTGATTTTTGTTCTCATGCGATAATAATAACCGTTTTTTATAAGATACTTGATAATATGCATGACGGCGGATTCAAGTCAAAACTCATCGCATTTCTTCTTTATCCGATAATTTTTCTAATGCACAAAAAGGCAATGCGTCTTGCGCCTGAAATTGATAAAATTATCGGAGAGTCAATGAAAACTCAGTCCGAAACCGAGAAGAAAAAGGATGCATGCATTGACGAAGCGGCGCATCCGAGCGCAGATGCTCTCGGAAAAATATTTTCGCTCGATTTTGACGGTGAAAGAAAGAATTCGCTTTATACTCTCGGTTATATGGTTGGCAGATTTGTCTATATTCTTGATGCTGCCGATGACCTTGCAGATGATTTGAAAAACGGAAGCTTCAATCCTTTTTCGTCGGAATATTCTGCAATAAATGATGAAAACATAAAAAAAGAATTTGCTCATAGAGTTAAAGGAATGCTCAATCTTACCCAGAGCAACGCGCTTGATGCACTTGATGCACTTGAGAAAAAACGCTTTGAGGATATACTTGAAAATATAGTTCTGGACGGTCTTGATTTCAGTGCGGAAAGAGTACTGAAAAAATACTCGCCCGAAACAAAAGATAAAAATATTTATTCTGTGGAGTGAGGTATTCAATGAGAAATCCTTATGAAGTTCTCGGTGTTCCCCAGGGAGCGGGAATGGAGCAGATCAATGCCGCTTACCGTGAATTGCTCAGAAGATATCAGGAAAGCAATAATCAGGCAATGGTTGACGAGCTCAACGCCGCTTATGACACAATAGTTATGGGCGGAGCGTCGGGAGGTTATTCTTCGGGCAGTTCATCCTATGCCGGGAGCAAATCCGATTATTCCGACATAAGAGCCAAAATCAATTCCGGCAGACTTGACGATGCGCAGACTCTTCTTGACGGTATTCCCGAATACAGCAGAGATGCCCAGTGGTATTATCTCAAAGGAACAATTCAGCAAAAGAGAGGCTGGCTTGAAGAAGCGGCGAAGAATTTTGCAACCGCAAGCAATCTTGACCCCTCAAACAATACCTATAAAATGGCATATAATAAGGTCAACAATGCCCGTTCGGGCGGTTACAGAACAGAACGCCGTCAGAAGGAAAAAGGCGGATGTTCAGGTTGCGATTTATGTACAACTCTTCTTTGTGCGGATTGTTGTTGTGAATGTTTCGGCGGTGACATTATTCCCTGTTGCTAAGGTGAATGGATTATGAAACAAAGTTCAAAATGTGCAATAGGAGGAATTGTTGCAGCAGTATCGCTTGTTTTGATGATTTCGGTTGCTATAATTCCTTTTTTAACATATGCACTTCCTGCGGTTGCGGGAATGTTTATAGTTTTTATTGTTATTGAAATCGATAAGAAATGGGCATTCGGAGTTTACAGTACCGTTGCAATTCTCGGAGCGATTCTTATTCCCGAAAAAGAGGTTGCGGTGATGTATCTTGCCTTTTTCGGATATTATCCGATACTTAAATCTCTTATTGAAGCTAAAACTCACGTTGCTGTCGGATGGATAATAAAAGTTCTGACTTTTGCAGGTACGATGGCGTTGTCATATTATCTGATGATAAAACTTATGGGTGTCACAATTGACGAAACAGAAGAATTCGGCATGATGGCTTATCCGTTGCTTCTGGGTATGGGTACGTTAGCGTTTATTATTTATGACATAGCATTGACAAAAATGATAACTCTTTATCTCATAAAATGGCAAAAACATTTTAAAAGATATTTTAAATGATATTGCCTTTTTTATAAAGTTGTTTTATAATGGTAACTGTTGGAGATTATCCGGCGGTTACTTTTATTTTTCAGAGGTATTTTTATGAAAGAGTTTGTTAATATAGGTATTATCGGCACAAGCGGCAGAGGTTCAGGAATGCTTCGTGAGCTTCTCAAGTGCGAAGGAGTAAAAGTTCCTGCAGTTTGTGATAAATATGAAGACAGAGCCAAGAGAGGCGCTGAGATAGTCAAGGAAGAGGTTGGCACAGACGCAAACTTCTATCTCGATTATAAAGAAATGTTTGAAAAAGAGAATCTTGATGCGGTTTATGTTGCAACAACATGGATAACTCATTCAAGAATTGCCGTTGATGCAATGAAGGCAGGACTTCATGTTGCAATGGAAGTCGGCGGTGCAGCAAGCATCGAAGAATGCTGGCAGCTTGTACGCACAAGTGAAGAAACAGGAAAGTTCTGTATGCTTCTTGAGAACTGCTGCTATGACAGAAACGAAATGGCAATTTTTAACATGGTGAAGCAGGGTATCTTCGGCGAAATTATACATATGGCAGGCGGATATCAGCATGATTTGCGTGATGAAATCAGCCTTGGCAGAGAAAACAGACATGGCAGACTTTTCAATTTCCAGATGAGAAACGGTGAGCTTTACCCCACTCATCAGCTCGGACCTATAACCAAGGTTCTCGGTATTAACAGAGGCAACAGATTTGTTTCGCTCGTTTCAATGGCAAGTAAGTCCAGAGGTCTCAACGAATGGATAAAGAACAATAAAGGCGAGGATTATGACCTTGCAAACTATAACTTCAATGAGGGCGATATCGTAACAACGATGCTCAAGTGTGCAAACGGTGAAACGGTTGTTCTTACTCACGACTGCTCACTTCCCAGACATTATTCCAGAGCTTACCGTGTTCAGGGAACAAAGGGTATCTATATGGAAGATGGCGAATCGATTTATATCGAGGGTCAGACAAAGCACGAAGAAGGCGACTGGATGCATCATCCCGAAGATTTCGAGAGCTACCGTGAGCAGTTTGAACATCCTCTTTGGAGAAAGTATCAGGAGGACGGCGTTCATGCAGGTCACGGCGGTATGGACTATCTTGTTCTTTCTGCATTTGCAGAGAGCGTAAGACTTGATGAAAAACCGCCCATCGATGTTTATGACACAGCGGTTATGATGGCTGTAACCTGCCTTTCAGAGCAGTCAATTGCACTCGGAAGCGCACCCGTTGCATTTCCTGATTTCACTAACGGTATGTGGATTGACAGAGAGCCTTGCAGAAGAGGCAAGTATTGCCTTGATGAGGTTTGCGAAGAATTCTTTGAATAAAAAAGGGAGAACAATATGAAGTATTATATCGGTGTTGACGGCGGCGGAACAAAAACCGCATTTGCCCTTTTTGATGAAAATAAAAATATGCTTGAAACCGTAACAGGTGCGGGCAGTAACCATGAAAATATCGAAACCGCATTTGACGGCGCAAGCGATATTATTATGAACGGACTCAATGAGCTTTGCGAAAAAGCGGGAATCAAGCTTTCTGATGTAAGCTTCACTCTTATGGGTCTTGCAGGTATCGACCATCCTTATCAGTATGATATCATGTGCGGAAAGCTTCGTGAAAAAGGACTTGATAACTTTGAAGTTTTCAACGACGGTTTTATCGTTGTAAAAGCAGGTGCAACAGGCAAGAGCGCAATCGGTTATAACTGCGGCACAGGTGTTTGCTGCAACGGTATCGGTCTTGACGGAAAAATGCTTCAGCTTGCAGGTCTCGGCGATTTTTCGGGAGATATTTCAGGCGGCGGAAACATTGTTATCGAAGCATTCAGACTTGTTTATAACGAACTTTTCCTCGGTCTTGAAAAAACGCTCATTACTCCCATGGTAATGGATAAATTCGGTTTCAGGGACAGAGGCGAAGTTCTCGGTCTTATTGAAAAAATTGAAGGTGAAGACGGCGGAGATTATATCAAAACCATGGTTGCTTTCTTCTTTGAAGCTGCAAAGCAGGGCGATAAACCTGCGCGCGATTATTGCGAAAGAATGGCAACAAGAGGTGCTCAGCTTATCTCGGCTCTTTCAAACGAGCTTGATTTCGGTGACGGTGAAGTTGAAGTTGTTCTTTCAGGTTCAATCAATGTTAAGCTTGACAACAAGTTTTATCTTGATTTGCTTCTTTCCAAGGCAGAAGAAATGAGCGGTAAGAAGCTCAAGTTCATAAAGCTTGACGCACTTCCCGTAACAGGCTGCATCAATTGGATTATGCAGGACTATGCCAACTGAGTCTGAAATTAATATAGAAGGAGATAGATTACAATGAGAGAAATTAATGTTGCTGTAATCGGTTCGGGCAGCACCTATTGCCCCGAGCTTGTTGACGGTTTCCTTAAGGCAAAGGACAGCCTTAAGCTCAAGAAAATATCCTTCATGGATATCGACGAAAGAAAAAGAAATATCGTAGGCGACCTTTGTGTAAGAATGCTCAAGAATGTTGGCGATGATTGCGAAGTTGTTTTCACAGACGATCTTGATACAGCTCTTCAGGGTGCAGATTTCGTTGTTACACAGATTCGTGTAGGCAAGCTTCCCTGCCGTCATCTTGACGAAAGCATTCCCAAGAAATATAACCTCATCGGTCAGGAAACAACCGGTATCGGCGGATTTTTCAAGGCTCAGAGAACAATCCCCGTTATCAAGAATATTTGCGATAGAATTGAAGCTATCTGCCCCGATGCATGGCTCATCAACTTCACAAATCCCTCGGGTATCATCACCGAGTTTATTCTTAACCATACCAATGTAAAGAATATCGGCCTTTGCAATGTTCCCATTGATATGCTTGACGATGTCAAGGAAATCACAGGTGAAGACAGCGAGATTACATATGTAGGTCTTAACCACCTTAGCTGGATTACTTCCGTCAAGAAGAACGGCGAAGAACTTCTTCCCGGTCTTATTGAGAGCGGATTCTCACCCAAGGTTATGGCAAATATCAAGGATGACGGATTCTCGATTGACTGCCTCAAGACAGTTCAGGGTCTTCCTTCATCGTATCTTCAGTATTATTATTGCCGCGAAGCAAAGCTTGCTCATCAGAGAGAAGATGACAAAACAAGAGCACAGGTCTGCATGGAAATCGAAGAGCAGCTTCTTGAAATGTATCAGAACGAAGAAATCGTTACAAAGCCTGCGCTTCTTGACAAGAGAGGCGGTCACAAGTATTCGCTTGCAGCTGTTTCACTCATTGACTCAATTGCAAACGATAAGAAAGATGTTCATGTTGTTAACATCAAGAACAACGGTACTCTTCCCTTTATGGCAGATGACGATATCGTTGAAATTGCAGCTGTTATCGGTGCAGACGGCGCAACACCCGTTCCCGTAACAGAAAAAATCAATGATCATATCGTTGGTCTTATGAGAGTTGTCAAGACATACGAAAAATATGCTGTTAAGGCAGCAATCACAGGCGACGATGATTACGCAATCAAGGGTCTGCTTGTTCATCCTCTTGTAGGTGATTACGAAAAGACCGTTAAGTGTTTCAACGAGCTCAAGGAAGCGCACAAGGAATTCCTTCCCCAGTATTTCAATAAATAATAAAAAAATGCCCGTCATTTTGGCGGGCATATTTCCTTTGAGGTGAATTATGAAAAAATTCATGAAAGTCATAGCGGTTATCGTTCTGATAATTGCTGTTTTTAATATCGTTGAAAAAGTATTTCCGACTATCAGTTCAGAATTAAGTGTTTCGGCACTGACTGATAAAGCGCAGTATTTTACTGCACACAGAGGTCTTTCAAATGTTGCGCCCGAGAATACAGCACCCGCAATAGTTGAAGCGGGTAAAGCCGGCTATTATGCTGCGGAATTTGATGTAGCTCCCACAAAAGACGGTGTGTGGATTCTTATGCATGACGATACCGTTGACAGAATGACTGACGGAGAGGGTCAGGTGAGCGAATTCACTTACGCCGAAATTATGGAGCTTAAAATTGATTCCGGAAACGGACTGAAAAATTATCCCGACCTCAGAATAACAACTCTTGAACAAGCGCTTGATGTTTGTGAAGAATATTCCATGCGGCCCATGGTAGAAGTGAAGGGCGGAAAACCCAAAGATATGGAGTCGTTGATTGAAATCATAAACAGCAAAAACCTTGCCGTTGAACCGATTATTATAGATTTTAACAGTGAGAGACTTGCCGTTATTCGCGAATCAGATGCAGATATCGAACTTTGGTATCTTGTTTCTAAAATCAGCGATGTGCGAATAGCGTTTGCAGAAGAATACAACACGGCGATTGCATTTAACCATAAAAAAATCGCCAATCTCTTTAAGATTGACGATGTGAAGGGCAGGGGGTTAACCTGTGCGGCATGTACTGTTGACAGACTTCCCGCAATGGATATCCTTTGCGCATTGGGTGTTGAGTATATAACAACAAACAGAATTTTGCCGTGATTATTTTGCAAGAAATGTCGGATTATCCGTTCTTTCCAGAAGATAATCAACAGAAAC
>JAZSCO010000206.1:0-3367 GCA_045602965.1 Acutalibacteraceae bacterium | reverse complement strand
ATAAGAACAGAAATCATTCTTATACATTCGCAAAGATTATACATAACCTCTGCAAGTCTATCCTTATTTGCTTCATCCTCCGCAAGAGCCCAGGGAGCAGTTTCGTCAATATACTTGTTTGTTCTGGAAACAAGCTTCCAGATATTTGTAAGAGCAATTGAATAGTTGAACTTATCAAGCTCTTTTTCCGCATCTCCCTTTGTCTGCAATGCAAGAGCTTTAAGGTCATCGTCAAATTCCCCTGCTTTTCTTTCACCGGGAATTGTTCCGCCGAAATATTTTTCAACCATCGAAACTGTTCTTGAAACAAGATTACCAAGGTCATTTGCAAGGTCAGAATTGATTCTGTTGATAAGATTCTCATTTGAGAATGAGCCGTCTGAACCGAATGTGAATTCACGGAGAAGGTAATAACGCAAAGCATCAACTCCGTATCTTTCAGCAAGAATTACGGGGTCAACAACATTACCGACGGATTTACTCATCTTACCGCCGTCAATAAGCACCCAACCGTGTGCATAAACTTTCTCCGGAAGCGGCTCATCAATAGACATAAGAAACGCAGGCCAGTAAATCATATGGAAACGGATGATATCCTTACCAATAAGATGAACATCAACAGGCCAGAATTTCTTATAGAGAGAATCATCATCACTGCCGTAACCGAGAGCTGTAATATAGTTTGTGAGAGCGTCAAGCCATACATAGATAACATGGTCTTCATTAACAGGAACGGGAATTCCCCACTTAAATGATGAACGTGATACGCACAAATCCTGAAGACCGGGTTTAATGAAGTTATTAACCATTTCATTCTGACGGCTGACAGGTTCGATAAATCCGGGATGCTCATCATAATACTTTGCAAGCTTATCTGCATAAGCAGAAAGTTTAAAGAAATAAGCTTCTTCTCTTTCTTTGGTTACGGGTCTGCCGCAATCGGGACATTTTCCGTCAACAGCCTGAGTTTCTGTCCAGAAAGATTCGCAGGGTTTGCAATAAAGACCCTCATAATGGCCCTTATAAATATCGCCCTTATCATACATCTTCTTGAATATCTTCTGAACTGCTTTCTCATGATAATCATCAGTTGTTCTGATGAATTTATCATAGGAAATATTCATAAGCTTCCAGAGTTCTTTGATACCGACAACAATATCATCAACATATTTCTGAGGAGTAACTCCTGCAGCCTTTGCTTTATCCTCTATTTTCTGACCGTGTTCATCGGTACCTGTGAGAAAAAATGTATCAAAGCCCTGAAAACGTTTATAGCGAGCCATTGTATCAGCAGCAACGGTTGAGTAAGTATGACCGATATGAAGTTTATCCGAAGGATAATATATCGGCGTTGATATATAGAAAGTTTTTTTATCCATTATTTTTCACCTCAGAATTGCATTAAAGAAGACTTGCAGCAGCTTCATCAAGGAAGATAACTACATCCTGATGCTGCTGAAGAATTGAAGCGGGAAGCTGAGGAGTAACCTCACCCTTAATCATTCCCTTAACTGCCTCTGCTTTTGAAGCACCTGTTGCAATAAGAACAATCTTCTTCGCCTTCATGATTGAACCGATACCCATTGTCATAGCATAGCGAGGCATGGGAATATCGTCAAAATAGATTGAATTGGCATCGATTGTGCTCTGTGTGAGAGCAATTTTGAAGCTTTCGCCTGTGAATGCATCGGAAGGCTCGTTGAAAGCAATGTGACCGTTTCTGCCGATACCGAGAAGCTGAACATCAATTCCTCCCTTTGAAGCGATTGCAGCTGCATATCTTGCACTCTCTGCTTCGGGGTCATCTGTGTTACCATCGAGGAAATTTACATTTTCAGCATTAACATCAATCTTCGAGAAAAGATTATCAAACATAAATGAATAATAGCTGTTTTTGTGCTCTTTGGGAAGGTCACAGTATTCATCAAGATTGAATGTTGTGATATCCTTAAAGGAAACATTACCTGCCTTATATTCTTCAACCATATAGTTATAAGTCGGAACAGGAGTTGCGCCTGTTGCAAGACCGAGAACGCATGAGGGATTTTCTTTAACTGTATCACAGAAAAGCTGACCTGCTGCCTTTCCGATTTCTGCCTCATTCTTAAATATTCTGATATCCATAAAATAAATCAACCTTTCTTATGATATTTTAATTTCACAATGATTTTCGGAGGAATCGTAAATTGCCTGCATAATCTTTGAAGTTTCAACCGCATAATCAATATTCTGCTGATTCTTGTCACCGGTCTTTATACATCTGATAAAATCGTTAATTTCATTTCTGTACATATCGGTCTGCTTTGCGGAAACCTGAGTTTCGGTGAGCATACCGTTTTTAACCGACCAGATTCTGAAATCAGAACAATACTGAAGTCTTATGCCTGCCTTATCGCCCATGAAATCAATAAACATTTCATCTTCACCGATATTCTGAGCCCATGCGCCGTTGAAAGTGATAACAGGTCCCGTTGTTCTGACAATGCCCGTTACAGAATCGTCAACGTCGTATGTACCGTTCATGTCTGCTGTATCTTCTGCCCACATACCTGTATATGTATAATCGGGAATATTCTTGCCGAGTTTGCAAAATGCTTCACCCGAAGCTGTAAGGGGCTTGGGATCGCCACAGCAATACATGATAAGATCAAGGAAATGAACACCCCAGTCAATAAGAACGCCGCCGCCCGATTTTGATTTGGTAGTGAAATCGCCACCGATTCCGGGGATTGAACGGTGCTTTCTGAAGGAAGCGTAAACATGGTGAACATTACCAAGCTCACCCTGATCAATAAGTTCTTTTACCTTCATAACATAAGTATTAAAACGGTTGCAAACGCCGATATTGAGAACCTTACCTGTTTCCTGTGCAACTTTCTGCATTTCAAGAGCTTCGGAAAGGATTCTTGCAGCAGGTTTTTCGCAAAGAACATGCTTGCCGGCAATCAGGAAATCAATTGCAATAACTGAATGATAATCGTTGTGAGTGCAAACAGAAACAGCATCAAGATCGGGATCGCTGAGAATTTCATGGTAGTCAACAACAGCTTTTCCGCAACCATATTTTTTAACAGCTTTTTCAGCTCTTTCAGGAATTATATCGCAGAAATATTTGATTTCAACTTCATCGTTTGCCATATATGATGGTATATGTGATGCATTAGCAATTGTACCGCATCCGATAACCGCAACTTTGATTTTTGACATTTACTAAAACCTCCAATATCTTTTCTATAAAAGTCCATAATATAATATACCATAATTTATAAAATTGTAAAGTTTATTAATAAAAAATCTTGATAAAAAGTTAAATATTTGATATTATAATGCTGAATAAAGGCTCTCAGCCTCAACAAAGGAGATAATT
>JAZSCO010000205.1:0-6045 GCA_045602965.1 Acutalibacteraceae bacterium | reverse complement strand
CGATGAAATCATCGGAATCTGCGCTTCACTTGCCGCATGGGTTGATTATCCTGACGAGGATATCGAGGATACGGGCGCAGGAGATATGCTTCCTGTTTTTGAAAAAACAAAATCAGCTCTTGCCGATATCATCCGCCGTTACGACTGCGGACGAGCCGTCACCGACGGAATTGATGCAGTTATCGTCGGCAAACCCAATGTCGGAAAATCAACACTCATGAATTTGCTCACAGGTTTTGAGCGTTCAATCGTTACCGATATTGCAGGCACAACCCGTGACGTTGTTGAAGAAAAAATTGTTCTGGGCGAGATTATCATGCGTGTTGCAGATACCGCAGGTATCCGTGAAACCGAAAACGTCGTTGAAAATATCGGCGTAAATCTTGCAAAACGCCGTCTTGAAAGAGCCGAGCTTGTGCTTGCAGTTTTCGATTCAAGCGTACCGCTGAATAATGATGACCTTGACATAATTGAGCAATGCCGCAATAAAAAGGCAATTGCTCTTCTCAATAAATCCGACCTGCCCATGACGGCAGACAGAAAAATCATCGATGATAATTTTCCTTATACTGTTGAGCTTTCCGCCGCAACAGGGGAGGGGAGAGATGCACTCGAAAATGCGGTGCGTTCAATTTTCAAAACAAATGAATTCGACCCGAATTCCGCTTGCCTGACCAGCGAAAGACAAAGACTCTGCTGCGTTAATGCGCTGAATCATATTGACGAGGCAATCTTCGCACTCAATATGGGCGTCACTCTTGACGCGGTCAATGTCTGCGCCGACTGTGCAATCGATGCACTTCTTGAGCTCACAGGCGACAGAGCAACTTCTGCCGTTGTCGATGAAGTTTTCTCAAGATTCTGCGTGGGTAAATAAATTCCCGTGTTAAGAGGAAATCAGTATGTTCACAATGCTCGTTTCAATATTCACCTGGGTTGCGTTCATGATGATATGGTTTGCTGCAGCCGTCGCTGTGGGAATTTATATTTTCATCAACTCAAGAAAACAGAATATGAATACGGTTTTCTGGGTCATCATCGGACTTGTGTTCAATGTTTTCGGTCTTTGCGCTTATTTTATTGCGAGGGAACGAAACAGCAAAAAATACTGTCCCGTCTGCCGTGCAAAAACGCAGGAGCATGACACATTCTGTCCCGCCTGCGATGTGAAGCTCGAAACGGTAAGACCGCAAATGAAACTTATCACAAAAATTTTTATCGGACTTTGTATTTTTTTCGGCGTATCAATTTTATTCTCCGAAATAATCGGCAGATTAATGACCTGAGCTGCAAATCTGCTCTGCATAAATTTCCGAAATAAATTTCAGCCAAAACCCGAGATATTATTCTTATTCAGCAATATAACCGCCGATTTTAATGCTTTTATGGAACTAAAACAGCGATTTCCGATTACAGCCGATAGAAATTTTCCAAATGATGCAGAGTTAAATCTGTTTCACGCAATCGTCTGTAAACGAACGGTTTTATTTTTCCGATTTCGCAATTTTCTTAACCCCCTTAACAAATCCTCATCCCACCCCGCGAAACCATTTCGCGCTTTAAATCGCTGAATCGGTGTGGGGATGACTGTAGATTATTTGCACAAAAACCATTCCGAAATAAAAAGTGGTGTTACTATGGAATACTTTTCTGAAAATTATGATGTTGCTGTTATCGGTGCAGGCCATGCCGGAATTGAGGCAGGGCTTGCTGCCGCACGCCTCGGATGCAAAACGGCAGTGTTTACAATAAATCTCGACTGGGTCGGCAACATGCCCTGCAACCCCTCCATCGGCGGCACATCGAAGGGACATCTTGTCCGTGAAATCGATGCTCTCGGCGGCGAAATGGGTATTGCGGCTGACCTCAACACCCTTCAGAGCCGTATGCTCAATCTCGGAAAAGGCCCTGCCGTACACAGCCTTCGCGCGCAGATTGACCGCAGAGGCTACTGCGACTATATGAAATTCGCTCTTGAAAAACAGGAAAACCTCTATCTCCGTCAGGCGGAAATCATCGATTTGAAGCGTGACGGCAACGAATGGCTGCTCAAAACCCGTCTTGAAGCAATCCACAAAGCAAAAGCTGTAATCATTGCAACGGGTACATTCCTTGCAGGACGCATTTTCATCGGCGATATTTCTTACGAAAGCGGTCCCGACGGTATGTTTCCGTCAGTTGAGCTTGCAAAATCGCTCAAAGAGCTCGGCGTCATGACACGCCGTTTCAAAACAGGTACACCGCCCAGAGTCAACCGCAGAAGCGTTGACACCGAAAACCTTGAACCTCAATTCGGCGATGATAACATTGTTCACTTTTCATTCAATAATAATATTGAAGTGCGCAACACCGAAAAGTGTTATATTACATACACGGGTGAAGAAACCAAGAAGATTATTCTTGAAAATCTTCACCGTTCACCCCTCTATTCGGGCAAGATTGACGGCGTAGGTCCTCGCTACTGTCCGAGCATTGAGGATAAAATAGTGCGTTTTTCCGAAAAAGAACGCCATCAGATATTTGTTGAGCCTTGCGGCGGTAACACCGATGAGATGTATGTTCAGGGACTTTCGTCATCTTTGCCCGAGGATGTTCAGCTCAAAATCGTTCACAGCATACCCGGTCTAGAAAAAGCAGAGTTTCTGCGTACCGCCTATGCGATTGAATACGACTGCGTTGACCCCCTTTCGCTTCGTCAGACACTCGAATTCAAGGATTTTCCGGGTCTTTACGGCGCCGGACAGTTCAACGGTTCGAGCGGATATGAGGAAGCGGCGGCGCAGGGACTTGTTGCAGGCATGAATGCTGCTCTCAAAATCAAAGGCAAAGAGCCCGTCATTCTTGACCGCACAACTTCTTATATCGGCACACTTATTGACGACCTTGTAACCAAAGGCTGCTCCGACCCATACAGAATGATGACCTCCCGTTCAGAATACCGCCTCATTCTCCGTCAGGACAACGCAGACCGCAGACTGACCGAAATCGGCTACAAGGCAGGTCTTATCAGCGAAGAAAGATATCAGGCTTTCCTCAAAAAGCTTGATTTGATTGCCGAAGAAATGGAAAGAATCAAAAATCTCTCCATTCCCAAAACTCCCGAACTCGATGCAATGCTTGTTTCACGTGAAACATCAGCGCTCGAAAAAGGCGTAAAAATGATTGAACTTCTGCGCAGACCGCAGATTAACTATGAAGCTCTCGCTCCGTTTGACAAAAACCGACCCGATTTACCCTTTGAAGTATTCGAACAGGTTGAGATTGATATCAAATACGAAGGCTATATCAAGCGTCAGCAAATGCAGATTCACGAAAACCGCAGACTTGAGGTTAAAAGACTTCCCGAAGACCTTGATTATAATGCAATAACGGGTCTTCGTCTTGAAGCGGTTGAAAAGCTTTGCAAAATCCGACCCGAAACCGTCGGTCAGGCATCGAGAATTTCAGGCGTTTCCCCTGCCGATATTTCGGTTTTACTTATCTATCTTGAGAGGAACGGTATAAATGGTTAACACCAATTTATTAATATCCGACGCAGAAAAGCTCGGAATTTCGCTCACCGATGAGCAGATAAAGCTCTTTGAAAAGCTTTCAGAATTGCTCGTTGAACAGAATAAGACAATGAACTTAACCGCAATTACCGACCCCGACGGAATAGCAGTCAAGCATTTTGCGGACAGCATTTCCGCACTTTCGGCATACAATTTTGCGCCGAATGCAAAGGTGCTTGATGTAGGTACGGGTGCAGGTTTCCCCTCAATCCCCCTGCTCATTGCAAGACCTGACCTTGAAATGACCATGATTGACTCAACTGCAAAGAAACTGAAATATGTTGCATCAACCGTCGAAACGCTCGGACTTAACGCCCAAGTGGTTCACACAAGAGCCGAAGAAGCCGGTCAGAGTAAAGAATACCGTGAAAATTTCGATATTGTTTGCTCAAGAGCGGTTGCGGCGCTGAATGTTCTTTGCGAATACTGTCTGCCGTTTGTTAAAGTCGGCGGCGTATTTCTCGCCATGAAAGCGGCAAAAGCTCAGGAAGAAATCGCCGATGCAAGAAATGCAATTAAGCTTCTCGGCGGAAAAATCGTTGCCGAGAAGTCATTCTCCCTCTCCGACGGCGGCGAAAGAACAATAATTGTTATCAAAAAGATATCGCAAGTTCCGCCAAAATATCCGAGAGTATCCGCACAGATAGCAAAAAAGCCTCTTTAATTCAACATTTGCTGTCGGTTAAGGCAGTTTTTTGAAAATCGAATATGCTGGACAATCCCTCCTTTCGGTGATATCATTGAGTCAACGAAACGGAGGGATTAACTTTTGAAAAGCGGAAAATTTAAAATCGGCGGTCAGATAATTCTGATTCCTCAGGAGGAAATCAATCCGAATCCAAATCAGCCCCGCCGCAGATTTGATTTTGATGAGCTTGAGGGACTTGCCCAGAGCATCCGACAAAACGGCATCATTCAGCCGATTGCCGTAAGGGTCAACAGCCGCGGCGAATATGAACTCATTTCGGGCGAAAGAAGACTCCGTGCATCAAGGCTTGTCGGCATAACGCAGGTGCCTTGCATAATAATGGAGGCGAGTGACCAAAAATCTGCACTCTTCGCTCTGCTCGAGAACATTCAGCGTTGCGACCTTAATTTCTTTGAAGAAGCCGTAGCAATTGAAAAACTGCTGACTGAATACGGCATGAGCCGTGACGAAATCTGCAAAAAACTTGGCAAAGCTCCCCCTACGATTTCAAACAAGCTCCGACTTCTGAGACTTCCCGAAGAAATTCGCCTTCGGATTACTCAGGAAAATCTGACCGAACGCCATGCAAGGGCGATGCTCAGATTAACTTCAATCAATCAGATGGAAAGAGCCATGTCAATTATCGCCGAAAAAAGACTGAATGTTGCCGAAACCGAAAGGCTTGTTTCGCAGATACTTACCAATGACAGCCGTCACAGACAGCCGACGGTAAAGCTTTTCAAGGATGTAAGAATATTCGTAAACACCCTGAATCATGCGGTTGACACCATGCGTCGGGCAGGAATCGAGGCAGATTCAGCCAAAAGCGAAACGGATGAGTATATCGAATACATTGTCCGCATTCCAAAAAGCCGGAATTGCTATATAAAAGCAAAGAAAACTTCGGCATAACTTTAACAACTCCTCACTTACCATATCTTTCTCTTTCACACCCACATCCAGCGGAAGGAGCAGACTTCGGTCTGCTCCTTCTGCATTTTTATGTTGTTTCACGTGAAACATAAAAATTTTATTTTCATCTTTTCATTTTTTTATATGTATGCTATAATATTAATTACATCTATAACATATATCAGGAGCGATTATTTTGGGAAAGATTATTGCTATTGTTAATCAGAAAGGCGGAGTCGGTAAAACAACCTCTGCCGTTAACCTTACAGCTGCACTCGGAAGTAAGGGATATAAAATTCTGCTCGTTGATATCGACCCTCAGGGCAACTCAACAAGCGGTCTCGGAATCAACAAAAAAGGTCTTGAGCGTTCATCCTACAGCGTGATTATCGGCTCCTGCTCCGCAAAGGATGCAATTATTCAGACTCCGTATAAAAACGTTTCGGTTATGCCTTCGAGTATGGACCTTGCAGGTGCGGAGCTTGAGCTTGTTGAGCTTCAGAAAAGAGAATCACGTTTGCGCAATGCACTCGCAACCGTCAAGGACAGCTTTGATTTCATCTTCCTTGACTGCCCCCCTTCGCTTGGTCTGATAACCCTCAACGGTCTTTGCGCCGCAGATACCCTGATGGTACCGATTCAGTGCGAATTCTATGCCCTTGAAGGTCTGACGCAGCTTATCGCAACCGTCAGGACGGTCAAGCGTCTCTATAACCCGTATATCGAAATCGAAGGCGTTCTTCTCACTATGTATGACGGCAGACTCAACCTCACACAGCAGGTTGTTGAGGAAGTTAAAAAATGCTTCCCCAAAAAGGTTTATTCAACCGTTATCCCCAGAAACGTTCGTCTTTCAGAGGCACCCAGCTACGGTCAGCCCGTTTTGTATTATGA
>JAZSCO010000204.1:0-6920 GCA_045602965.1 Acutalibacteraceae bacterium | reverse complement strand
GGACCCATTGACGGCTATAAAAGCGAAACTGAATCCGTAGCGATGAAATACAGAATTGTTGACGGCGAAGCTGAAATCCTTGAAGAGATACATAAAATAAAAGAAAACACGGAAAATGCATAATAAAAGACCTCGGTACTTCTTCTGAAATACCGAGGTCTGATTTTTTATTATTCGTTGATAACGGGGATGAATGCGTTGTGAACGGCTTCAACAGCCTTGTCGGCATCCTTAACGTCGATGAGAACGGAAATCTTGATTTCGCTTGTTGCAATCATCTGGATGTTAACGTCGGATTCAAAGAGTGCTTCGAACATCTTTGCAGCGATGCCGGGATGTGATTCCATTCCTGCGCCAACAACTGAAACCTTTGCAACGTCTGTATCACAAATGATTTCAAGACCTTCAAGAAGGTCAAGTGACTTGAGAGTTTCAACAGTATCATCAAGCTTTGCCTTTGTTGTTGTGAAAGCGATGTCCTTTGTGTCGCCTCTGCCTACTGACTGAAGGATGATATCAATGTTAACGTCCTTTGCAGCGAGCTTTCCGAAAATTTTATATGCGATACCGGGAACGTTGGGAACACCGATGATTGAAACACGGGCAACGTCTGTATCCTTTGTTACACCTCTGACGAGCATTTTTTCCATGTCTGCTACCTCCTTGACAATTGTGCCGGGTTTTCTTACAAGGCTTGAAAGCACTTCAAGCTTAACATTATATTTCTTAGCCATTTCAACCGAACGGTTGTTAAGAACCTGTGCGCCGAGAGTTGCAAGCTCAAGCATTTCATCATAGGTGATTTCGTTAAGCTTGATTGCACTCTTGATTTTTCTGGGGTCTGCGGTGTAAACACCCTCAACATCGGTGAAAATCTGGCAGCGGTCTGCGTGCATCGATGCTGCAATTGCAACTGCGCTTGTGTCTGAACCGCCTCTTCCGAGTGTAGTGATGTCATCGTACTTATTAAGACCCTGGAAGCCTGCAACAATTACGATGTTTTTCTTTGCGATTTCCATTTTGATGCGGTCAGCCTTAACCTTCTTGATTCTTGCCGAGCCGTAAACGGAATTTGTTGAGAAACCTGCCTGCCAGCCGAGAAGCGAGCAAACGGGGAAGCCGAGGCTTTCGATAGCCATGGCGAGAAGTGAAATTGAAATCTGTTCGCCCGAAGCGAGGAGCATATCCATCTCTCTCTTTGATGCTTTGGGATTGATTTCGTTAGCTTTTGCAATAAGGTCGTCAGTTGTGTCGCCCTGTGCGGAAACAACAACCACAACGTCATTACCTGCTTTATAAGTATCGGTAACGATTCTTGCAACATTCATAACTCTTTCGGCATTTGCAACGGAGCTGCCGCCGAATTTCTGAACTATTAAACCCATAACTGAACCTCCAAACAGGGATTAATAATCGGTTATACGGATAACCGATTCAATTTTTGATTCATTAACAAGAGCAAGCTTTTCTGCCATATCCTTTTCGGAAATCATATCGGTAACAAAAGCGAATTCGCCGTCGGGCGCATTTTCTCTTGTAAGCATTTTAACTGTGCCAAAAACAGAATTAATCTGAGTGAGAGCAGCGGCAACATTTTCTGTTGTTGCTCTGAGATAGAAAACAGAAGAGCTTTCGCCGAAATCGGCAACATATCCGTCTTCGCTGTCAGCCCAGCCGAAGAACTTTTTGCGCTGCATATGTCTTGCGCAGTCGATAACGTCTGCAACAACGGCGCTTGCTGTGGGCATCTTGCCTGCACCCTTGCCGTAGAAAACAACATCGCCGATAGCGTCGCCTCTTACGAGGATTGCGTTGAATACGTCATCAACGGAAGCAAGCTGGCTGTGATTCTGAACAAATGCGGGGGATACCATAACGGAAACCTTGCCGCTTTCGAGCATTTTTGCTCTTGCGATGAGCTTGATTACGCCGCCCCATGAGCGTGCATAGTCAACGTCTGCAAGGTCAATCTTGCGAATGCCTTCGGTGTAAACCGAGTCGGGATAAACGTGCTTGCCGAAGCAGAGAGCTGCAAGAATGCAGATTTTTCTGCAAGCGTCATGACCGTCAACGTCAGCAGAGGGGTCACGCTCTGCATAGCCGTTTTTCTGAGCAAGAAGAAGTGCCTCATCAAAGGTCATGCCGTCAACTATCATTCTTGTGAGAATGAAATTGGTTGTACCGTTGAGGATACCTGCAATTTCATCAATATCGTTCGCTGCAAGGCACTGGCTGATGGGTCTGATGATGGGAATACCGCCGCCAACGCTTGCTTCAAACAGGAAGTTAACATTATTTTCGTCTGCAACCTTAAGAAGCTCGCAGCCCTTTGCGGCAACAAGTTCCTTGTTTGAGGTTACAACGTTTTTGCCTGCTTTAAGGCAAGCAAGAACATATTCATAAGCGGGGTGAAGTCCGCCCATGGTTTCAACAACTATCTTTACCTCGTCATCCTCAACTATCTTTGAGAAATCAGAGATGAGAAGATGTTCATAAGGGTCACCGGGGAATGTACGGCGGTCAAGAATATATTTGAGCTGCATATCGCTCTGCAGACTCTTTTTAACGATGTGTTCGTGGTTTTTATTAAGAAGGGTTGCAACACCCGAGCCGACCACGCCGTAACCCATTATGGCAACATACATCCGAATCGCTCCTTTAAAAAACTAATTAAAAAGATTTTACCACACTTTTTCAAAATAATAAAGAGATATTTTGAACTTTTGTTAAATTTTTATGTCTTTTTTATAACAATAATTGCCTTTTAGTGAAAAATGGTGTAAAATAACATTACATTCTCTTTTCGAGAGGGGGAAGATAAATGGAAATTACCGAAAAGAGAAGGGCGACGCTGATTAACATCGCTTTTTATTCCGTCATCGCCGCGATATTCTATCTTTTCATGAAGTACGCATTCGGACTCGTTGCACCGTTTATTTTTGCGTTTGCGATTGCGATTGTTCTTCAGAAACCGCTCCGGATTATCTCCGAAAAAACAAAGATAAAAAAGAATATTCTCGGTGCGATTGCAGTTTTGCTGATTATTTCTGTTGTGATATCGGCGATTGTGCTTGTCGGATACAGACTTTTTGTTGAATTCAAGGGTTTCGGCGAATATATTATGTCCAAAATGTCAGATATACCGAGTCTTATCCATACTGCCGAAAACTGGATTCTTACAAAGATTACGGTTTTGCCCGATTCTCTTGAAAAAACGGTTGCGGATTCGGTAACGGGAATTGCCGATAAGCTTCTGCTTGCTTCTCAGGAAGGTGCGGAAAATGTAGCCCAGCCGGAAGCCGGAGGCTTTGATTTATCATTTCTTGCAACTCCTCTGGGAGGACTCCTTTCAACCGCCAAGCAAATCCCGGTTGTTTTCGCATCGGTCTTCATGGGTATTATAGCGTGTTTCTTCATAACTTGTGACTACGATAAGTTCAGAATTCTCATCAGCGAAAATATTTCCCGCGAACATGAGATTGCCGTTGTCAAAACAAGAAGAATTCTCGGCGATATCCTCGGAAAGATGCTCAAATCCTATGCAACACTTATTTTTATCACATTCTGCGAAGTTTCGATAGGCCTTAATATACTAAAGTTTATCGGCGTTTACGGCGGAGGATATATTCTTGTTCTTTCAATAATTACGGCGATAGTTGATATTCTTCCTGTTCTCGGTACGGGTACGGTTCTTATTCCGTGGGCAGTTTTCAGTTTGTTTACGGGAAATGTCGGTCTCGGAATCGGTCTGATTGTTATGTATATCGTGATAACCGTTATCCGTCAAGTGCTTGAACCGAGACTTGTTGCAATGAACGTCGGGCTTCATCCGGCAATCACTCTTTTCGGAATGTATCTTGGCGTTCAGCTTTTCGGATTCTTCGGAATTTTTATTCTGCCGATTACTTTCGTGCTTGTCAAGGCGCTCAACGATGAGGGAGTTATCCACCTCTGGGGTATGGACAGAAAAAAAGAAAATGCAACTGAATAATACGAAAAAGGCTTGTATGGCATAAACCGTACAAGCCTTTTGTTTATTCACTTTCAAATAACGCCTTGAATTCCTTGCTGTTTTTAAATTCATCGGAAAGCTGAGGTCTGTTTATAAGACCTTCTTTTACATCTTCGTAGAAAGAGCCTTCCCAGAATCTGTATGCTTTTGTTTTGTCAAATTCAATGCCTCTGACAGCGTCAGATGTGTGAATGGAAATTTCGGGCATTTCATCATATTTTTTTGCGAGTGCGAGTGCTTTTTCAAAATACTGAAGAGCGCCTTTTATATCTCCTGCAAGATATTTTTTCACGCCGAGTCTCTGATGATAAATAACCATCAGATAATAGCTCTTGCCGTAGTCGCCGTCGGGCATGACAGCCTCGACGAGATTGATATATGCTTGAGAAACATCATCGTTGGCATCGAGGAAGTTTTTATATTTTCTGTTCATGATTTCGCCGAAGAGACGGAGCATTTCGGAAATACCGTTTGCACAGGCAAGGGAGCGCTTTTCATCGTCAAACGGATACATATACATTGAAACATAGTCTCTTGTGTTTCGCATAATGGGCATTTCAGCGAGAATTGCTTCTGCCTCGGAAATGTCAACGCCCGAATTTTCAACGAGACTTAAATCGCGAAGATAGAGACACATATTTCTTTTGCTCCATATTCTGATGCTGTCGTCTGTGCAGTAATTGCAGATGATATCGTATATTCTCTGCATCTCGGGCTTGACGGATATCAGATAATCGCCGTCTTCGTGGCTGTGGTTGTTGGTAAGAGCGCTTAAATATTTGGAGAGGATATCGTAGTTGCCGGGGAATTCCTGCGCGGCTTTTTTTATGAGCTTTACTGCATCATCGAATTTTCCTTCGTTGCAAAGACATAAATATTCCTCTATATATTCGCTTCGTTTTTTCTCGTTTTCAATTTCATTTGTGCCGAGAAGGCTGTCAACGGTAACGCCAAAAAATGAAGCGATGGTGGGAAGCATAGTGATGTCGGGATAGCTTTCCCCTCTTTCCCATTTGCTTATTGCCTGGAATGACATACCGAGGAAATCTGCGAATGCCTCTTGAGTGAGATCCTTGGATTTGCGGAGCTTTTTGAGATTTTCACCAAAATAAACCGTCATAAAAACCATCCTTTAAATGTATTACAGCACTGTTTACAAGCTAATAATAACCCCTTTCACACAATTAAACAATAACTTGTTCATTGAAGATGATTCTCTTGACGGTAGAATTTTTCTACTTGCGGATTTTAGCGCATAAAAAAACCGCCATGCATTTCTGCACAGCGGTAATCTGTTAAAACTAAATTATTTAATTTCAACCTTTGCGCCAACTTCTTCAAGCTTAGCCTTAGCAGCTTCAGCATCTTCCTTGGAGATGCCTTCCTTGAGAGCCTTGGGAGCGCCGTCAACAGCAGCCTTAGCTTCTGCAAGACCAAGACCTGTGAGTTCACGAACAACCTTGATAACCTTAATCTTTTCTGCGCCAACTTCAGCAAGAATAACGTCAAATTCTGTCTTTTCTTCTGCTGCTGCAGCTGCTTCTGCGGGAGCTGCTACTGCAACTGCTGCTGCTGCTGATACGCCGAATTCTTCTTCTACTGCGTGAACGAGTTCTGAGAGTTCAAGTACTGTAAGTTCTTTGATTGTTTCAATCATTGCTGCAATCTTTTCTGATGCCATTTTATTTTCCTCCAATTTGTTAATAATTAATTTAATAGTAAATTATGCTTCTGCAGGCGCTTCTTCTGCTTCTGCTGCAGGAGCAGCTTCGCCGCCGTTGTCAACAATAGCCTGGATAACGCGAGCGAATGCTGAGATGGGTGCGTTGAATGCGTTGCAAACTGTTGCAAGAAGGATATCTCTTGTGGGAAGTTTTGCAAGCGAGTCGATAGTTGCTGTGTCAACAACCTTACCGTCAAGATAACCGCTCTTTACGGAGAAGTTCTTGTGTGTATCAGCAAACTTTGAAAGAATTCTTGCTGCTGCTGTGTGATCTTCGGGGCTGATAGCGATAGCTGTTGTGCCTTCGAGAACATCACAGAGATCGTCAAGACCAACATTCTTTGCAGCGAGACCGAGAAGAGTGTTCTTAACTACTGTGTACTTAACGCCTGCTTCACGAAGTTCCTTACGAAGCTTAGTGTCGTCAGCAACGTTGATACCCTTATAGTCAACGATAACACCTGCTACTGAATTCTGAATCTGCTCGGTGAGGTCAGCAACGATTTGCTTTTTCTGTTCCAAAACCTTTGCGCTGGGCATTTATGTTTCACCTCCGTAGGTTTATTACAAAATTTAAAGCCCTTTCCGCTTCTGCAGAAAGGGCATGAACATACATAATTGAGCTATTAGCTTTTGTATGCATCCTCTCTCGGCAGGCGGTTAAAATAACCTTTATGCGAAAAGCACCTGCTGTCTTAAAAAGAACAGCTTAAATATGATAGCACAATAAATTGCGCTTGTCAAGAGTTTTTTTATGCTTCTGTTGATGCGGTGCCAACCTTATTGGGGTTAACCTTGATTCCGGGGCCCATTGTGGTAGCGAGAACGCATGAACGGATGTACTGACCCTTTGCTGCAGCGGGCTTAGCCTTGATGATAGCATCGAGAAGAGTGTTGAAGTTTTCAACAAGCTTTTCGGTACCGAAGGAAACCTTGCCGATGGGGCAGTGGATGATGTTTGTTTTGTCAAGACGGTATTCAATCTTACCAGCCTTAGCTTCTTCAACAGCCTTAGCAACGTCAGGTGTAACTGTACCTGCCTTGGGGCTGGGCATAAGACCGCGGGGACCGAGAACCTTACCGAGACGACCAACGAGACCCATCATGTTGGGTGCTGCGATACATACGTCGAAATCCATGAAGCCTTCGCCCTGGATTCTTGCAACAAGGTCTTCTGCGCCAACA